>JASFEF010000208.1:0-4825 GCA_050124975.1 Candidatus Thorarchaeota archaeon | reverse complement strand
AAGAAAACTAATGGGACAGAAACTGTGCAAGAAGATACCAAACCTGACTGACATGCGGCAACCTCTCTATGCTGCTGATATGATCCGCGCAAAAGAACTGAGAGTTAAGTTCGAGCACGTCTTCAGACAAGTTCTCATTTGAATTTCGTTTACGACGTGTCACTCATTTCTAGGATACTGTATGATTATGTTAATAACCGCACTTGGTTTGACAAAGCTAGGCGTTACAAAATGGCTCACGAAGGACTAGCGGGTTTTATGGTCATTCTCGGAGTGCTCCTCCTCCTTGGTTACTATCTTGGTCCAAGGAATGAAGCACGATTGAGAAAACGAAAAGAAGGTCAGATGATGCTCATTCCGTCCGCAGCCCTACTTTTCCTTCTGGCTGCAGTTGTATTCAGCGGAGTTCTAGGGTGAATCTCAGGGAAAATCTAGGGCTACCAGTTTACAGAATATCCCGGCAGACACAAGATCCGCCGTGGTCCCTGGATTCAGTAGATTTCCTTCCTTCCTCAATTCCTCATCGAGGTGTATCATGAGCTCAATTGGTCCCCTATTATGATTCCAAGCATTCATTGTCTTCTCGGCCAATGCCCGAATCTCCTCAGCTCGCTTTTCACCAGCTTTCTGAGCGATAAGACCATCGGGTCGTAATGATAGCAACCAAACAAATGTCTGTACAATCCCCTCCTCTAGATTTTCAAGATTGTCTGCAATCTTGTCAAGATAGGGGAATATCTTAGATAGCGTCAGATTGAAGTTGTTCGCCCACTCACCACTAATCTCATCCACATCCGCTGAGAGTTTGAAAAGGTCGAATAACGTCAGTTTGTCTTCAAGAATATTATCTAGAACTTGCGGATTGTCAATATCATACCTTTTGTGGGTTTCTGTCCAACTTGTTGACTCATCTATTTTGGGACTTGTTGACCTAATCAGATGGAAGGTCTTGTAGAGATTCATGGTATCTTCGACTGAAGTTTTCCCGATAATCTCCTTCAACCAAGACACCAGACCATCTAGCGAGAATCTCTTCTCCTGAGTTAAAGTCGCAGCAGTGGCAACTACGAGAGGAATATAGAGGAGAATTGTTCCAAGAATAGTATTACTTCTATTGATTCCAGAAAAAGTGTCTTGGGCACTAAGATGAATGAGCTCTCCAACATTGACCTCTGAGGGTTTCAAGTTGCCCTCTGCCAGGGCTATCCCTCTGGTGGCACTCACATGCAGTCCTCTCCCCATCAAAGACGCACTGGCAAGAAAATGTCTATAGTCCGTGTCTGAGAATCCAAATTGTCGATTCACATTCCCTGGTTTCGGTGAGCTTGCTTCAAGAAGAATTGATAGCTGACCAATGCTGGATAGCTTCCAGGAAGTGCGATTCATTAGGTTTCCCCCCAAAACATCGTCCGATTTAGACATTCGCATTGTGCAACTCAGAAAGCGTAAAAAGGACATAAATACGATTCTCACCCATGTCGAAGGTGTTTGTTCCAGCACGCTTAACATTCTCACAAATTGGAATTTTCATGTCGATCATTTCATATCTCGTAGTACGTGGATTTTTCGTTGTCCTGAGAATTGGAGGTGTGCTTTGGTCTCAAGCTGGCGGATATCTAGCCATTGCTTTGCCTCTTGCTCCTGTAATCGTTTTGGGATTCACCTCATGTGTCATCTCTTATGCGTTCTCCTACCTTGGTTTGTGGATGATGGATAACAGTCAATACATGCTTGGAGCAATTACGATTTTCCTGTCAGTGATAATCATCCCCGGTGCCCTTGCAGTCTACTCTTGGTTCGGATTCACAATAGCACCCTAGTAATCTATTATTTTGGGGATCACTTCAGTAGCTCGCCCTTTCAGGACAATGTCTGCAACTGAATTACGGTTTGATCCTTCTAGGTTCACAAGAATGATTTTTGCTCCTGAGTTCTTGGCCAACTGAGGTAAGAACGCTGCAGGATATATGGTAAGACTTGTTCCAATGACAAGCATCAGTTCGGTATTACGACACAGTTCAGTGGCTTCTGACATTGCTCGTTCTGGTAGTGGTTCGCCAAAAAGAACCGCTTCTGATTTGAGAACCCCGTTGCATTTCTCGCATTTTGGCGGGATTTCTCCATTGACCACACTCTGATGAATTGTTTCCCCAACATACTCTGCTCTGCACTCTATGCAATACGCTCGAAGGTAGTTCCCATGAAGCTCCACAACACGCTTACTTCCAGCTGCTTGATGTAAATTGTCGATATTCATGGTGACAACACCAATCAGTTTACCATCTTCTTCAAGTTTCGCGAGTCCCAGATGAGCACTGTTCGGTTCTGCTTTCAAGATTGTTTCAGCAATCTCACGACCCATTGTCCAGAATTTTGTGGGATTTTGCATGAAGCTCTCAATGGTAGCATACTCGTGAGGATCATATCGTTCCCATAATCCGCCTTCTGAACGAAAATCAGGGATTCCAGAGTCTACACTAATTCCCGCACCAGTCAAGGCAATAATCTTCTGACTCTTAACAACAAGTTTCTTCGCTCGATCAATTTCATCAATGTCTGGCATCTTATGCGTAATCGAGGAGTTACCCTTGATTTTGTTTTCGGTTTCATCGAAATTTGCCAAGTCGAAAAGTTTTTCTTTGTATAACAGAGGATTCGCCCGAGTCACCGAGGGGAGCTGAAACATCAAACAGTCCCCCAACTACGACCCCTTTCTGTACGGTTTGTCAGTCAGTGATTACTACGAATAGGCAGTGTGACCCTGGAATGCATGAAGAAGAGAAGATGGATCAGGAAGTCGAGATAGACCTCTCAGATGAAGATATCGAGAATGAAGATATCATTGAAATCTCTCCTGAAGATCCACTACGTTCTCAACTTGATGAAGAGTGTGAGAAGTCGAACAACCTCTTTGAGAAACTTCAGAGATTGCAGGCTGAGTTTGATAACTATAGGAAACGTATGGATGCGCGATTTTCTGATGTTGCAAAATTCGCTAGTGAGGACATTCTTCTGAAAGTGATTGATGTCTATGACAATCTCATGCGAGCACTTGAGATGGACTTTGCTAAAGATCCAGAAGCCGCTAAGGATGGTATACATGCGATTCAACAGCAATTCGAAAAGATGCTAACCTTAGAAGGAGTTCGTCCAATAGAATCGGTTGGAAAGGAGTTCGATCCATACTATCAACATGCAGTCCAGAGAGTATATGATAAGGAGAAACCGGATGGTGTTATTCTCGAGGAGTTTCAACGAGGATACATGCTCAAAGAGAAGGTTCTTCGTCCTGCAGTTGTCTGTGTGAACCGACACGAGGATTCCACTGTCGAAGTAAGTAATGATGACGATAATAATAACGATTCAGAAAATAATGGTGAATAATGATGGCAGGTAAGATTGTAGGAATTGATCTAGGGACTACTAACTCGGGCATAGCGTATATGGAGGGTGGAAAACCTACCATAATCCCCAATGCTGAAGGAAAACGACTGACTCCTTCTGTTGTAGGTATCACTCCCAAAGGTGAGATTATTGTAGGTGAGTTGGCCAAGCGGCAAGCAGTATCAATGCCTGAGCGTACTGTGCGTTCAATCAAAAGAAAGATGGGACAAGACTACAAAGTCACGATTGGTGATAAAGAGTATACTCCTCAAGAGATCTCTGCGATGATTCTGACTAAAATGAAGAAGGATGCAGAGGCGTTCCTTGGCGAACCAATTGAGAAGGCAGTCATTACAGTACCTGCATATTTCAATGACAGTCAGAGACAAGCGACAAGAGATGCTGGAAGAATTGCTGGTTTCGAAGTCGAGAGAATTGTGAATGAACCAACTGCTTCAGCGTTGGCTTATGGTCTTGACAAGACAAAGGAAGTCAAGGTCTTAGTCTATGACCTTGGCGGTGGAACATTTGATGTGTCAATTTTGGACATTGGAGATGTAGATGACGAAACTGTCTACGAAGTCCTCTCTACCAGTGGTAACACACAGTTGGGTGGAGACGATTGGGACAAGCGAGTTATCGATTGGATGGTTGATGAGTTCAAGAATCAGACAGGAGTCGATTTAAACAAGGATCTCTCTGCGATGCAGCGCGTTCGAGATGCTGCTGAGCAAGCAAAAATCGAGCTGTCAACTGTGATGCAGACGAACATCAACATTCCGTATGTTACTGCTGATGAAAGTGGACCAAAACATCTGAACCTAGACATTGCTCGATCAAACTTCGAAAAGATGACAGACGACCTTGTTGATTCAACCGTTGGTCCAATTAGACAGGCTCTAAGTGATGCTAAATTAGAACCGGAACAGATCAACAAAATCCTACTAGTTGGTGGGGCAACCAGGATGCCCATGATTCAAAATATGATTCGCGATTTGTTTGGGAAAGAGGGTGACAAGAGCATCAATCCTGATGAGTGCGTTGCTCTTGGTGCTGCTGCACAAGCAGGAGTCATGTCAGGTGAAGTTAAGGATATTCTTTTACTGGATGTGACACCTCTAACACTGGGCATTGAAACATTGGGGGGAATCGCTACACCCCTGATTGACCGCAACACAACAGTACCAACTCGAAAGAGCAAGATTTTTTCGACAGCAGCAGATGGTCAAACAGCCGTTGACATTCATGTCGTGCAGGGCGAGAGAAAGATGGCTGCAGATAACATGACCCTAGGAAGATTCCAGCTCGTTGGCATTCCACCCGCTCCTCGAGGCACTCCTCAGATTGAGGTGACATTTGACATTGACGCGAATGGGATTGTCAATGTAACAGCAAAGGATACTGCCACAGGTAATGAGCAGTCGATAACGATAACTGCGAG
>JASFEF010000207.1:0-4837 GCA_050124975.1 Candidatus Thorarchaeota archaeon | reverse complement strand
ATCTGTGGAGGTGCAAAGATTATCTCAGCCATCTGAGTAATTATGAACATAAAACCGACTGTCAACAAAATCTGAGCAATTGAATTACCGTAAAGCCTTCGAATTGTGAAGAACTCTATTCCTCCACCAATTAACGCTAGAACTGCTGTAGCTCCAATGGCACTCACAATGAAAGCTGTGACTGATATGGCAAAATGATTTGCTCCGAAGATAAGATGGAAGGGGAGAGCTGGGTCTAGGAGAGCAGCCTCGGTTCCGAGATAGATTCCAAAACCCACGAATCCCCCCAACATAAAAAAGGCACCATGGGCAAAATTAATCACGTCACATAGACCGAAGATTAAGAAGAACCCGGAAACCATCAAGAACAGCAACATGCTTAGTGCTAACCCATCAACCACCGATTTACTTGCTCGAACAACAAAACCATCCCATGTGTAGACATCTATCGCAACTATGACCATTAGACCTACTATAATAATGAATGCAATTATCGCGACATATTTCATGATTTGCCTTACCCTAGGGTTTTCCTCCAAGTAGTCCTTGATAGCGAAAGATACTCTTTGCATTATATACTGACCCCCAAATATTGTGCAACGAGAGACTTGTCTTCAATGAGTTCAGCCATATTGTTTCCCTCATGGACAATCTTTCCATTATCAAAGATGAAGTAATTATCTCCTAACTTTGAAACGGCTCGGAAGTTCTGTTCCACCAGGAGTACGGTGACAAATTCTTTCAGTCTATCAAGAGAAGCGATGAGGTTCTTAGCCAACAATGGACTCAAACCTTCAGTAGGTTCGTCTATCAGCAACAAATCGTTGTCATTCACAAGTGCACGAGCCACAGCTAACATTTGTTGTTGGCCTCCTGAAAGAGTTCCAGCTCTTTGTTTGAGAAATCCTCTCATATCTGGAAAAAGGTCGAAAATCAATTCCAACCGATTTTGCATTTCATCCTCTGAGGTTCCCTTTCTTCTAGACACGATTAGATTCTGTTCGACCGATAGTGATCCAAAAATCCTTCGAGTGTCAGGGACATATCCTATACCTTTGTTGACAATCTTATGAGTTGGAAGTCTTGCGATATTCTCCCCCTTGAAAATGATGTCACCTTCACTTGGTGGATAGATTCCAAGGATTGTCTTCATTGTCGTTGTCTTTCCAGAACCATTTCTTCCCAACAACAGAGTCACCTCCCCCTTAGGGACAACCAATGAGATTCCTTGTAGAATATAGAAGGAACCAATGTATACGTGAGCGTTTTGAATTTCAAGCAAGTCGTTCATCTGTACCACCAAGATACGCAGTCAATACTTCTTCATTTTCCTGAATCTCTTTAGGAGATCCTTTTGCAATCATCCTGCCCTCAGATAGGACGAAAATCTCCTCACTGAGGTTCATAACAATGTCCATCTTGTGTTCGACAATTAGGAGCGTCAGTTGTTCGCCATAGGATTCTTTGACACGTAAGATGGCATCAATGACTTCTGGGATTTCTTCAATTGCCATTCCAGCAGCAGGTTCATCAAGCAAGAGGAGTCGTGGTCGTGTGGCGAGAGCCATTGCGATTTCGAGCTTCCTCTGTTCTGCGTGGGGTATCAAAGCGGCAGGGGCATAAAGTCGCGCAGGCTCAAGACCAACAATTGCAGCAATTTCTAGAACGTCATCATGGAATTTGGTGTATGATCCTGCTTTCTTCAGCATTCCCAGGAAATTCACTCTTGCACCGCTACATCCTTGGGCAGCCAGTCGAATGTTCTCAAATGTTGTCAAATAGGGGAATATATTCGTAATCTGGTAAGAGCGGGATATACCCAATCGTGTGCGCTGATGCATCGAGATGCGAGTTATGTTCTGTCCTTCAAAGAAAACACGTCCCGATGTAGGAGGAAATACTCCGGTGATCAGGTTGAAGAATGTCGTCTTGCCAGAACCATTCGGACCGATGATTGCTTTAATCGCACCCTTTTCGATTTCAAGAGACACATCATTAACAGCAGTCAGCCCATCAAATCTCTTTGTCAACCCACTAGTGCTTAGGATGATATTTTTTGCCGAGGACAATTCGCCTTCCTTCTGGAAACTTTATCCAAAATTGGATTTACCCAGTGAGGACCCTTTGGGCGAATAATATATCTTTTGGAACAATGGAAGTGAAATGTTCAGGAAGACTAATACTTGAGGATGAGTTCAGATTGAATGAGAAGGAGAACGCCCCATGGAACTGAATGACTGGTCTTGGGTCGGTGATTGGACCGGCAGAAGAGCGTTGTTGACTCCAAAGAGAGAAGCAATGATTGACAATATCCTGAAAGAGAGATACACATTCCAAGAACTAGACAATCGAGCAAACCAAGCTGCTAGAGTATTACTTGACCATGGAATCGAAAAGGGGGATAGAGTTTGTATCTTCTCTAAGAATAGGTTTGACTTTCTAGATGTTCTCTTTGCATGTGGAAAGATCGGAGCTATTCTAACGCCATTCAATATTCGACTCACAACACCTGAGGTTGAATACTTAATCAAGAAGACGGATCCATCAATCGTCTTCTATGACCCTGAACTAGGAGCCCAGTGTGATGAATTCCGAGCTCTGCTGGAGAAGAAGCATGTCACTGTTCTGGGAGCCAAGAAGTTCAATTCAGATCCTGACATCCATTCACTCATGTCAAAGCAATCCTCCAAAGAAGTAGAACGACCTGCGCTGACCTTAGACGACCCGTATCTGATCGTGTTCACAGGGGGAACTACTGGACTTCCTAAGGGGGCAGTCCTCTCACACGGTCTTGTATTCTGGAACTCAGTGAACACGATTACTTCATGGGGTCTCCGGCCAGATGATATCCAACCTCTATTGTTTCCATTGTTCCACACCGGAGGTATCAATGTCCTCCTGATTCCATTTGTCCATCTCGGAGCTAAATCGATTATCATGGGGGACTTCAATGTCGAAGAGACTTTCCGGGTCATTGTCGATGAACAATGCACTCTGGTCATTGGTGTTCCGACCATGTTCAACATGATGGCACAGTCCAAGGACTTCAGCAAGGTGAGTTTTGACAGTGTTCGGGTCTTCATAAGTGGAGGAGCACCGTGCCCAGTTGCGATCATGGAGAGATATTGGGAACGTGGAAAGATCCTCAAGATGGGATACGGTCTTACAGAGGTAGGTCCAAACAACTTCTACCTGCCAGAGGATGAAGTGAAACGAAAATCCAGCTCTGTCGGTTTCCCTGTCTATCATTGTGACATGAGGATTGTTGACGATGCCAACAAAGAAGTTCCAACTGGCGAGGTTGGAGAGCTGCTTCTACGTGGCCCTCACATTTTCTCTGGTTACTGGGAAGAACCCGAGGAAACTAGCAAGACCATTGAACCTGATGGATGGGTTCACACAGGAGACCTAGCGATGAAGGATGATGAGGGCTTTTACTACATCACTGGGAGAAAGAAGGACATGTTCATCTCAGGCGGCGAGAATGTCTACCCGACTGAGATTGAGGAACTACTCTTCAAGCATCCCTCAGTCCTAGAGGCTGCAGTTGTTGGTGTACCAAATGAGAAATGGGGAGAAGTTGGAAAAGCCTTCATTGTAATCAAGGAAGGCAAGAGATTGGATGAGAAGGAAGTACTCAAGTATCTTGACAGAAAGTTGGCAAGATACAAAATCCCCAAGCACTATGAATTTAGGGAAGAACTTCCAAAGAGTGCTGCCGGAAAAATCCTGAAGCGAGAACTTGTCGATTGAGGTGAACACATTGTCCAAGACAAAATCAATTGGAATCGAATCTATTGGAGTATACATCCCTGAAGAACGACATACTGCTGAGTACATCTCAAGTCAGTCTGGTACCCCTGTTGAGATCATCAAAGAGAAAGTGGGAATGATCAGTAAGTCTGTGCCAGGAAAGGACGACCATACTGTAGCAATGGGTGTGAAGGCAGCAAAGGTTGCTATTGAACGTGCTGGGATTGATCCCAAAGAAATCGACGTTGTCATCTGGGCTGGTGAGGTATACGCAGAACATCCTATGCAAACCTATGGGATTAAGTTCCAAGGAGAAGTTGGAGCTACAAATGCATGGGCGTTTGATGTCAATCAGAGATGTGGCACTGTTGTCGTGGCAATGATGCTTGCCAAATCACTAATGCTTACACAGGGCTACAAACGTATACTGATAGGGAGCGGCTATAGAAACTCAGACCTTATTGATTACTCAAATATTCGAACACGTTTCATGCATGACCTTGCGGCAAGTGGGGTTGCTATGATTCTTCGGGCTGACTATAACCAGAATGTGGTTCTCGAAGGAAGTGTCATCTCAGATGGTCAGTTCTCTGAAGATGTCTATGTGCCAGCCGGAGGAACAGTAATGCCAATCTCTTGCGAGGCTATCGAGAAGCGGCTGATATATCTCGAAGTGACTGATCCTGAAGGACTGAAACAGAGACTTGACAAACTGTCTATGAAGAACTTTGTAGCTGTTGTTGATGAGTCACTTGAGAAGAGTGGATACACTCGCAAAGATATTGATTATCTCGGTCTGATTCGAATGAAACGGAGTGCCTTCGAATACGTTGCAAATGAACTTGGAGTGCACCCCTATGAACAATCGACATATTTCACTGAGTGGGGACATATGGGTCAGAATGATGCCATCGTTTCCATCGAAGAGGGCCTCAAGGATGGGAAGATAAAGGACGGGGACTTGGTTGTCCTTGCCGCGGCTGGCATTGGTTGGTCATGGAATGCCATGACAATCAAATGGGGTTCAAGTGAATAATATACTCTAGTAAAAATAAACCACCATCAGAAACATAAGGCTGTACGA
>JASFEF010000206.1:0-4847 GCA_050124975.1 Candidatus Thorarchaeota archaeon | reverse complement strand
AACTGGACTGCTACAACAATAATTTAGATCTACATCACCCGAGTTCTTCCTTCAGTTTACTAATCCGTTCGACTGAAACTGGATCCACTTCTCGGATGTAGGCCAATTCAACTGAAACCAAATCCAGATAGAATGTCAAAGCCAGCATCTCTTCAATCATGCTTGAACTTCCAATACTCAGACGAATTGGTGAATATCCATCTTCTTCATAGAGAGAGGTTGTGATATCCATTCTTTTATTGATTCTATCATCCTCATATGAACTTCTAAGGAACACGGGTAGTATATAGAATTCATTTTCACCTACAAAACTCTCAATCTCATTGTGATTAGATTCTGGTATCTCTGAGAAGAAAGCCATAGTTTTAGCGTTTTCATTGATCTGAGTTTTTGCTCTATAAGCAACTGGAGCTAGGTGACCAGAACTAATGAAGACCGGTACATTTCCAGAAAAATCCTCGGCCATAACTCTGGGTGTCAATGATGAAGATTCCCACTTGGCTGCTTTCTCTGAAAGAACACTCCCAATATCACTCAGTTTTGTCTGATTAAAACCAATTAGAAACTCCGTAAGATTTAGGACTGAAGAAAAGATGAGTGGGAATGCAGCACGTGGTTGATATCCACTGGGGATTTTGACCTTGCTCAAACTGCCGCTTCTCTTGAGAAGGCTTCCCCCCGATGCAATTGTGAATATACGACAGTCGCGGCTTACAGCTTCATCATATGCAGCTAGGGTTTCTTCTGTGTTCCCACTATAACTGACTGCAATTATTGCCCAGCTTGAGTCCACATAGGCAGGGAGTGAATACTCTCGATTTGCGACAATTGGGATTGTAGAAGATTCACGAAGGAGTGCTTGAACATATAGTCCTGCAATAGCACTGCCACCCATTCCCATAATCGAGATACCCCTCAGTCCGTCATCACGTAAGCGGAAACAAGTATCTTGAGTTTTCTGATCAATCTTGATTTTTGTTAATAGATCTGGAAAACTCTTCACCATACCATACATATCTGTCAAATCGACCTCGGCCACTTCATCACACTCGTTGAAAACTAGAGCATTGGTCGCCTTTAAGATAATCCCTCAAACACAAAGACAAGACTCATTTGCATGATAACAAGCTCCCTCCAATGTTGAGTGAATCAATTGAGAACAGAATCCATTGAATTCTCATCTGAAGATTTCAAACTGCATGGAGTTCTAACACATCGTGAGGACTCCAAGCAAGTTGGTGTGGTCATTCTACATCCTCATCCACTTTTTGGAGGGGATATGAATAATCATGTGGTCCACACGTTGGAACGTGTTTTTGTCGAAGAGGAATATTCCACACTTCGTTTTGATTTCAGAGGTGCAGCCAAATCACCCCATGGGTATTCAGGAGTTAGAGGAGCAGTCATAGATACAATGAATGCAATCAAGTATTTACAGGCATCCACAGGTGTCAATGAAGTTGGAATTGTTGGTTACTCTTTCGGTGCATCCACAGCGATACGTACCGCCTTGTTGAAATCCCCTCGGTTTCTTGTTACCCTCAGTGCGTCGGTAGATCTGATTCTAGAGGGGGGGTTTGATACTGGACGACTCTCAGGCATTCAATGTCCCGTCTTGATGTTCCATGGTGATTCAGACAGAATGATCTCTCCTAATGATCTTTCAATACTACGTGAGTTACTGAAGCTGGAGGAAGAGGATACTGTGTTACTAGAAAGAGAGGGACACTTCTACCAATGGTCTCTTCCATCCGTGTCGAAGACTCTTCGTATCTTTCTTGAAAACCTATCATCTTAATCCACAAATGAACTCAAGGGTATCCTTAAGTAGCATATCTATTTGCTCTCGATTGGGTGCACAGCAAATGTTGAAAGCTTTGGTGTTTGACATGGATGGGACAATAACCCATCTCACACTCCCTCTTGAGGCAATGAGGAGGGACACCAAGGCGTACTATATTTCAAAGGGCATGCCCCCTGACCTTTTCGAGCCCGCTGATGGGATATCTAGCTCAACTGGTAAAGCTAGAGAATACTTCTTGAATAATGGATTCGACGAAGAAGATTGGGATGCCATGGAGGGTGAAGTTGATTCTATCCTCAGTCAGCATGAGGGATTTGCTGCAGCTACGGCCACTCTAATTGAGGGATCACTTGAGATTGTTCAGAAACTTCGTGATGCAGGTTTCAAGCTTGCTATCTTGACGAATAATGGTCGACCGGCATTGGACAAAATCATGAACCAGATTCCTCTTCGTGAGAACTTTGATCTAATCCAGACTCGTCACGAGTCTCCAAAACCAAAACCCTTCCCAGATGGTTTACTCAAGGTGGCTTCTGAATTAGGTGTGGGTCCAACCGAGGTTGTCTATGTTGGAGATGCAATGATAGACGGCACAGCTGCAAGCAGAGCAGGAATTGAGTTCTGGGGGGTGTCTACTGGTGAAACAGCGGCAGATGTTCTATATGAAGTTGGAGCATCCAAAGTGTTCCCGTCATTGGATGGCGTGTATGAAGCCGCACTCTCGACCAGGAACTGAGAAGACGACCAAAGAATCGTGGCCATTTGTTAAGTCATCTGAAAATAGGATGGCACCTCGAAAATTCAGTTTCTAGTAGGTTTCTTCGCTTTGCAACATCCGAATAGGTTATTTAAGAAGGCGTCTTCGAAACGGCGTCTAGGTGCGCCGAATTACATCTCTAGAGGGTGGAACTATCGGTAAGCGCTCGACTGAAGGTTATATACGCTTTCGCGTAAGTATCCTATGTGACAATCAGTACAAGAGAATCCCAGCAATCCGAAAGCACGCTCGAGGTAAACGACTCAATGACAATCGATGAGGGTACATATTTGGTCCTTCGGTCAGCCTCTGGTGCATTCACCTGTCGCTACCCGCCGGTTCCAAAGAAATGGAACGCCGTTGACCGACCTCATGTTGCTCTGCTTCTTCCCGATGCTGGTGGAATATTCTCTGTATTTCTGTCTAAACCTCAGGATGACGGGTCAAAGATGGAACAATCGCTGGAGGTTTCTGATCTAAATCGAATTCCTCCAAAGTCAATTATCGAGATTCGTCACAGTAATGCACAGCTCGCCTATTATCGCCGTGACAATGGTTCTTGGACGAAAGTCGCTGAGGCCAGTGATCCCTTTGTGGTCGAGGTGTTCTCTCACGGATATGCTCCTATTGTCATGAACATGATTCCTCAGATGTAGTTTCTTCTTTTTTCTCAATCTGCTATTTTTCGGAGAATTAGTTTGAAGGTGAGGAGAAGCGCCAGAAAATTGAGGTTCGCATGGTTGCTTGAGGAGGAGAGGATGTTAGGATTTCAGGAGGGAGTTGGCGCCTCTCATCACTTCACTTCATGTTTTTTCTACAAATGTATATAATAATTGTGGTAATAACTACAATTTCGACTATAGATATTTGCGATAATCGCAAGAAATCGAGAAAAACACGGGGCTAAGCTCACAAATCGCGTTTCATAACTATATCTAGAACGCAATCCCATGTTCTGACGCAACCTTGTCCCTCCGGGCAAGTCTTCTAAATCCCTCTGGAAACTCAAAATCATGAAGTTAAGTGTCTATACTATCGTTGTCCCTCAAAGTAGTGTCTATCGTAGTCAGAACCAACATAACCTTGACTGATAATACTCTGAACATTGTTTATCACTGTGTCTTCCCCAGCTGAATGAGACCCCCAATTGAAATTACAAATTCCTCCTCCGCCTCCGCTACCAACAACAGTTAGCACAGCCTGACCAAATTCTCCATGAGATTCAACGATTGTTGTGAGAGTTTGATATGATCCCGTTCTCCATACATATTCCTCATGAATAAAGATGGCCATTACTCCTTGTTCAGTCCTCGATACTTTCCTGGTTACCGCTGAATAGTTGTATGACAGGTAATCGATAACGCGGTTAAGATGCTGTCCATCAAAGGCGAATGTCTTCAAGGTTCAATCCTCCCAAGAGGAAGTTTACCTGAATGAATATAGAACCTTCTCATTTTAGGTCCAATAATTCGACCTCAAACATAAGTGTTGAATTTGCTGGGATTAGTCCATCACCTACATCACGGTCTCCATATGCAAGCTCTGGAGGGATAGTAAGTCTTCTCTTTCCTCCCACCTTCATCGTGAGAACTCCTTCGTCCCAACCCTTGATGACTTGACCAACTCCAATGTTGAACTCGAAGGGTTGTCCCCTATCCACTGAACTGTCAAATTTCTTTCCGTCAGTCAACCATCCAGTGTAGTGGACAACTACTTTCTGTCCATGCCTAGGTGAGTTTCCAGTTCCCAAGACTATGTCTTCAATTTGTAATCCTGTCATAATGCTCCTCCATGACATCTATCTATTATGTATTTTCAATCTCTCTGATTCTCAGACTCATCTTCTAAATGGTCTAATTACCAAAAAGTGAATCTCTCTCGAATAAGCTAAAAGGTTATTTCAGATTTTGTAATTCAATCAATGGTTGATTACTTGTGCAGGTAGAATTTGTGATTGGATACATATTGGTCCTTACAGATTTTATTGGTTTAATACTATCAATATTGGTGTTGTTAGCACTTGCCATCCCTCTCAAAGGATCGACTAGAAGCTGTTTGTATGCTGCTGGTTCAGTTATTTCATTTTTCATAGGAGGAATAGTAGGAGTCGTAATGTTCAGCATTCCTCATCCCCCTTCACCTTTTTACGTAATTGGATGGCATAATTATCTAGGCGTCTTTTTTGGATATGTATTTCTTTGTCTAGCGATATTCCAGTATAGAGACGATCAAATTTCACGATTATCGATAGAATAAATCAACTCCATTTCATCCATCTTCAAAAGC
>JASFEF010000205.1:0-4864 GCA_050124975.1 Candidatus Thorarchaeota archaeon | reverse complement strand
CCTTCCTTATCCACATAGACGATTACAGGATCTTCCACTTTATGATGTCCTCCAGCAACCAGTGACTGATGACTACCGGGTACATTAAGGTATTCAATGTTGTCGGCTTGCCACTACTGCATTCTGGGAATTAGAAAAATGTTAATGCAGGTTGGATTCTCATTGTCTCAGTGTTCATGATGTCTGAAGAATCAGGACAAATGAAAGATTACAAAAATCGAATTGTCCTTCCTATTGCTGCAGTCTTTTTCCTATTGCAGTTAATCTTCTTCGCATACAACTACAATTTCCATGGACTTGTCTTCCTAACTTGGTTAGGCTGGTTACTACTACTCCCAGGATTTCTATTAATCATGGTTTCAGAATCAACATGGAGAGGACGAAAGCTGTCAGACAATCTTGAGTTACTGAAGACTCGTGTCTCTCGTTTAACACCTCATCCTCTCTTTGATGGTTGGTTATTAGTATCTCTATCATTAACCTTGATCTCTCAAGATTGGCTAGCGTTCTTTTGCATGGGCGTCCAGATACCCCTCATCATTATCAATATCTATGATAATTGACCTGACATCTAAATTCTATAGTCACTGAGTTAGCTTTTTTAATAACAATTACTCGACCCCGACCATCCTATCTTAGAGATGATGATTTATGGAGAAGAAGACACTCGGCATTTTGTTGAACACTTCGCCATATACCTTCCAGAACAGTCATACATTCTATGATTTATGTAAGGCTGCACTCGCAAAGGGGTACGGTGTTAAGGTGTTCTTATTCGTTGACGGTGTCAACAACGCGAAATTGAATCAGGACCCGGATCCTGATAGACCAATGAATGACAAGTTTCAGGAGCTTGCTGATGAAGGAGTGCAGTTCCAATGCTGTGGACTTTGTACCTCTGCCAGAGGATTCGATCAAATGGGTGGGGACTTCATTCCCGGAGTTGAAGTGACTGGATTGACCGAGTTTGCAGAGATAGTTGGAGAAGTGGACCGACTAGTAGCCCTGTCTGTGTAGGAGTGATGATCATGGAGTTTACAGAAAGACCTGTTCTAGTTCTTGTGACAAGCAGACCCTTCGGAAAGATTATAGCTGCTGAGGGTTGGCGTGCTGCAGTAGGAATGTTTGGAATGGATCATGAACCTCAACTACTCTTCATGGGTGATGGTGTGTATGGTCTCATGAAAGACCAAGACATTTTGCATATACGGATGTTCAAGTCAACTTTTGAGAGCTTTGACGGCCGAATATGTGTCAGCAAGAAATCAATCGAGGAACGAAGCATCTCTCCTGACGAGATTTTTGAGAATGTTGAGGTTCTTGAAGTGGAAGACGTTGCAAAGGCATTTACAGAGAATGAGATTGTGATTACATTCTAAGGAGGAAATGAAAGTGAAGTATCTAATTTGGCTCTCAAACCAATGCATAAGTGTCAAGGAAGTAATTGATGCAGTGAGAACGCAGGGGATAGAAACTGACCTACTCCTAGTTCAGGATGGAGTATACCTTGCAGACAAAGGTTGTCCACATTCTTCTGAGATTAAAGACCTCAAGGTGAAGGTTCATGCTTCGAAGCATCACATTGAAGAGCGAGGGATAGGTAATAGATTAGTGGTTGATGTGAAACAGGTTGAATATCCAGAGATGGTAGAACTTCTCATGGAGAAATATGATAAAGTCATCTCTTTGTGAATGAATAATATGGGTGAATATCAATGTCGGAAAAAATCTACGTTATCAGTTGTAGTCAAGAGTTATTGAGCCTCGGGATGGACCGATTGAGAACAGCTGTTGAGGGTATGGAGGAAAGAACCATTTCATTGGACTGGTCCAAGGTGAGGTTTGCCCCTGTCATCGCAAATGAGAAAGTTGCTTTCAAAGAAGGGGAGTCTCAGTTTGTGCCAATCAAACCAATCAAGATTTCAGCGAACTCGGTGGTTATCCAGTCATATTATGGAGTGAATGGAATGGGTCACCTCTCATGCATCGGTTGTCAGGAGTTCAAGAGACCTGATGAGGACCGAGTCGCAGACATGTCTGTGTTTCAATCAAGAATCAAGGCATCTGTCCTGAAGGGCGACCTACTAGGCCAGGTCCTAATTGTTCCAGGACAGTAAAACTCGAAATACGAAATCATTCCACTGAGTGTGTCTTGGTGGGATGATTCTAATCATTTTTCCTCTTCTAGTAAAACTGCTCACTTAACAGGTTTATATTGTTACATTTCCAAAAACGGATTACTCGTTAGGCTTAGCAGGAGAGGAAGGAATGCGTTCTTTATCAACGCACGCTATGTTCTACTCCTTCAAGCTAGGCTACATGGAGTGTTAAGCATGATAAAGAAACCGAAAATACTCTGCGCTTTCACTGTCTTTCTTTTCGTTGGTTCATTGGCTGCTACTGGTGTCAATGCCTACATTTCGATAGCAGCAGGCGCAGATCAAATGATACCAGCCGAAACCTATGGTGATGACCGTAGGAATGAGGCAGTTTCCATCCTAATCTATACAGAAGTTGCTGATACAGATATAGATCAGGAATGGGACAATACTATGGACTCGCTAATTGCTAGTCTAGAAGGTAAGTTCACATACGAAAACCTAACTGACTATACTCAACTTGGTAGTATGATTGATGAATTCGATGTGTTCCTGATTCTCGAGTCTGAGAACGCTAATTTCAGTTTTGCAGCTACTGTAAATGCCGCATGGACTGGGATTCTTCCTTCCTTTGTTGACGATGGTGGGATTGTCATTTGCATGACCTATGCCTTTGGTCCAGGTGAATATGGGGCCTCTCTTGGATACATCAATGGAACACTACTTGATATTACTAATCCAGAATCTGCGTATATGAATCAGATAGACCTCTTTGACACTAATGATGCTCTTGCAAGAAACATACCAGCATCATACACGGGTGCAAGTGGAACTATTAGTTTTGATGTACCTGCAGATCAAGCAACTAAGGTCATGGAAGACAACACAAATGCAAAACCTGTTGTTGTTCATGCAACTCAAGGCAAAGGACATGTAGTAGTGCTAGGGTTCGATATGTATACTGCAGGTGTTGCTGAGCAAGACACATTATTGATGAACTCAATTCTCTTGCATAGGCATGTTGTATTTGACAACTCACATGCACAAAGTCAAAATATAGCTGTAGGCCTCACAACAATTGCAGAAGATCTGCCATATTATGGATTCTCAGTATCTTCCATGAATACTTTCGATCCTGCAGTCCTTGAAGCCTCTGAGATATTTGTAGTCACATATTGCAATACAGCTTACAATGCAACAGAGATTGGTATTATCCAGGACTTTGTCAATGCTGGAGGTGCTCTTCTTGTTGTAACTGAAAGGACCACTTTTGGTACTGCGACTGATCCTCTGATGAACGCCTTTGGTTTTGCTCGAAATACAACTCATGACCTTGAAGATTCCGATGATTCGGGGACCAGTCCCTGGTATATCCACTTCATGCCCGAGAATATACAGATGCACTCAACAAAAGTTGGTGTGGATGTTGTTGAAGTCTATGGTGCACCTGGTCTGATTGAGATGCCTGCTGGTGCTGTACCTCTCATTACTACAGACACTGATGGCACAGCAACTTGGGAAGGAGTCGATGAAGCTATTGGTGTGCCTATTGCAGCAGCACACTTAGTTGGAAGTGGAAGAATCATTGTACTCTGTGACAATGGATTCATGTCTGATGATGATTGGGACTCTGATGCAACTATCAACTACTTGGATGCAGACAACGAACTCTTCACAAGAAATGCATTCAGATGGCTTGCTGGTGCAGGAATTCCTGAACAGACAGTTGTATTTGATCAGTCGCACAGTCCCTATATGTGGATTCATGGACAATGGAGTCCTCTCGCGGCATTCTTAATGTTCAATGGGTACAATGTGGAGTATATGCTCACATTTAATCCAGAAGCATTTGCAGACGCTGATATCCTAGTCATCAATGATGGTTCCGCTGATTACAATGCATCTGAGATAACCTACATATCAGATTATGTAGCTGGAGGAGGAGCACTTCTTCTATGGGGTGATAACAGTATTTACAGTGAGCAAATCGATCCAATCGGGCAAGAATTTGGTCTCTTTGTAAACACTACAGGTTCGCTCTATGAGGACGATGATTACGACACCTACCAAGGGTATACCATTTGGGAGGGTAACAATATTGGAGCGCATCCCATTATGGATGGTGTTCAGAGAATGGAGATCGATTTGAGTAATGCATTCATTTCGATTGGTTCTGGGACTGCTTTACTTTTGACTGATGGTGATGGAACCACTCATTGGTCAGATGGGACTCCAGCAATCGACTTAGCTGTCTATGCAGCAACAACTCATGAAATGGGTCGTGTCGTTTTCTTGACTGATGTGGAGCTTGGTTTCCTGTCAGATCCTGAAGCTGATGGATTTGGTGATCTCTATGATTCTGACAATCCTATTTTCTTAGGAAACGTCTTCAAATGGCTAGCTGAGAATCGAGCTCCGACCGTTGAAGTAAACACTCCAAATGGCGGAGAAATTCTCAATGGAACAATAACCGTCAGTTGGGATGCTATAGACTTCGACAGTGACCCGTTGACCTTTGATGTCTATTACAGTGACAACAATGGTTCAGACTGGTCTCCGCTTGCAGTTGGACTTTCTGTACAGGAGTATGAATGGAACACAACTCAGCATGATGATGGAAACTCATACATGATCCTCGTAGAGGTTTCTGATGGAGTACTCCAAGGTCAAGACATGTCTGATGACCCGTTTGAGTTGGACAACTTCGCGGCTCCACCGGGACCAGGATTCCCCCTTGATCCGATGATTTTGGCCTTAATAGGCGC
>JASFEF010000204.1:0-4916 GCA_050124975.1 Candidatus Thorarchaeota archaeon | reverse complement strand
TTTCCGGTGACAATCTCCTCAATCTCATCACCAATCACATCACAGGTCCCAATAGCAATGGGCATGTCATCGAGCTGATGGTTCACAAACTGCGTTAGATTATTTGCATTGTCCATCTGGAGGATTCTCAAAGTGGAATCACTTCCACCAGCTAGAATCTCGTTCTTTTCGTCACCAGTCACGTCAGTAACATAGACTGAAGTGACAAAGCGATCAATTGGATATTCCGCCAAGATTTCAAGTAGACCACTGGGTGCATAACGGAGGACCTGGATAGTCCCAGCTTCACCCGGGTTCTCAGTACTTCCTATTGCACGACCGATGACAAGTTCCATCTGTCCATCGTTGTTTGCGTCCGCGATTTTTATGGAGAGTATGCTTCCTCCAACATCATGTTGTGCAAGAAACACTACCTCGCTCTTGTTTGCATCATACAATCGGAGAACCCCGTCACGACCGCCAGTACATAGTTCTGCAGCCCCATTTCCAGTGACATCTCCAACTGCAATTGCGCTCGTGCTCTCGTCATCCTCTATTTTGAACAGAACTTTCGGTGATTCCAAATCAGCAACCTTCCTGTGATAATGGCGTTTATGGTATTCACTGCTATTTACACGTGCCTTGTACGGATATTGATTGCATCAGAGGCCTTTTTTTACTTTGTTGGGTTGACCTCCCTCACATACTTTGCGTGTCAAGAGCACAGCATTTAACAGATTGAGCGAATCCAGATATCTTGGTTGCAACAATGACCAAACTCTCAGTTCGTAATCTCTCAAAGTCCTATCCCAACGGAGATTCTGATGAGATAGAAGTCCTTGATGACATTTCATTTGATGTCCATGAGGGTGAACTGCTAGGGATAGTTGGACCGAGTGGTTGTGGCAAGACAACTTTGCTTAAGATTATAGCTGGACTACTTGAGTCAGACGAGGGACAGGTCTTCATAGATGGGAAAGAAGTACGCCCAGGACACAACCGTGTTGGGTATATCTTTCAACAGGAGTCACTCTTTCCATGGAGAACAGTACGACAGAACATTCAGTTTGGACTTGAGGTGGCGGGTGTCGACCCGGTTGAGATGAGTGCTCGAGTGGATGAGATCATAGAGATTGTGGGTATGGAGGGTCTCGAGGATAACTATGTCCACGAGGTTTCAGGGGGGCAAGCGAGAAAGACAGAGATGGCTCGAAGCCTCGTGGTTTCTCCAGACATTCTGGTTGCCGATGAGGCATTGTCCAACCTAGACGCACAGACTAGAAACCACCTCCAAGAAGAGTTCCTTCGTGTCCAGAAGAGGACTGGATCAACGATTGTCTTTGTGTCACACAATGTTGATGAAGCGGTCTTCATGTCTGATAGGATCCTAATAATGAGTAATATTCCTGCCAAGATACTTGCCGAGTATGAGGTGGATGTGCCAAAACCAAGGATAAGAACCTCTCAGGAGTGCTTAGCCTATCGCAGTGACATCTTAGAAGTTCTCAAGGTTGAGCAAGAGAAAGCGATGAGTAACTCTAGACAGAAACAGTCTGCCTCCATTTGAGTAATCGTTTTTCAATATAGAGAAAAGAGTAGCTGAAGAGAAAGCCAATCAGACCGATTAGCAGCATACTGATAATCACAGCCCCTGTTCTTCCAACTTGCCACATTATAAGAACTAGATAACCAAGACCAAGACCGCCCCCAATCATTTCCGCTGCAACAAGACACATCCAGCCGATTCCAAATCCTATTCTAAGTCCAGCAAATATCTCAGGTCCTGCTGAAGGGATGACAATCTTTCGGAGAATCTGAACCTCTCCAGCACCAAAGGTCTTTGCAACATCAACATGGACTGGTTCTGTGCGTTTCACTCCAGTTGTTGTGTTAATCAGAATCGGAAAGAAGGCTCCAACCCAGATGATAAACACTTGGGCACCCAGAAGGTTTCGTGAAAAGATGAGAAGTGCCAGAGGAATCCAAGCAATGGGAGGAATTGGGCGCATAGCCTCAACAACTGGGTTCAGTACAGCATTAACTACACGATAGCGTCCTATCGCTATTCCAAGAGGAATAGCTGTACACATAGCGAAAATGAATCCAAGAACAACTCGGAAGAGACTTAGTACTACATGATCAATTAGGAAATATCCTTCGCTGTCTCCAACAAACACTAGTCTGAGAAATGCATCAACAACTTCCTGTAATGAGGATCTAGAGATTGTAGCAATCACAAACCAAAGGACAATGATTAGTATTGCTGGAAGAATGACCTTAAGGATGACTAGTCGAATTGTGCTCGTCGGGAACGATTGTTCGTCTTGAGGTTTCTCAATGGATTCAATATCAGCCTTGGACATTATACTCGGCTAAGCTAGATTTAGACCTGCTTTTCTGTCTGTCGTTTCTAACAACAAAGGATGGGTTCTGAGATGTATGTCATATTGATGAAACCACTTAGAAACCCAGGTATGTCTGGAGGAATGTTGACAATTTGATCCTCCGAGATGAGGAAATCAAGGTACATCTCAATTCCAGTGACATTCAGGTTGTAGTCAAAGATTATCCTGTTGAAGGCAGTAGTGACAGGTGTTTCATCCATCTCAAGCCAGTCAATAGCTATGCCAATTGCCTCAGTTGGATGTGTCACAATCCAGTCTGTTGCCTCTTGATGAATCTGAATTACTTTCTCAACTATTTCAGGATGTTCAGACAAGAAAGTGTTGTCAGCGGCGACAACGCAACAGGGGTGTCGTGGCCAAATCTCACCTGAGAGTACTAGTGGAACAGTCTTGTTTTGATACTCAGAAAGAGCGTTGAATGGTTCCCAGACAATGAATGCAGGATCCTCTGGACTAAGCGAGTCAGCCATGGATGAAGGTACAACATGACGTGGTGTGATATCACTGTAAGATAAGCCGGATTGATTAAGTGCCAATCGAAGTAGGAAGTTTTGTACAGTCGGGAGTCCGGGATGGAACACACCTTTCCCTGCGAGATCAGCAATTGAAGTAACATGACCTAGGTCGTACTCTTCCTTTTGGACCATGATAGCGGATCCTTCCATATTCGCAGCAGCGAGAATTGTGACCATGATATCTTCATTCAGACGTTTTGTCAGTGCTGGAGCTGCACCCAAGTATCCCATGTCAATCTGACCTGATTGGAACCCAGCCATTTCATAGCCCCCATTACCATATTGTAGCAATTCAACAATAATTCCTTCTCGTTCGAAGTATCCATTCTCAAGAGCGACTCTGAGAGCTAGCTGGTGGAGGTCTTTTGAGAGGAAACCAATTCTGACATCTGGCACAGGAGCAGGGTTCCATAATGCCACTAAGGCAACAGAACCGATTATGATTGCTACGACAGCAAGAGCAGCAGCTTGATTCCGTTCCAACTTCAACCAACCTCAAGGTGTTGTTATGTGAAATGCATATGAGGGTTGAGATAGGGGACTCATCATCCATCAAGTTGATTAGTTTAATCGGGTGTTATGATAATATGTCACTTCGAGACCGCATTCCAAATCAACTGAAGATGACGGATGATGTAATCTCAATCACAATTGAAGAGGACATTGCGGTATATCCAACGAGTGACTACATTCTTCTCGAGATCTCTCACAAAGCTGGAAGAGTGAACATCTCAAAGGTTGCGAGCACAATCAGGGGCTTAGTGAAGAATGACAAACGGATGGTTGCAATTCGTGGTTTCGGATTCAAAGGGATTGGTCTGGCAGTAAGAGTTGCTCACGACCTGAAAATACGTGAAAGCAAATTCCTATACGAGATGACTTTCGATACATTTGATGCAACAGATCCAGAATCTGAGCGTCCCGTAACAAGTGTTCAGATTATCGTTATGCCACCAGAATAGATGCTCTGGAGGAGAGTTCATGGCTGCATCAGGGGAAAAGAAATCTCAAAAGATCAGAGTGAAGCTCTCAAAGATTCAATTCCCTGAGATTTGTCCAGTCTGTTTGGAGGAGCCAGAAGACTTGGTGTTTGTTACCATTATGGAGAAGGCAAACTATGATTATGCAACCAGTTCCTGGATCAGGAAACAAGACAGGACAGAGGTTGCATTGGATTCGACAAGAGGAGCTGTTTCTCTTACAATCCCTACATGTATGCTTCACGGAAGTCAAAGTGTAAGATCATTCAGAACCAAGTTAGTTGCAGCTCTTGGGTTCTTTTTCCTATTCTACCCAATGTTGTTCAATTTGCTACAAATCAATGTAGCACTGAGCTATTCCAGGTCCCCTCTCGAGCCTGTTCTTGGATTCTTCGCTTCTTTCATTCTACTCGTCATTTTACTAATCTATGGCCTCTTTCCAAGGGCTTTGGAGCGGGCTATTCGTTTTGACGATGTGAGTCGAACTAAGGACACTATCTTGCTATCAATATCAAACACAGAGTATAGGAACCGATTCATGGATCTAAATACGATAAACGCAGACATTATTGATAATAAACCAACAGAGAACAGAGGATAGAACATTGGTAACTTTCAAGAGCAACCAGTACAAAGTAACAACTACAATCACGAGGCTACTGCATTGAAACTAAGGCGTGTGATGGTAACTTCATTGATGGTTTTTCTAATTATGTTCACAACTGCAGGTAGTTTCGCTGCAACATTGAGTTATTCACATCTGAAATCTATTGAAGTGACCCCTGTAGGACACCATAGTTTATCCCAGCTCCAATCATCTGACCCAATACACATCAGAGGCAACTCAGATTTCGCACTCTTTGGAGCGACTGGCGTGGGCACTCGATCGGATCCTTATAGGTTTGAGAATTTGGCGATTACTTCAAACACCACTAGTTTTATTGTTGAAGATACAACAGCACACTTTGTCATTTCCAATTGTAGACTCGAAACTGATGGTATTTTTGGAGGCATTATTTTTCAAAATGTGGAAAATG
>JASFEF010000203.1:0-4932 GCA_050124975.1 Candidatus Thorarchaeota archaeon | reverse complement strand
AAAATCGGAAGTAGTGGCACTCCAATGATAAGCACTATTATGAACCATGCACCCAACACTCGATCTGGAAACTGACATGTTAGTCTGACTGATCTAGCCGCAGCCCGAATTGCTGGGAGACCGTCTATGATTCCTGGAAATGTGAGTGAAAGCATCCCGTTAATGAGTATAATCCAAATGACAATCAGTGGGATTATGATCTCTAGTTCTGCATCTGTAGGTGGATTCCAGACTGGATAGGAGATTGATAGGAAAGCAATTACTATGGGCGCTAGTGTAATGAGAGCGTGGATCAAGCCTCCACCGAGTAATGAAAGCCCCCTCTTTCCATACCAAGAGAAGGCACTCTCAGCTTGAGTTCCATCGCTCTCTACAATCTCTCGTGACATTCCGAATAATGCGCCGAGAGCTACGAAGAATGGTGAAAGGAGTGGTAAGACTAGGAACAGGACTAGCATGACGAGATAGAGTCCACTAGTTTCAGTGAACCCTGCAACAATCGATTCCACTAGCCATATCAGGAAAGGCAGTCCTAAGAATACCAAAACTGGAACTATGACGACTATTAGAATCACTACTAGAAGAAATAGACTGACTAACAATATACCAATCATTGCTAGTCCGAATGACAGAATATTCTTTACAGCAAGTGAAAAGCCCACTTTGAAATCCTTAATTATCCCAGTCTGTGGTGGTGGCGCACGGGGACTTGTTTCTGTGAATCTTCTGTCATTGTCTTCAGGATCTGGATAGTTACTTGGCCAACCCATTTTGAAACCTCGCTAAGCGTGAAAAGATAGGTGTGACCCCACCGGAGAATGATGGGGTCACTGAGGAGATAGACAGTACATATGTTGGAGTGGAAAGAAATACCATTAAGCGTCAACTCATCTTACGAACTGCTTGGTGATGTTGCGTTCATCAGATGCTCTAATTCGAGCCATCTCTGTAGAGACCTCGGCCTGCTCCCAGATACCCGGGTTGATTGGGTCTCCATATTTCAGGTACTGGATCAGACGAGCCTCATCATAGACCTTGCTGGCCGCGGCAACACCGCCAGGAAGAGCTACGACGATTGCACCTGGAACAAGAGCCACAAGATATAGCAGACCAACCACACCGGCTAAGGCCGCTACTATTCTGACGACTCTACCCGCTATAACCCGATCGAGAGAGAAACTCAGGGTCTCTAGGGGAGTGACAACGTATGATTCCTTTGCCTTGATTCGTGCATTGTACATCTTTTAGCACCACGCGAACACCTTATCGTTCCGTTATTCCGGAACGTTGTGTTTTCGTCTAACGTTCCACTGTAACAAACCTATATAAAGTCTTTGATGAGCGCCAAACGTTAGACAAAACCGGCATGAACTTGCCTAGTTAATAGAAATGTGCCTAGAAGGGCTGAAAACCAGATGACGGAGAAAGTGGGCACGAGAGGCTTAGACCTCCCATGCCCTAACAACCAATGGTGTTTATCGAGTGTAACCTTGCAAAGCGCTAGGTCTGTCATGTGACCTCAAACGAGCCAGCTCAGTTTCCGACTCAGCATCTTCCCATGTGCTGGCTTGCGTGACAATATTCATTCTCACCCATTGAATCAGTTCCGCCTCATCACGAATTCTAGAAATGAGTGCTACTTCTGCTGGAAGCACAACCAGCACGAGTCCGGGTAGGACTGAGAGAGGCAAGAGCAATAATCCAGCTAACGCAATACAAGCCGCGCACCGAATAGACCTTCCGAGTACGAAGCGTTTCAGGAGCGGCTTTGGCACCACAGCATACCTCAGTTGCTCCGGAACAACTTTAGTTCGCTGAAACTTGTCCATTGTAACTCACCACACGATATGATAACATGGATGTTTTGATTATATAGCTCTTTGTTCAGCGCAACATTTCATCTTTTCATCGAAACGACCGCTCAATAAGACCAAGAAAGGCTTTTCACTAGTTAATCAAACGTTTACATCCAAAAGGTGACGATGAGTTGAGAGGATCTAGAAGAGCTCTTACAAAGGTGTTAGTCCTAGTTCCACTTGCTCTTCTAACAGCTGCATTAGCCATTGGTCCTGGAGGTCTGGTATCGTACACCCCAGCAACAAGACTTGGCGTTCACGCAATGGTGGCTTTTTGGGTGTCCATTCCAGTTGCACTGAGTGTCTTGTCCTATCAGAGGAGAAAACTTCGTGCTAACGTCTTGATATTGACTGCTTTGGTTTTCCCCATGGTCGTGCACATTGGTAGTGCTGTTCGGAATCTACTGCGAATTTCTGAACTTATAGTTGAAAGGACCCTAGTCGATGCATTTGCAGATTTCTTTGAAATGGCAATGTTTGCCATTCTTCTCGCAGGTGCTGTTGTATGTATGATGCGAAATTCACAAGAGCATTCATTGCAAGGAGATCTTCTCTTCTTGGGAGTGGCTATTCTACTTCCTTTGATTATTTTCGGTGCAACTTGGATTCTTCTGTCCAACATCATGACACTCGCAATACTGACCTCAGTTGGATGGGGTTTGGGAGTCATTGCCCTCGTTAGTTTCTTACTTATCTTCATTCTTATTACAAGACTTCAGGATCATGCTTCACCAATTGATCCTGGATATATAACGAGCGCCCTTCTTCTATTCTCAATATCGGTCATTTACCTATTGTTGTCTCTTCCTGATCCAACCATGAATTGGGAATTTGTTGAAACTTTGCAGATGGCTGGATTCTTACTCCTGGCATTGTCAGTGGGAGTGCCATTCCTGAAAAAAGCTGGATTCCAAAGGAGGTTTGCATATTCCATTGTTATTGGTCTGATTCTATTGGCGTACCTCCCGTTCTTGATCACTATCTTGATTGAAAGCATGCCTTCGCTGTTTCCAGCCAGTCCACCGAACCTTCTTGCATATACAATCATCCACCTTGGTGCAGCATCATTGTCTGCAATGATGGCTATTCTACTCTATATTTATCCGAAGAAGAAGACCTCATGGAACCATTATCCAATCATTGGTATCTTTGGGATGTGGTGTGGCATTGCTGTTTTTCAAGTCATCATGTTGCTATTCCCTGAGGTTGCACCACTTGGAGAGCCTATCACCCCATACAATGTAGGAAGTCTGTTGACTCTTGCACTTCTATACCTCACTTTTCGCTGGACTAAACAACCGCCCCTCGATCGTGAAGAAACACTTTCATTTTTTGAGTTAGCTTTTATGCTTGTAGTTTTTATGACTCTACCAGTTGTTGGGGAGACAATAAACCAATTAGTTCTCATATCAAATCCAACTTTGTCAGGAAATCCAATGAGCAATGTGATTGTCCTAGTGACAAACTTGTTCATCATGTTTGCTTTCGCTTACATAATCTTCCTCCTTGCTGAAGATTCAGAAGGCAAAGCACCTGTTGAGCTGTATGTTGTATTGTTCCTTGCCATGTGGATTCTACCAAATATCCTGAGAAGTTACTACCAACTCTGGACTGCAGGGTGGTGGATCTCTGAGATATTGCTTTTCGCTGGACTCATTCTTGGTACCCCTCTCTTCACTTGGCTTTACGTTAGAACAATGCATGAAGTGGAAGACTCGCACAGGAGAGCGAACATGTATGCAGACCTCTTGATGCATGATGTTTCAAACTACAACCAGATGATGATGATGTCGCTGGAATTACTTGGTTCACATGACATCTCCGAGGGTCAGAGAAAAAGAGTCGCTGATGATGGTCGTCAAGTGATTTCATTCTCGGAGCAATTGATCAGCAATGTTCGGTTGTTGAGTGAGGCTGAACAACTCAAGACAAGCGAGCTTGAGGCCACAAACCTTGTCGATACCATAGTTAGCGCACTAGACCTTTTCACTCGGCGAATTGGCACCGGTGAACTCGTAGTTAACTTCCAATCTGATGATTCACGAGCATATGTCATGGCAAATGAGTTACTTACTCATATCTTCTTGAACATTCTCTATAGTGCTCTAGAATGTCGTGTTAGAGGAGAAACTGTCACTATTGGTATTCAAGAGTCTGAGAAATCTGGAGACTTGCACTGGCGAATCACAATCAAAGCTCCTGGAAGAAAGGTCGATGACGAGGATGGGTATAGTAGTGGAACTTTGGGTCTACTCGCAGCGCAATTAATGACAGAGTCTCTGAATGGTCAATTCTCAGTTGATACATACACTCGGACTGATATCTGTGAAGGACGCCTGTTTTCGATTTTGCTCCACGCCGCGACTGTCTAGCTCTTGCTACCCATCAATTCATATTGCTAGAAAATCACATGTGGTGTCTAGTGGAGCGAAGTGAATAATGGGTCTTACATACCTGACACCAGATCATCACAAGAAGAGAGTTGAGAAGCTAACCACCAAACTTGAAGAACAAGACATCGAGTCCTGCTTGATTTTCAACTCAAAGAACATCTTCTATCTCACTGGATTGTCTTTCATTCCAACTGAGAGACCCATCATCCTCATTCTTCACAAGGGTGATGTCAACTTCTTTGCACCTTCTCTCGAGATAGACCATATAGAACATCAGGTCCCGTTTGTAGCTCAGATCTTCTCCTATTTCGAATACCCAGATGAGCGGCATCCGATGTACCATTTAGCGGCAATTCTGAAGAATGAAGTGAAGCTTGCTCCCAATAGAGTCGCATCGGAAGCACCAGGAGCTCCTAGTTACTGGGGGTACAAAGGTCCAACCCTTGAGGAGGTTACTGGTCTCAAGTTTACTCTACTTCCCGACATCATCATGGACATGCGAGTTATCAAGGAGCCAGAAGAGATTGAACTCATGCGTGAGTCATCGAAATGGGCAGATAGAGCTCACAAGTACCTCCAGGAATACACTGAGGTGGGGACGAACGAGATTGATGTCACAATCAGAGCGAGTACGCAAGGGTCTCACGACATGGTGTCTGAACTCGGAGATGACTATCGACCCA
>JASFEF010000202.1:0-4936 GCA_050124975.1 Candidatus Thorarchaeota archaeon | reverse complement strand
CGGTGGTCGCCGTATCATTAAGATTCATGGATGAAGAGGGGTTCATCGCTTTCATGAAGAAGAGGCGGAAGACACAGAATACTATCGAAACTTGTGTCAAGAATGCTAGAGAGTTTGAATCGTATCTTAAAGAACATGGTAAATCATTCGAGAATGCAAAGACGGAGGATTTGGAGACCTTCGCCAGGAAAAGTGTTGTAAAGAAACGCGTATCGAAGTATATGTGGTCCTTGAGCTACTTCTTCATTTTCATTGACAATAAGGCTCTTCTAAAAGCTGCAGGACACCTCAGAGAAAGTCGCACCAAGGTAAAAAGGAAACCCTTCAAGCTCAAAGACTTCAGAGATGTCAAACCGGATCACGCGGCTGCATTAGCATCCGTTGGTGTCAAGGACGTCGCAACTATGCTGGAGGTTGGAAGGACACCAAGTATGCGGACTGAACTAGCCAATAAAACGGGTCTCGACATCAAGGTCATCGAGGAGTTTGTGAAACTCTCTGATCTAGCGCGATTCCCAGGTGTAAAGGGAATACGGGCTCGTTTGTATCACGACGCAGGTTTTGATACGATGGAGAAGTTTAGGAGTGTGACTCCTGAAGAGCTCCTCAAAGTCACGAGAGAGTTCGTGGAGAACACTGGGTTTGATGGTATAGCTCCTTTGCCAAAAGAGGCTAGCTCGACGATTGAAACAGCAAAGAAACTTCCCGACGTCGTGGACTGGTGACGAAGAGTATCTTACTTTGCTGTACTTCTAGCAATGATGGTCAACAGGAGACCCAGTGCCCATGATGTATGCATGATGAGCCAACCCAGAACAAGGACTCCTGCTACTCCAGCAGTGATGTAGACCCACAGTAGCGTCAGGATAAAGCTGATCAACCCGAAACCAGCAGCGATTGCGATGATGATCTTTCCAAGTCTGACATAGCGTGTTGTGAGAAGATATCCTCCAATTATAACTGCGTAGCCTCCTGCCCAAGCAATAATCCCGAGGATAAACAGGACTAAGTCGATGATGAAGTAGTATGGCGCAAGAGCCGCTATCGCGTGAACCACTGCGTAGATGAGGAAAATCGTACTGATACCATGGTTGTATCCTGCAAGTATCAGGAATATGCCTCCTATTAAACAGAGTGCGAATGGCGTCTGGTTTTTCATCAATCTCCCTCTCCTTTCACTACGTAGAACCTCCTTTTTACATCATCGCAATTACTCTGTTGAAAAGAGAGATTAGGAGGAGTATGAGAAACTCAACATCTCATGGAGGCATAGCTTATGTCCTCAAGTACAAAGTCAATTGCCATCAATATACTCAAGACAGCTGAGGCTAATCTCCTCAATTCATTTCTAAAAATACGTCCACAAGACGTCCATGCTCAGGCGCATTCAGAGTTCAACAGCATCATGTGGATTCTCGGGCACTGTGCATCACATTTCCATATGGTTCTCTGTGGTACTTGCCAAAATATTGAATTACTCTCAGAAGAAACCACACATTATTTCAGATACGGTACAACAAAAGAGGAGATCTCTGAAACTCAAGCTCCAATGACATTTGTTAGTTTCGTTGAAGAATATCTCAAAATCTCCTCCTCAGCATTCTCTTATCTACAATCACTGGAGGATAAAGACTTTGAGCGAATCATATTCCCTGACTATGAGGAGAACCTCGCCCAGAGCATTCAGAGAATTGCATTGCACTACATGGGTCACATGGGGCAAATAGTCCTCATACGTCGGGCTCTCGGAAATCCTGGACCGACCTTTGTTGGTGGCGTTCAAGATTCAGGTCGAAAGAAAATGAGAAAGGAATGGGAGAAATGGTGGTCCGAGAACAAAGAGAACTTCAATATCTGACTCTCTTCCTCAGAAATAGTCCTGAATTGCAATCACTAGCTCACTTTTTCGTTCTCGAACCACAAGTTTATTTTGTGTGTTGTAGTGGAGTGTCCGTGGTCAATTGACACGGGAGGGCCACCTAGCCACACTAGAATCTGCGGAAAGGGATGCTTAGGAGAAAATCACCATGCGCGACCAAGACGACGGCAGCAAAATCTTGAAAGCCGTACTCATAGGTGATGGTGCTGTCGGGAAGACAAGCATACGCCGCAATTATCTGGGTGAAGACTTCATTGAGGGGCATCTTGCCACTATTGGAGTGGATCTTGCGACCAAACGGGTCCTCTTTGAAGAAGATATCGTCAAGTTCATCATCTGGGACTTGGCGGGACAACCAACATTCGAGAAGGTCAGGGGTCACTATTATAGCGGATGTAACGGGATTCTGTTGGTCTATTCAGTCATTGATAGGGAAACCTTCGATAATGCCAGCAAGTGGCTGGTCGAAGCCTACAAAAACATGGGTCCACTTCCCCCGACTGTAATCATAGGAAACAAGATTGATATACGCACCAGCAACGACAAATCGAAGTTTGTGACAACTGAAGAGGGACAAGCATTTTGCGAGTACTTTATTGAGAAGCTTGAAGTCCCTGCAATTTTCCGAGAAACCTCTGCAAAAACTGGAGAGAACATCCAAGACACTTTCCACGAACTATTACGCATGATGACTGAAGCTGCAAAGAGTGAGGAAAGCGACATCTTCATGGGTTGATTTTTCCTGCACAGGAACACAACGCAACGGTTATTAGTCCTAGAGAGGATTAACTATTGTTAAAGATATAATCAGCCTGAGGTCGATTGATGAGTGAGTCGTCAAAACAAGTACAAGACAAGCAGCGTATGTCGATGAAAATAGAAGGTATGCATTGTGCGTCATGCGTGGCGACCATAGAGAAGTCACTTCTGAATGAAAGGGGAGTGATATCCGCCACAGTCAGTCTCTTAGATGAGAAAGCAGTCATTGAGTATGACTCTTCCCAGGTCGATAGGTCTAATCTTGAGAAAGTTGTTGACTCAACGGGCTATCGAGTCAAGAGATCCGCAATGACCCTGACTGTTGCAGGACCTGAAACTGAGTCCGACTGGGAGAATATAACCCAGGCTCTGTCTACACAGAGAGGCGTCATATCTATCAACACATTCCAAGATAGTCGGAAACTACTCATCGAATATGATGATGATATCTTGACCTACAAGATTGTCAAGAAAGCACTCCGCAATCTTGGTTTTGAACCTGAAGAAGCTGAAGGAGTGGAAGGAGACCGAGAATCCCTAGCCAGAGAAAAAGAACGTCGATACTATCTTGGACTCTTCACGTTCTCATTGCTGCTATCAATTCCGGTTGTCCTTATCCACTTTCATGTATTGGACAGTTTCATTCCCGCTGAAATGACCAGAACGTTGATCATGTTCGTACTGGCGACTCCAGTCCAATTCATTGGTGGATATCCATTCTACAAAACCGCTCTTAGAGCTGCCAGACATCTGAAGACGAACATGGACACACTAGTTATGCTAGGTACGAGTGCTGCGTACTTCTACTCAGTAGCAACAACCTTCATCCTAACCGGATATTCATCATTCTATGACACGGCAGTCCTCCTGATCACGTTCATTCTCCTTGGTCGCACATTAGAGGCCATTGCGAAAGGCAGGACCTCAAAGGCAATTCGAAGTCTTATGGATCTACAGGCTAATGTTGCAGTGGTTGTTAGAAATGGAGAGGAGATTACACTCCCAATAGAGGATGTTGAAGTTGATGACATTGTATTGGTCCGACCTGGAGACCGGGTAGCAGTGGATGGTCAAGTCATTGAAGGTAAATCCTCAGTTGACGAGTCAATGATTACTGGTGAACCTGTGCCAGTAGACAAGAAAGTTGGTGACTCAGTCGTTGGTGGGACTGTGAACAAGCACGGTGTATTGCGAGTTCGTGCAGAAAAAGTTGGACAGGACACAGTACTCTCTCAGATTGTACGGATGGTCGAAGAGGCTCAGACGAACAAGCCGCCCATCCAGAGAAAGGCTGACTCGATTGCTAGTGTGTTCACTCCAGTTGTACTGCTTCTGTCCATTGCAACCTTCCTCTTCTGGACAGTCATTATGGCAACCGAATGGACTCTTGCACTGAACTTCACCATCGCAGTTCTCGTAGCTGCCTGTCCATGTGCACTAGGACTTGCTACTCCAACTGCAATAATGGTCGGAATCGGAAAGGGAGCTCAATATGGGATTCTCATCAAGACGGGTGATGGTCTCGAAACAATTCCCGTAATAGATACGATTGTCTTTGACAAAACAGGTACGCTAACAATTGGTCGTCCAACAGTGACTGACATTCTTGTTATTGGTGAGCTTTCAGAGGATGCCGCCCTAGGACTGATAGCAGCTGTTGAGAAGAACAGCGAACACCCACTTGCTGAGGCAATTGTCTATGAAACTCAGGAGCGTGGGATTGAGATTGATGAGTCAACCGACTTTGTGTACAAAACCGGAAAAGGAGTCAGTGCTACCGTCAATGGAAAACGCATTCTTGTTGGGAGTAACCAGTTCATGCTTGATAATGATGTAGACTTTTCAAAGATGGAGAGTCACATACTAATGCTTGAACAGGCTGGAAAGACTGTTGTCTTTTCTGCTCTGGATGGAGCCGCATTGGCAGTCATGGGTATCTCTGACAAGTTGAAGGAATCCTCTGTTCAAACTGTGAAGACACTCAAGGACCTTGGCATTGAAGTCTGGATGATCACTGGCGACCGACTTGAAACGGCCAAGTCTATTGCTGGAACTGTCGGAATTGACAACGTGCTTGCTGAAGTTCTCCCAAGTGACAAGGCTAAGCAGGTGCAGATGCTCCAGAACGAGGGTCGAATCGTAGCAATGGCAGGTGATGGTGTCAATGATGCTATCGCCTTGGCTCAGGCAGATGTCGGTATTGCTCTAGGCTCAGGTACTGATGTGTCCGTAGAGTCCGGCGACATAGTCCTAGTGAAGGATGACCTTCTTGATGTTGTGACTGGAATCCAACTTGGT
>JASFEF010000201.1:0-4941 GCA_050124975.1 Candidatus Thorarchaeota archaeon | reverse complement strand
GCATATGGTAGCTTTGAAATTAATGTTTTTACAGGCTTCTGACCAGTAGGTCTTATCACGCAAGTTTTAATACTACTCTATGGCTATAGAATACTAAGACAAATGTAAAGATTAATGGCCCAACGAGAATTAAGAGTAGATTATATACCCTACAATCATACTCCATAATACTTACAATGGGGGCATTGTATTGCAGAGCGAGATGAAACTTTTCAAAGAGGCTTTCGATGAACGACTTAAGGCCGCTGTTTCTGAAGAGGTCAAGATCGTCATCAAAGAGCAATATGCGGATGCTTTTGGAGTACTCACTGACTGTGAGAACGCTAGTCTGATACCAGGCATAATCGGACCTCCCGGTGTAGGGAAAACCCTTCTTTTGCGAGCTTACGCAGAAAAGAGTAAGAGAGAGCTCTATTGGATCACCGGGGACGAAGGTGTGAGACCCTCACATCTTACAGGCGCGTTCAACCCGAGCATAGTCCTGAACAAGGGCTTCACACTAGAGGCTTTTGAGCCTGGACCACTGTTGAAGAGCATGGTGTTCGGAGGAGTCTTCGGTCTGAACGAGGGGAACCGTCTCAGTGAGTATGTACAGAACTCCCTGCTGGACCCGTTCGAGGAACGCTCAATCAACGTTCAGCGACTCGGTAGGATCCGTGCTCATGATGGATTCTTCCCGGTTTTGACTATGAACCCAGAAGAGATGAGCGGAGCACACAGACTGAGTGAGGCTCTTAGAGACCGTGTCCGAGTCTGGATAAGGCTTGGATATCCGCGAAAGGAGACTGAGATTGAGATTGTGAAGATGAACTGCCCAGAGTACAAGCTTACTGATGCTGTACTCGAGAAGGTCTATGGTCTAGTTTCATCCACCAGAGTGAATACAGACATCGAGATACCCGCGAGTATCAGGGCAGGGATATCGATTTCTAGACTGGCTGCTGAGATGACCAAGAGAAAGAAGCAGAAAAGCATCACTCACACCACACTGTCGAAGGCTGCAACATATGTGCTTGTAGGAGCGTTGCGTTTCAGACCAGGAATTGACCCTGAACCCGCGGTCAATTCACTAGTACGGAGGAATCTGGGGAGTACATGATATGGCTGCTCAGCCAAAGCTAACCCCAGTACCAAGCAATGCACCCCCATTTGCACATGAATTTACAAAGCGTATGAGAGCCAGAAAGGATGTTGCCAAGAAACCCAGTGTTCGTCAGACGCAGTCAATCCCGCAACTCCTATCTGCCAGATATTTCAGAAACGGCAAGTTGACCCTTGAGGACTTTCTTGAGGCAGCGGTCTTTACAACTTATCCTCCCGACCAAGACATCGCTAGAGAGATTGCAGAGGACATACTCCTTGGGCGTGAGAAAGTAGCCCGTCCTCGGTTGAGCGACAAGGAACGAGCTCAGGCTGTAGCGGCGGCTTCAAAGAAACAGACTGATGCACTGAAGAAAGTGATGGACCAGATTCGAAGAGAGCAGGAACTTGCCAAGGTCATCAAGAAGGAGAAGGTACAAGCTGGATACGAGTATCTTCAAGAACTTCACAAGAACGGTGATCAGCAGCTTTACAAGGCTGCCACCGACTATCTGACTGATGGCGATATTGTACTCCGTGGAATCACAAGCGATCGGGAACTCAGAGAGACCTCGGGCTCGCAACTACTGGACAAAGCAGGAGTGCTTACCTCTGAAGACATTCAGAACTCACAGACTCTTCAGGTCCTTGATGACGTGTGCAACCTGTCAAATGCGGCAGAGCAGGTCGCAGGGAAAGCTCTTCGTGGAGATAGCGATGTCGAGAAGGAGTTTTCAGACCTTGCACGTCGAGATACATCAACAGCTGCTCGAGCCCTAAGACACATTGAGGAAATGGGGACCCTTGATAAGAAGACTAGAGAATCGCTAGACAAGACGCTTCAAGACAACCTCACAGACCTCAGTGAGGTCGCTGATTACTCAGCCGAGTTGAAGCGGCTGCCAGACAATATTGATAAACACATTCAGAATGCACCAAACCAATACTCACTCAGTGACGCATCAGCCTTCGCTGATAAGATCAAAAAACACACTGGTCAAGACATAATGGATGACCTTCTCGGGGCCTACAATGAGCAATATGATAATGGAGGTCACAACAACGTCGACATGGGTCAATTGTCTGACACTGCTCGAGATAATCAAGATTGGGATGACCTTCTAGAGAAAGAGACTGAATCAACAATTCAGGATGCTAATGCGCGATCATCACCATCTGATTTCTTGAGGTCTTCCATGTCCCAAGGAATGGCAATGAGTTCGGAGCTTCCTACCAATCACACAAAGAAAGAGTGGGGCAAAGCTATGCAGAAGCTCGCCGATGCTGCGTGTGATACATCTCCCACTAAGACCCATCTTCGAAACACTGTGAAGCAGCTCTCACGGATGGGTCAGGTCCCATCAAAGGAGTCAATCCAAAATGCTGGAGAGCGCTTGGGTATGACCGAGGCTGAGATTCTCGAGCTTCTGAATCCCTCTTTTGAGGTCATCAAGAAACTGATAGAGGCAGGAGTATCTGATTTTGATAGACTTAACAACCTTATTTCCGCAGCAGGTCTGTCCAGCCAACAACTTCGACAACTCGCAGACATGGCTGCAGAGAGAGGAAATCAGAGTGCGTTAGGAGCAGTTGCCCATGAGGATCTTCATGCAGCACTTGGAACAGGTAGTCAAGGATATGGACGTCGGAGATATGGTTCGGGCGCCGGACCTGGGAGTGGTAATGGACAACAACCCTATGACAGAAACCGTGCAGACATGGCTTTTGGAGGTCTCTTAGGAGGTCCAGCGACAAATATCGTCCGAATATGGTTCACATACCGTGATCAGTTACCAGATGAACTCAAGCATAAACTCAGAGAGATTGCCAGGAGACTCCTGATAGACCTAGGAATGAGGTATGCTCGACAGACCATGGGTTCCAGCATGCTCGGAGGAATTCTTGAATCCACGACAGTGAGACCTTTCAAGATTGGGGATGACATGGACCTCATCAATCTGGAAGAGACGATTGAATCACTACTCTCTCAAGGTCGTACAAATTTCAAGATTCTGGAAACCTCAGACTTCTTGGTGACTGAAACATATCAGGGTCACCGTGCGTTCTATTGGGCTTTGGACAAGAGCGGGTCAATGAACTCAGCTGAGAAGCTTGGTATGCTTGCAATCTCTGTGATGGCAGGTCTCTATGGAGTGAAGAAGGATGACTTCGGTGTCGTTCTCTTCGACCATGAGACCCATGTTGTCAAGAGCATGGCTGAGAAGACTGTGTCTGTCGATAAGGTCGCGTCAGACCTTTTAGATGCACGAGCAGGCGGAGGGACTGGTGGTGAGCAATCAATAAGACTCGCTCTTCAGAATTTCGAAGACACTCGAGCTAAAGAGAAGATCTTTGTATTCTCCACTGACATGTATCTGAGTGACCAAGCAGTCTGTGAACAGCTAGCAGAGCGGATGAAACCTCTGGGAATCAAGATGATAATCCTTGTTCCAAAATCATCCTACAATCCACATGCTGCAGACAGTCTTGCAAAGAAGGCTCATGGAGTGGTCTTGGACATAGCATCTATTGAAGAACTACCTGAGAAACTCCTTCGTGTGACAAACTACTGATCAGATTGGAGAATAACCTGCCCTTTCTTGCAGGGATTTCTCCTTTGTTTCACAAACCCAAAACTTGTACGCACAGATGTAGTCCTCAGTCCCTCGAAGGTCAAGAAGTCTTGAACTAAATAGACGCCTCATGATTCTCATGTATCTAAAGAAGGGGTCTCCTGGGGGCACTATCTCAGCAATGCAGTTCACTTGGAAGCTCTGACTCTCAGGCGCTGCTTCTTGGGTCCAGAAGAAGGTAAGACTGACCCTGGGATCATGCTGTATGTTTTGGAATGTGACATCACCATACATCTCAACAGCTCCAAAACGGAAGCGGTCTATCTTTCTATCATCAAGCATGGTTTGCTGATATAGTTCGACACGTTCCTCAATGGTCTCAGCGAAAGGTCTGCCTTGGAACGATAGCTCTGCTCCCTCAAGCTCGAGGATTTTGTCCTCAAGAGCCTCATCAGTGAGTGTCAAACGGACAATCTTCTTCGCTGAGTTGACTGGAAAGATTCCAGTTGTGTTCTGTGATGAAACTGTTGGCTTCATCAAGGTTGACTCGTATAGTCTTCGAATCTTCTCATCGGTATCTCGAGCACCCTCAAGGGTATTGACAACGGCCTCGTAGAGGGTGTCTGGAATGGCATTCAAAGGAAAAGAAACATCCAGTCCACTGAGGTTTATATCGATCTTTCGCATCTCCCGGTCAATGAACTTGATTGTGGATGGTTTCTCTGCTGACAACGATTCTACACCGTCACTTTAACTTTCGATGGACATTTTCCACCTTCTTACCACTTTCATCACTCAGATGGCATAATTAAAGATATGTCGGACCTTTGATACCCACTGAAAAAGCCTCATAAGCGGGTCTGTAAGAAAAGGTCTCACAGTTTCTCATGCTTGAGGCTTGAAGAAATGGTTGAAGCGTTCGAGATTGACTCAAAGGCTAAGATGATAGCGTCTAAAAGCAAGATTGTTGAGATTGATACTAACAAAGTGCTTGTCTTTATTGATCATGACTCCAAAACAGTCTACCTTTGGAGAGGCAAGAATGCTGATATCTTCAAGAAACTCATGGGAACACGGGTAGCTGCAAGGCTGAGTCATACATATCCTGATTATAGGATTCGTCCCATCTCTGAGGGAAATGAACCATCTGCCTTTAAACATATGATTGGCCAGAAACTCAAATGATTCCTTCTGTCACCAGAAAACACTTAGTCGAATGTGTATTGTGATTGATTGGTGAGGTTACTGAGCATCAGTCGACTTGCATATCTAAGCATGATACGCAACC
>JASFEF010000200.1:0-4981 GCA_050124975.1 Candidatus Thorarchaeota archaeon | reverse complement strand
AATCCTAATGTTCACTAATGTCTGAACGAAGTAAGTTCGGAAATGAGGACGGAGAGTTTCCAGACCTCGTAGATACCCAAGTACATCATTTGAGTTCATAGTAAGTCTCACACCGAATCGATCCGGAGAGTCCATGACTAGCTCTTTGCGGAAAGGAAGATGGAGGAAACATGTGAATACAGGATGATCAGGCTCCTCCAGTTCGAAGAAAGTATAGAGTATAATCGTCATGGGCGTCTGTTCAGTCAACCATGCAAACCCTCTAAGAACTCCAGCATTCTTGAGTCGACGAATCCTGACTCCAATCTGGGTTTCAGAGAGGTCGATCTTCTTGCTGAGCTCTTTGTGTGTCAATGCAGCATTCATTTTCAATTCTGCAATGATTTCAATGTCCTTGTGGTCATAATCAAATTGAGTGGGGTTCTGGTCAAACTCAAGTGGGAACCGCTCATCAGCCTTGATTGTTCTTTTTGACTGCTCCACCCACTCCCTCCAATCCCAGTCCCACCCACTCACAGGATTGTACTTTGAGAGGTCACCTGCAAGTGGGATGAAGTCGAGTGTCTTCAACACATAGGAGTCCTTGATGATACCCATGTTCTTCATAGCTCGAATGATTCTATCCAAAGTCTGAGGATTTCCAATTGGATAACCTGCAGCGATTTGATAACCGTTGTAACGTCCATAAGCGACATAGTTGACATAGAAGTTAGGGAAGCAATCAAGAAAAGTTCTAGGAAGTGCTCTGTATTTTTCAGACATGTCAAGGATTACAGCTGAATCCCCAAGACCCAGTTTTGTGTCAAGGGTCTGCGGCCACAGTCGACCAAGGAATCCCTTCTCTCTGAGCCTCTTCATTTTGTACCTTATTGTTCTATCAGGATATCCCAAGACCTGACCAAGTTCAGTGGCTGTGACTTTGCCTCCTAGCCGCGTGATTGCATCTAGAAGGACTGAATCTTGAAGTCGAGGTCTCTTTTCCGTCACAGTTTGTCACCAGTTTCATGAATGTGTATCTTCGTACTCCTCTCTTACGGAGAACTTAAGCTTTATTAATTGCCGGAAGTAATAGTAATACCGTTGGAACGGCAAAATAAACTTAATATTATTGCCGATAGAGCAATGGATTGTGATGAATGAAATGATGTTCACTGCGAACGATCTGCCAAGAAGTGCACTCATTCTCCTTGATCATCTAACAGAGCATGGACCAATGGCTCCGAGAGACCTCTCCAAGAAGTCGAAGATACCACTCAGGACTGTGACCTTTGCGTTGAAGAAACTAGTTGGACACAGACTCCTCCGCAAGGTTCCCAACCTGATGGACATGCGGAAACCCCTCTATCATGCCGATGTTGAGAGAATCCGGGAAGTGGAATCCGAGATTGAGAGGCTTCGCTTGATGGTTGGTCTTCAGATGCGGGCTATCTAGAGTTTGTGATTGCTAGTAAGGTTTCTTAGTTCGAGAGTATCGAGATAGGAGTCCATAGCAAACATGGTCAGTGTTCTGTCCACCTCGGGGAGCTCTCGTAGGAAGTCAACAATGAAACTATTCATCTCACCTATATTCCCCGCCCGAACTTTTAGTAGAACATCATACTCACCACTGAGTACATGAACGCCTTGTACTAATGGATGACCTGCTATTTGTTCGCAAAACTCTCGCTGTGACAGAACACCCTTCCTTCCTGGCACACGATACCTGACTGTTACGAGGATGAAAGCAAGTGTTCCGCGCTCGACTCTGCCAGGATCAACGACAGCCGAATAGTGTTTGATGATTCCGTATTCTTTCAAAGTCTTCATTCTCGCATGGACAGAGGATATACCAATGCCCAGGGCTTCAGAGAGCTTTGCGATACTCTGCTTGCTGTCTTTCTGTAGAAGCTGAAGCAGCTTTCTATTTGTTTCATCAATCTTCTTTTCTTTCGAAATTCTTTCGGCCATACTGTAACTTATGACGAAAAAAATGAAAAATATTCTGGTTTTAGCAGGAAAACAATATAGCCATTCAGAAGTTACAGAGTATTGAGAGAAGTCATTGCCTCAATACTAGAGTTATGGAAACTTTTCGAGTTTCACTACCCCCCAGGGTCCGCACAGGTAGGCAATGCAATCTCTCACATTCTCAGAATATGAGTCCCAGAGGTCACCCTTTATGTGCAAAGAACATGGACAACCAGAATTCCTTCGACTGATCTTCTCCGACCTTCTTGGATACACAAGAAGCATCGAGGTCGGTTTTGATAGGTTAAAGGAAGTTGTTGACCATGGACTTGTGATTGACGGGTCCTCAGTTCCTGGCTATGCATCAGTCAATGAGAGTGATTGTTTACTCCTCCCTTCTCGCGCCACCCCACTTTCTCAACCTTGGGATCCATCTGCTGCATTTCTTCTTTGTCGGATTCACGAAGCGTCTGGCGAACCCCATCCCAGAGACCCCAGACATATCCTTAGAAGAGTAACAGCAAAGGCGGCAGAACTGGGAATGAAACTCATGGTTGGAAGTGAGCTTGAGTTCTTCATTGTTGCCAAACGGTCAGACAATGGGATTGTGCCTCTTGATAATGGAGGGTACTTCTCATCGCAGCCAGAAGATTTTGGGCTTGATTTTCGACGTGATGCTATCAGAACACTGAGAAAGATTGGAATCACAACTACATCCCATCATCACGAGGTGGCAAATGGCCAACAGGAGATTGGACTTCAGTATGTTGAGGCTCAAGAAGCTGCAGACAACATTATGCTATCACGAATCATCATCTCGGAACTGGCCCACAGGCGAGGTATGATTGCAACCTTCATGCCAAAGCCGTTCCCAAAACAGAATGGATCTGGTATGCACCTTCATCAGAGCATATGGGGTCTTGATGGGTCCCGCAATCTCTTTGCCGGTGCGGAGGCGAGCTCACTCTCTCAACTCGCTACGACTTATGTTGGTGGGCTTCTTGAACATGCAACCACGCTGGCAGCTACCCTAGCTCCTACAGTGAACTCGTACAAGAGGCTAGTGCCTGGTTTCGAAGCACCTACTAGAGTTGCATGGGGATACAGGAACAGAAGCACAATGATCCGCATACCTCACTTCAACGGGTCTAAGAAGGCTGCAAGGATTGAGCTGCGGTGCCCAGATGCAACATCATCACCTCACCTGGTTATTGCATCTATTCTTGCCGCTGGATTGGATGGTATTGAAAGGAAAATTGAACCGCCTGAGCCGACAGACAAGGATCTGTATGAGTCTGGAGTCACCATCGAATCACTTCCCGGTTCTCTTGAGGCAGCTCTTGAGAGTCTGGAAGAGAGTAGCATGATGAGAGAAGTGCTTGGTGAGTCTGTTGTCGACAGACTCGTTGCGATGCGGAAACGTGAATGGAAGGAATATGTTGAGTCCACTGGAGACCCTGGAAGTTCTGAGATTACTGACTGGGAAATTGAGAGATACATGCATGTGAACTAGGTCTTCAGAGTATCCAAAAGACTTCTATCGAGTAGTAGCACTAGTTTTGTTAGTGGAGGTCAATAAGCATGACCAAGTTTGAAAGCAAGGAACAGTTTCAGGAAGTATTCAACAGATTCTGGGAAAAAGCTACGACTCATGATGAAATCATGCAGAAACTTGCCAAGTCACAAGTGGTTGTTCGCTTCGACATTGAGGACCCCGAGGCTCACATGACAATCAACTTCAGAGACCCTGGACCAAACGGCGAGATTGGTACGTTGACATTTGATAGTGATATTGAACCAGAGATATCAGTCTGGTCAAAGTCAGAAACAACCAACAAGTTCTGGCAGGGAAAACTAAGCACAACAGTGGCAATGGCAAGGGGGCAGGTGAAACTCGATGGCTCTGTAGCGAAAGCGTTGGGACTGCTCTCCAAGATCAAACCCCTCTATGCAGTGTATCCAGAGGTCCTCAAGGAGATGGGACTTGACCACATGGTGTTATAGTATCAAAAGCAAAGTATATATTCTCAAATTTCAAGACAAACTTGTAACCGACAATTAATTATTGTTAACAAGGTGAACACAATGGCAGCAGTAACGAAAGAAATGAGCATTGGTGAAGTGGTCATGAAGTGGCCCGAGTCAGCTGGAGCTTTCCTAGAGTACGGATTACACTGCTTCGGATGCGCAGCCGCAAGGTATGAAACCATCGAGCAAGGTGCGCAGGCACACGGCATAGATCCCGACGTTCTCATCAAAGCCATAAACGAAGTGATTGAGAAGAAGAAGGAGTAGACTCCTTCCAAAAACGAGCCCTCTCTACAGGGGGCTTGACTATTCCTGTTTTTCTATGTCTGATTTAATGATTTAGTCAGTATTGGGTTTAGTGCGGCCATAAAGCCGTCCGGTTTCCTCCTCGGTCATCTCGAAGCTGTGAGCATCATCTGGAAACTTGCCCTCTCGTACCTCTTTCGTATAATCAGTCACAGCATTTTTGATCAAATCTCGGACATTGGCATACTTCTTCACAAACTTTGGTTTGAAGTCCTCAAAGAGCCCCAGCATGTCCCAGAGAACGAGAACCTGACCATCACAGTGCGGGCCTGCTCCAATGCCTATCGTTGGAATTTTCACGGTCTCTGTAATCACCTTAGCCGTTTCAGAGGGAACGAGCTCAATGACAATTGAGAATGCACCAGCCTCCTCTAATTGAACAGCTTGTTGAACTAGCACCTCAGCCATGTCAGCAGTACGACCCTGAATGCGGTATCCTCCTAGCTGGTAGATGGATTGTGGTGTGAGACCTATATGACCCATTACTGGAATACCTGCATCAACAATTGACCTCACAATATCAACAACAGGCTCTGAGGCACCCTCAATCTTTACAGCCTCAGCACCACCCTCTTGGAGCATCAAACCACAATTCTTGAGAGCCTGCTGAGTACTCACCTTGTAGGACATGAAAGGCATGTCTCCAACGATGAGACAATCGGGTCGTGCTCGAGCTACAGCTGCGCTGTGATGAATCACA
>JASFEF010000199.1:0-4983 GCA_050124975.1 Candidatus Thorarchaeota archaeon | reverse complement strand
CCGATTTTCCTTGTGTATTGTACCATTGGTGTCTGCCCATCTGTACTCGGTCCAAGCAATCTCATAGCCATCTCCAGTGAAGTTGAGAGAACAGCCATTGTAGTCAAACGAGTCCACTAGATTGGTGATGTTGTGAGGTATCATATCCGTTATCAGCTTGGTTGATGAAACTCCGTTGATGGTGATAGTTATACCGGGAATGTGGTCATCTACCAGAGTGATGTTGAAGAGAGAGTATAGATCATTAGCATGAGCATGGTCTATGCTTGAGTTGGAAAGACCAACTAAGAAGAGATTGCCGCCATTTTCGTAATATTCAGCATAGGCCGCCAACTCATCAGGTGTGTATGTATAGATACTTACTCTCCTGTAGGAGAATTCATCCACGACAGTCCCCCATGCACAGGGATCTAAAACGAAGACAGCATCATACGATGAAAGAACAACAGAAGTTAGATTATCTGCATCTCTTAGTTCATCAACTGCAATTCCTGCATTGATAAGTGTTCGATAGAGCTCTCTAAATTGTCCATAGGTCGAATCTACCGACCAAGATGTGTGACTGATGTCAAAAGCTACCTCGTTGAGTGCGGTAATAGCACTGACCTCCATCTCAATTCCCAATCGCATGTAGCCTGACGATCTGATCGAGATAGAGGCATCTTCATTCTCTGTTGCTTCTGACGACTCAACTCTCAGACTAACATCAAAAGACCCGCTTTGATTTACATAGAGAGAGGTTGGGCCTTCTAGCCACTTGCTACCGACGCCTCCATAACTAAAGGTGAAGGTGTCATTACCAGATGCAAAGATTGAGATATGCAACCTCGATGTGTGGTTGATGAAATACCGTTCGAAAGAGAAGGGAGTTACAGTAGGAGTGACCACAGCAACTAGGGGTAGGCTGCTTCGTTTTTGAGCGAAGTCGATGTAAAGCAGGGTAGTATCTAGGTCAAACAGACCAGCCCCAACCTGCCACTCTTCATAAGGAAGATTACTTGCACCAATCATTACCGCTGCCTTTATCATCCCTGGGGTCCAAGACCATCCATTCGTTATGCAATGTGAGATTATCATGGAAACACCAGCTGTTACAATAGGAGCTGCAAAACTGGTTCCTAGAACAGTTCGTCCATTTTCATTGTAGATTCCAAGTGCAGAAATGTCTGGTTTCATTACTCGGTCTCTAAGTGGACCTCTAGCAGAGAAAGAATACAGTTCATTAGATTCATCAACAGCTGCAACTGCAATAACTTCAGGATACATCGCTGGTGATTCAACAGAGCTGCCACTGATGCCGTTCTGACCATTATTACCCGCTGCGGCTACAATAGAAACTCCCTGACTAAACGCCCACTGAACTGCTTCACCCACCAAATCATTGTCGATTGGAGAAAATCCCAGACTTAGATTTATGACACTGCAATTCTCCTCTAACACAACCCACCTGATAGCCTCAACAATGGCTGCTGGTGTAGCTATATCGTCTGAAGATACAACCTTTGCATTGACAAGTGCCGCATCAGGTGCCTCAGAAGCAATAATTGCTGCAATGTAAGTTCCATGAGGTATGCCCTCTGGATTGCTATCCATTGTCGAGTTGTCATCTTCCGAATAGCCGTAGGTGGAATTAACAAAACTTCTCTCAGCAATAACTCTTGGTTCCAACTCTTGATTGATAGTTATTCCGGAATCTATGATGGCAACCCTCACAGTCAATTCGGGTGTTGAATAAGATGGTGGGACTGCATACAATCCAGCAATGCTCCCAATGATGATGATCGTGGTTAGAAGTAGCACTGTACCTCTTCGTCTTCTGGGCTCCGAACCATCGTCCGCCATCCGTTCTCAGCTCGTTCACAGTCGGGCTTGGTATTCAATCAGAAACAAAGCTAGGGTTCCTATAAAGTCTGTTTGGAAGAAGCAATGCTGAGAATGATGCAAACCAAATCCTTAATTCGCTTACAAAACCTGTGAATCTGAGGTTGCATCAATTGGTCATGGATGACCCGGACTTATACGAACTTGAGGAAGCAACGGACATTGGCATCTTCGAACCTGGCACGCACCTTGAGAGTGGGATTGACAAAAATCAAATGATTGGTGTTCTAGGCTATACAGCACTAGGTATGGTCTTGATGGTCATAGCTACTATGGCTATAATGTTTCCATTGCTGATGACACCCCTCATAGTGATTGATTTCTACTCCTACAGTATCTACATCGATCCCCTTGCGTTACTTATTATGACTGTTGCAGAGATTGTTTTTGTCATACCACCGATGTACTACATTAGAAAACGTGGACTTCCAAAGTCGGCAATAGGAATCAAGAACATGCTTTCTGGAAAGGATGCACTTCTTGGTATTTTCATTGGACTCCTAATGATTGGTGCAAACTTCGTAATTTCATGGATAGTTACGACAACTACCGGGCCTCCCGCTCCTGGGAGCCAAGACCTACTGGTTGCGAGGAATCTAGCTGAAATGATAGCATGGACTCTTACTATGTTCGTTTTTGTTGGATTCACCGAAGAACTCCTTTTCAGAGGATTCATGCAAAGACGAATGGAGATGTATTTCAGAGGTCGTGGGACAGGGAACTACAAACTTGTTGCACTGCTCATTAGCAGCTTCATTTTTGGAATAATCCATTTCGACCTTGTTGGACTTCCAGCAAGATTTGTGCTTGGAATATTCCTTGGTGACCTTGCTCAACGAAGGAACTACAACATCCTAGGTCCATCAGTTGCGCATGGAATGAATAATGCCATTGTTGTCATCCTGAGTAGTTTAGGTTTCTGAAAAATAGACAAGGGATCTGTCTATGCCAGATCCCAGTTATCATCCTTTACGATGTGAGCAAATGATGCAGCGAAGCTCACGCCTCGTATTTGAAAGCCACTTTGATGTTAGCTCGGAAAGCTACTATCTTGTTGTCCTTCACCTTGCATGTGAAATGATCAACATCGATTCCTACAATACCTCTGACACTCTTTGCTGCAACTTCAAGGGCATTCTTGCAGGCACCTTCCCAACTATCTGGTGACTCACCGATTAGTTCTATTACTTTGACTACGCTCATATTTCTATCAATCCTCCTTAGGAATATTACATCATTCATATTGAACCTTAAGGGTCTTACCCAGTAAATTGAACGCAATAACTAAGATTACGCTAACGTAGTCCGACGTGCAAAGATAATCCATGCAATAAAGATGAGTGCCAAAGAGAGTTCCAGAATAATCAGAATATCACCTGTAAACTCCGCTAACGCTACTCCCTTGAATGCAGTGTCAGACATCATAACTCGACCAAGATTAAGGGGAAAATAGTCGTCAACCAGGCCGACATCCATGAATCCAGTCCCTACGATTGTACTACCAAATAGAAGGAACAGAAACGATTGGTTTGCCTGGAGTCTTGTTGTTACAAGTGTGGAGATTAACACACCAAGAGCAGATCCTGAAAGAGACATTAGTGCTAGTACAATATTCATCGTGAGATATTGATTCCACACATCAATTGTGAATAGTACTTGCCAAAGAATGAGCAGAAATTGTGCCTGGAGCATTCCAACGATGAAGTAAGCACTGACCTTAGCGAGAATTGCCTCCATCTTACTAGCAGGTGTCAGAAGCATTCTGTTTAGCGGAACATCTCCTACAATTGCTTGAGCAGCTGTTGCAGCAACCGCAATGAACACAGCAAAAACAATCATGAATACGCCGAAGGTAGCTTCAAATCCTCCAGTTCCAGGAGGTTGAAACTCAGCAACCATATCACTAGCAATCTCACCTTTGACCCATCCATGGTCAAAGCGAAAGTCTTGAACCACATTATTAAATTTCGAGAAGACGGTTGATTGACTTTCAAAATCTGTGCTGCTGATGTGAATGTCGACAAAAGCGGGAATATCTCCTGTGATGTTCCCCTCAAACCCATATGGTATCACTGCATATGCCTGCACCCTATCAAAATACAACGCGTCTAATGCATCGACTTCCGTTTCGTATATTTGGACTATGAAATCAGGACTGTTTGTAAGATACCAAGTGAAGTTAGATGAGAGGTCTTCTCCTGGGAACGTATTTGTGGGATCGGCATCAACGACACCTAATCTGATAGCTCCCTCATTCTTACCAGTTTCAGGCACGATTCCAATTGCACTCTGATTGGTAGCAACAAACATCGTCACCATTATCATTGTTGGGAGGATGAAGACAAGTAAAAGTGCGAACTTGTCGTTCTGGATCAGTTTGAGTTCTTTAAGGAACATAGACCAGATACGCCACATCTTTGTGTTCTTCTTCTTCCCAACCTTAGACAAGGTGTTCACCCGATTCGTCAATCTGGTTTTTGAACTAGAGGCCTTTTATGGGTTTTCTGCAGGCCTAATTCTCTAAATGAAACCAAGAACCTCTGCACACATTAGTAGGTAAAGAACCATTGTGCTGGAATCGCCCCACCTCTTTGCATGTTCTCGAACCTGCATAGTAGTCATTCTCTGACCTTGATTGTACAGATTCCCCAGTATCTTCTGAATCACAAGGTCACTGTAGGCAAAGACTTCAAAGTTGCCTAACCCAGCCAATGACAATACTCGAACCGTCCATTCACCAATGCCTCGAATTGGTTTCAGTGTTGCTAAAACCTTCTCTAAAGGAGCTCCAACAAGGGAGTCGATGTCTAGTTCTCCATTCGCAACAAGACTCGCTGCAATTTCTACATACTCAGATTTGTAACCAAATCCAAAATCTCGCAATCCTTCAGATCCTGTTCTGCTAACTGTATGGGCATCTGGGAAGTAGTACCAAGATTGGTTCTTGAACGAAACAGGTCTTGTAAGTCCAAGAACCATCCTCTTTGTGAAAACGTTAGCCGCTTTATACGAGATCTGTTGTTGGATGATTGTTTTGATCAAAGCTTCGTAGGGTGTGGGTGACATGTAGGGTCTTATTCCACCGACTCGTGGAGTAAGATA
>JASFEF010000198.1:0-5159 GCA_050124975.1 Candidatus Thorarchaeota archaeon | reverse complement strand
CTCACGGTATCCATACTCCACCATACCCCCAAGGATGGAGCGCTGACGGTCTCTCAGAACATCAGAAAAGATGTCCACTCGCGTTGTTAGCTCTTGCTTGCCAGCCCTAATCACGATTGTATAGGGCTTCTTGAGCCGCTTCTGAATATCTGCGTCAGCTATCTCCAACTAGAGTCCTCCCTCGAGTAGCACTACTTGGTACCAAAGACTCTTGTGGTAGCTTCATAGCTCAAAAATGAAGGATTCACTCTCTCTTTCTATGATGGACAGAGTTCGCTCGAACTCTTCACCTATGGCTTCTATCCCTGTCTTAGAGTCTGTTCCAGCCTTCTCTACAATCATCCAATCGGACATCACGTCAATATCAACAAAACTGCTGAACTTGTAGAAGGGTGTGGCCATGACCTTTGTCTGTTCCTTACGCCAAAACTTGCGGTCATTGAAATACTCAACAAACGGTTTGTACATGGGACCGTTAGTACCTGCAAGGATGAACTTGGCTCTTTGAATGCCTGAAACATGTGAAACATTGATCTTATCAAAAATTTCCTCGTAATGAGCTGTCTGAGGGACATTGGCCTTCTGTTGAACTGTGGCTAATGGATCGGCAGCTAGGATGTTTCCCTTTTCAACAACTAGATTGCGGATTACTGTGACAATCTCTTCCTGTTTACGAGCTCCTAGGGGGTCGATTACCTCTGGGTTCACGATATCAACCTGAGGAAGTGGTTCATCAAAACGGAGCATTGTCGGATCAAATATGAGTGCTGATAGATACTCTAGAACATCCACCTGGATACCTTTCTTTGTGGCTATTCCTTTGAATATTCCCGGGCCTATAAGAACTGAATAGACACGAGTCCCTCGAATGATTGACCAGAGCTGGTTGGACAGAATTAGAGCTTTCCCTGAGAGGTCTGCATTCTTGAAAGCTCCAACCTGAAAGTCATAGCTCTCAATCTCAATAAGCCAATAGAGTGGAGTCTGATCCGAACTCATGCCGCCTCCTCTCCATAGACATTTGAGGTGACAAAATCAAAGACAATAGTAACTGAGAGGAAGTCTCTCTCCGCTTCAGGAGCGCTTGCTATGGCTGCTTTTGAGTCCTCTATTAACTTGTCCACTTGCAAGGCTTCAACATTGAGTCTATCAACAAGCTCTGTCAAGCATTTTTCTACGCTTTCAGCATGAGTGTTCTCTTGATACTTTAGGACACGTAACACACGTGCTATTTTCTCCTTCAGATACTCATCTCGTTCTTCACCCTTGCGTCTCTTAGCTAGCTTAACATCACGTTCTAGAAAATCGAATGGTGAACTTAGGTCAGGCTCTGCCTTGTTTCCTCTCGTTGAAGAAACACCGACAGTAACATAGGAGGACCTATCACCTCTTCCAGTGGCCTGTCTAGGCGCTATGTGAACTAAGAAATGCGAAACTGCTCGTATAGTCATTTCGTTGAAAGAAAGACCTAGTTCCTCAATCAATATGTCAATACGGTTAATTGCCGCGTCCATAGCAAAGGAATCTTTTGCGGTGAGTAGGCTTTCTCTTAGAACCCTGAATAATGCTTGATTTCTACGTTGGACTTGTGTGAACTTACCATTCAGCGTACTTGGATTCCACTTCGTGATCGCCTGACCAAATGATAGAAGTGCATCTTTGCTTGTCGCTTTCGGATGTTCCTTGCTCCATTCTTCAATGACAGGAGCGATTATTGTTTCAGACATCTTTGTCCTTGCGGTAAAAATTGAAAGCGCCTTCTCAACCTCGATAGAAGTTCCTTCAATGCCCTCTTCAAGATTAGCAAGCTCTCTGACCTGGACCTCAAGTTGCCTGACAAAGCTTCCATAGATGTGAGAGATCCATCGGCCCTCTGCGAGGGCAAACTCCATGATGTTTCCAGGAAGGTTGGGGACATTCTCACCTACAGTAGCTCTTCTCTGAAGTTCTGCACTGAGAAGACCAACTGCTTGTTTTACTCCCATGATGCCATCCATATTGATCAGATAGGCGATCATAGCAATCTCAAATGGACAAGACAAATTCTCGGATATCTTCTGTGCATCTGCCTCTGGAACTCGCTTCACGCGCTCTCTGAAATTGGCGTACTTCTCTGCGAATTCTTTAACCAGCCTCTGACGACTTTCAACGGCTAGTTTCTGAATATCGGGTTCGTGCAACACGTCAAGATTCCTCTTATCCTAAAGCTATGCTGTCCACTATGAGATAGCAAAACTAGTTCTGAAAGTGGCTAAATAACGATATTTAGTTCATAATGAAACGAGTGCTTTGTGATGCTGCTCACATTCCAGCGGATAGTAGCAAGAAGTGAATACCAAATCCTAGCAAGATTGCTGCTAGGAGTACAGCTGACCCAACTTTGAATCTTGAGAAGTGGCGACCATGTTCGATGTGAATTATCAACCAAGATACTGCAAATATACCTAGAAAAATGAATAGGAGTGATATTGGGAAGTAGTATCCTTCAAATCCTGCTTGCATATATTTCGCCTCTTCGTAGGGTATAAGCCACGCCATTTGTTTCGAATTTAAACGTCACGGTTCTGCAATCAAGCTAGGAAATCGTATTCCTTCGAGTAGTCCTCTCCATCAATTGTCACATTGCGTATTAGTTTACCCCGCTTCTTAGCAAGACGTCGCTTCTCAGAGAAACTGAGAGACGGATCATCTGGAATCTCGATGTCCTCAATCACTAGATTGTTCCGAATCATTATACGCTTAGTCTTGGGTTCAATCTTGTCTTTGAAGTCTGGAACATAAGTGTCTAGTAGATACTCGAGGATTTCAGGAGTGTTTCCAAGAGCACCTTTTGTGAAGACTGGATCCTTCTCCTCTTTGTCCTCTTCATCACCTTTGGGACCACCCTTTGGGAATGATGTCTTAGTTGTCACCTTCCAAGGTTTGGTTCCATCTCGGGGATTTAGTGAGAGGAGATAGAATGTTGTTGGGTCATCGACTTCAAAGAGAGCTTTGATGTCTTCAAGTGGTGCTACTTCATCTACCTTCGTCTTGAAGACAGGAATACCTTTGCCCTTTGATTTCTTCCATGTTAGGGGCATGTTAAGCTGACCATACTCATCTTGACGGTCGCTGTATGTGATTATTGTGCCCTTCACTTTGTGTGAACCACTAGGAGCACCTAGAAGATAACCCCGAAGAATGTCCTTCTCTTGATCAAGGTCAGCTTTGAACTTGATACTTGCCTTACTAATTGTTAGTTTGGTTCTTGGACCAGGATGCGAACCAATCCCGTATTTGACCAACCTAGCATGTGAGAATTCGTCGGGAGTTCCATCGATTATCTTTGCAACCCAACTCATTTCTAGCCACCTTGGTGAGGTTCGTTTTATTGAGTGTTTTAAACCCTTCGTGAAGAGCAGAGCTGCACATAGCTCTCACAGCATAACTAGTCCGAAGAAACCCCAGAGCCAAACCACGATGATTGTGACAACAAGGATTGCAATTAGATCAACAATGAGTCCTGCTGTTACCATCTCTCGCATCTCCACCTTTCCTGTACTGTAAGCAATTGTTGAAGGTGGAGTTCCTGTTGGTAATGCAAAGTCCATAGAAACAGCAATTGCGATGACCATTACAATGAGTAGAGGGTCGATGCCTAGACCTGTGGCAAGCGGGATGGCAATTGGAATCAGGATTACGGCGGCACCTGTGTTTGACGCAACCATGGTGACTAGGACTGCGATGCAACCAATTATGATAACAACAAGAAACGACGGGAATATTCCAAGACCACTCATCTGCTGAGCTATGAATGAAGAAAGCCCAGTGTCAATCATGGCTCCTCCTAGAGCAATACCACTGCCGAGGATCAACAAAGAGGACCAGCTGATTCCTGAGGACACATCCTTCTCATCTAGAAGCCGTAGTATCATCAGAGAGAGTCCGCCTATCAGTGCTACGACTGCACTTGATATTCCATGTCCAGTCCAACCAATTGCATTAGCAATGAAATCCGGCAACTTTTCGGTGAACCAAAGAACAATGGTAGAGATGAATATCAATACCACAAGTTTTTGCTCAGTGGGCATTGGTCCCAGTTTCAGGTATTCTTTGTAGGAGATCTCCTTCAACTCATGCATCTCTTCAATGCCCTTAGGAAGCTTGAATCGAAAAATCAACCATCGCCAAATCAAAGGCAGCATGATCAGGACAACTGGAAGTCCAAATGGTATCCAGCTCATGAATGTAAATTGAATCCCAAGGAACGAGTTGATGTAGGTAGCTGCAAGAGGATTGGGAGGAGATCCTACTAGACTCGCAACACCACCTAGAGTGGCTGAATATGCAACTCCTAGAACCAGTGCCTTACCATATTTGGTTCGAACATCTAGGTCTCTAATCCGGCTAATCACAGCTAAAGCTATTGGTATCATAATGGCTGCAGATGCTGTGTTGCTGATCCACATTGAAAGAAATGCAGTAATCCCCATCACAGTAAGAATGAGACCTGAGCCTGAACCTTCACCTCTTGAAAGAATGAGTAAGGCTAGTCTCTTATCGAGTTCATATTTCGTCAGTGCCCGACCAATGAGGAATCCACCAAATATGAGAGCAACTGCGGGGTCGAAGAATGGAGCTAAGGCTGTCTGAGGTGGTCGTATATCGGTTAGGACAATCAATATCGGAATGAGTAGAGATGTAGCTACTAGACTGATTCCCTCTGAGAACCAAAGGATGGCAACAACAGTGAGGATCATCACCGAAGACTGAGAGTTGACAAGAGGTTGGTATTCAATGATGAAAGATTGCCCTAATTGTCTGTTCGGTCGAAGTGTGAGATTAAAATCATCTTCATCGGTCAGAGTTGCGACAATCTCGTTGGCTGAGAGTTCATCCCCAATAGCGTCCAGTGTTATTCGAAGAGGATTGTTCGGTGTGATTTCAACAGATTGTGGAATCGTAACTGTCACATTTGTAGAAGTGCCATTGAGTCGATGTTCTTTATTGTCATCAGTGATTTCGTCCATAAATGAAACGTTGTAGGTGTGTGATGCATCAATACTGGCTGAGTGAATCTCCAGAGTTAAACTATACTGACCAGGCTCAATCTCAGTTGGTGCGATATTGTAGACTACAAATCCAGCAATAATAGTAATCACAAGAATGACTACTGTCTT
>JASFEF010000197.1:0-5215 GCA_050124975.1 Candidatus Thorarchaeota archaeon | reverse complement strand
ACAAATGGATTGAGCCTATTAGCAGCATGATTGCGAGAATAACCCCTCCTGCTAATAGGCTCAATCCATTTGTGTCTCCCTGGAACCATGGCATCCAAGCTGTGAGAGGATTGCTTTGGACAGCTGGGGCTAGTACATTCTTGATGTACGGAACCATCACAACGTATGCCCAGAGACCGTAGACGATTGATGGAATCGCAGCCATCATCTCAGTAATCATCTTGATTGGTTGACGAAGCCTCATGGGGCAAAACTCAGATAGGAAGATTGCCCCTCCAATACCAACAGGCACCGCAATTCCAATTGCTATTACTGTACACAACAAAGAACCTACAATGAACACACCAATACCATAGAGGTCTCTATTTGGATCCCAGGTTGGACCAATGATTATCCCGGGTCCACCTACTGGGTCAGTTAAGATTGGTGTGGATTCATACCATAGAAAACCAAGAATCAGAATGATGATCAGAGTACTCGCAAAAGCTGGGATAAGAAGCATTACCTTCCCAAGCATGTCAGTCTTTCCAGACCTATCAGCATTGATGAAATCATGGATTGGATTCACGATGCGCTGTTTCCATCTCTCAATTTGAGTCATCTTATCCTCATTGGTTTGTTGTTCAATTGCTTGGATTTCTGTTTCAGTCATTCATCATTTCCTCAAGCTTAATTTCATAGAGATGGAGAAAGGGAACTCAATAGAGTCAATGAGTAACTCTGTGCTGATGTGCCGTTTATTGGAACATAACCAACGACACTAACGAATCTCTGACCTTGAACAAGGCACCATGTGACATACGTAATTGTATTCATGCTAAGGTAGTCTCTATTCACAATATAGAACAGCAAGCGAGCAATCGGATATGCACCCTCTATTGCAGAGTTCATGATATTCTGACCAGGTGCAGTAAGATTAGTGGGGATTGCTCTAACAGCATTTGCAATTGATGGTGTGATCCATTCTCCATTGCCAGGATTGTAGAGTTCTGTAGGAATTAGATCTCCCATGAAAGCAAGACCAACATAGCCAATAGCGGCATTGTCTCCTTCAACACCCGATGCTACTCCCGGATTACCATCAACAGCATTTATGCCAGCCGGGAATGAGAGTGCTTCCTCATGTCCAAGATGCCAATCATATTCAGCTCCATTGGCATTCGTATTTTCGTCTGCTGTTTCCAACCACTTGGCGAATGTGGCAGTTGTTCCACTAGCGTCTGACCTTACAAAGACATTGATAGCTCCGGTCTGTTGAACTGATACTCCAAAAACAGTAGAGAACTCAGCCCAAGTTGTGATATTGCGTTGGAAAACAGCAACAACCATGTCACAGTCCATCTTGAATGTTGAGCCATTAACAGCCTCATTCACTACTACGCCGAGAGCATCTGCAGAAACAGGAAGAATCTCAACATTGGGATTCTCGTCAATATAGTCTTGTTTTGGGTATGAACTAGAAGCTCCGATATCAATCAAAGCCTCTGCCACTAGTGACTGACCCAAACCAGAACCTCCTGTGCTAGGATTAACTGTCAGACTAGGAAATACAACATTGAACTCTGTAGCCCAGATCTGGGAGAGTGGATAGACCGTTGAGGAACCTGCAGTGGTTATTGTGCCTTGGACTCCTCCCCCTGGTGGAGGACTGATAAAAATGAGACCTCCAGCCCCTAGAAGTATTCCAATAATCAAACCGACCATTAAACCACTCTTCTGTCTCCATATTGATTTCATCGTAAGGTTCCTCTGAAATTATACATGAACGCCATGATTATCCCCAAATTAAGGGCATCGCATGGCGTTCATGCTCAGAGGACAATGCTATGCACTGGGTGTCAATGCAGCAACAACGCTTAGCGCATATGTTGCAGCAGAAGTTCCACTGATTGGGACATAGCCCACCGTTGAGATATACTGCTGACCCTGAACTAGAACCCAATTCAGGAAAGCAATTGTGTACCAATGGAGATTGTCTGGGTTAACCAGATAATAGAGCAACCTCGCAATTGGATATGCACCAGTGTTGTTTGAGTTCATCAAGTTCTGACCGGGATCAGTAATCACATCTGGCAGTGCTTTTAGCGCGTTTTCTAGAGATGGAGTGACATACTCGTCAATTCCTGGATTGTAAAGCTCGACTGCTGTCAAATCACTCATGAAGGCAAGACCAACGTATCCAATACCTTGGGCATCACCCTCTACACCTGATGCTACACCAGGATTACCGTCAACAGAGCTGTGAGTTCCAGGCCAAGCTACTACCTCGCTGTGTCCAAGACCCCACTCATACTCAGCACCATTTGCGTTGGTATTCTCATCAGCTGTTTCTAGCCACTTGGCAAATGTTGCAGTAGTACCGCTAGCGTCTGAACGGACATAGACATTGATTGATCCAGTCGCATCAACATTCACATTGAATGTGGTTTCAAAGTCCTCCCAAGTTGTGACATTCCCCTGAAAGACTGCAACTGCCATGTCACAATCCATTCGGAATGAACTTCCATTCACAGCTGGGTTTGTCACGATACCGAGTGCGTCAGCAGAAACTGGGATTATCTCAATATTGGGGTTAGCTGTTCTGTAGTCCTCTTTGGGATATGAGCTTGAGGCTCCAATATCAATGAGCGCATCAGCTATCTGAGATTGACCAAGACCAGATCCACCAGTGCTTGGATTCACTGTGATTGATGGATAGTCTGCATGGAACTGAACAGCCCATTCCTGTGAAAGTGGATAGACTGTGGTTGAACCTGCAGTTGTCAGTGTGTATGTCTGGCTTCCACTCGGGGGTGCGACAATAAAAGTTGCACTAGCTCCGATTACCAGACCGATTACTAGAATGCCTAGTAGTTTCATTGTGTCATTCATCTTTTCAGCACCAATGATTTTCTTACGAGCTCCCGCAAGAAAACCTAGAATTAAGCCGTAGGCATGAACAGCACATGCAGGTAGATGTTGTAAATGCTTCATATGCTGAAGCTTAAATGGAGGGTTTCTTGCGTAGAAACTTGATTAGAAGCAATAATTCAATGGTTATCTGTTCGATGACAGCATGATTTGATGGAATGGTTGCTTCCCAATTGAAAAGCATTTACAGCATATGCAACTGAAGCTGATTCGAAATGACTGCTACCACAAGGAAACTGAATCAAGTTCGAAACTCATTCTATGTCTACCTACCTCGAAGCTGGTGTGACGAGTTCAAGCTGACAAAAGACTCTGAAGTTCGGATTGAGAGAACATTGGAAGGTACGTTGAGGATAATCCCACCTTCTATTGATAGTACAAAGTCAGAACCTCTCAGACTCTCATTGACAAAGGACCAGACAAGGGACATTGTGAATCTCTTGGTAGGTGCCTACATTGTGGGAACAAATGAACTGGAGCTTCGATTTGAGGATGGACTCGATATGGCCACCCGAGGAGAAATCAGCAAGTGGATAAGAAGACTTCCAGGATTTGAGATTCTGGATGAACATAGTAAGAGCTTCATTCTCAGTGATACAAGTGAGAAGCAAGTCATCACTCCTATACTTCGGCGGCAGTTTGCCACTACGAAGTACATGCTCAATGGACTTCTAACAATGATGGAGAGTGGACACACAAGTGACCATTCTAGAATCATCGACCGTGACGAGGACGTTGATCGTCACAGGTATTTTGTAGAACGTCTCTGTCACATTGTGCTAAGAGACCCCTCATATGCAAGGAGAATTGCTCTCACACCTCCGGATGCATTGAGCTTTAGTCTTGCGGCAAAGTATGTAGAGAGGATTGCTGACCATATTTGCTCCGCAATCAGCGAATTAGCACAGTTAAAGAAAATGAGTCCCAAGCTGAAGAAGATGGCACTTTTGATACTTTCCGTATATGAGGATACGAGTAAAGCATTCTTCAGCATTGATACCACGAAAAGAGCCACACGGAAACTCGATATTGCATCTAGCTCTGAAATTGCTCAACAGACTCTCAAAGAAGCCACTGAGTTAGCTGAATCTCTTCAGAAGGTCGGGTCTTCACGTAAGGAAAAGACACCGCACGAAATAGTTCTGACTCTACATCTTGAAAGGATTGCATCCTACTGTGGAGATATTGTTGAGATAGGTATCAACCGAATCATAGAGTCTGGTCTCTAGAAGCTTCGGACCCATTTCAAATCCTTGACAATAAATTTGGCAATAGCATCCAGATGCTTGCCCAGTTTCTTACCTCGGTTTGTCAGAATGTGGATGATCTCATTACCTTCCTTCCTTACAGTGATTATTTCATTATCGAGTAGGAATTTCCGAGCACTTGCAACTCTCGCACCATTCAGTGCAGGCAATGTCTTTGTCTTCTTTCCGGCTTTAATTATCTCATCTGCTCGAGCTTTCCCCTTTAGTCGGGTTAGAAGAAGAATGATTGTTAATTCATACTCTCCACGAAGTAGTTTTACGAAAGGACTGATTTTCGCCATAAGTGACACACTCTTTGACTAGCATCATTCGTGTTTTATTCAAATATAGAAATCCCCGACTAATCCCACCTCAGAAGCTAGACTTATGACCTCGACTCACCATTCATTGGCTTGGTGAAGGGAATGGTTCAGAAGGCAAAGAACACCTTGAACGACCTCGATGCTAAATCATGGGTGAAGTCAACAAAGTCGTGGTTTGTGATCAATCCTCGTTCAAGGTCACGTGAACAACTGAGTCACCCAGCTAAGTATCCAGAGGAGTTGGTACACAGGTTTGTCACTTACTTCACAAAGCAGAATGGGTGGGTTCTTGATCCATTTGCGGGAGTTGGGAGTACTCTTGTCGCCTGCCGAGAGTCTAGTAGAAATGCTGTTGGAATTGAACTGAGTAACGAGTTTGTAGAAATTGGGCAAAGGGCACTTCAAGACGTGTCGGGAAATGGACACCAGATATTGATTCAAGGAGACTCTCTAGATTCAGAGAAACTAATTTCGAACCATTTCAACGGGGAGAAACCGTTATTCGACTATGTCGTGACTTCACCCCCATATTGGAATATGTTGAGAAAATCTCGTGGTGGTAACAGGTCAGTACACAAGGTCAGAGGTGAGGAGGGTTTCAAACAATACTACAGTGAATCTGAAAGAGACCTAGGCAACATTTCCAGTTATGATGAATACATTAATGGTGTTGGGAACGTCATGAGTGGTCTCAAGACATTGCTATCCGAGAAGGCATACCTCACAGTCGTTGTA
>JASFEF010000196.1:0-5251 GCA_050124975.1 Candidatus Thorarchaeota archaeon | reverse complement strand
CTAATTGGTTCTTGGACAGACAATAGCTCAATAACTGACTATGCTACGTTGGCTCCCTTCAGTTTGACATTGACAGATTCCATTGGTACGCCCATCATCGACGCAAATGTATCATTCACAGCTTTCAGTACATACTACGAATTACTGAGTGGAGTTGCAGGAGTTTATTCATTCAACATTGACCCTACCGAAACAAGGGGTATTGAATCATTTACGGTGACCATAATCAGAGAGGGATATACTACAAGCCAAATGACTCTGAATCTCACAGTTGAGGCCACAACATCACTCATCCTCTCACACACCTCTTCCGAATACGAAGAGTGGTACATTATCATCGAAGCTCGATACATGGACACCTATAACAATTCTGCTATAACTGATGCGGTGGTCAACATAACACTAGGAGGGACTTTGTACAACCTTCATTATGTTGATGGCGTCTATGTTGCTAATATCACACTGAACTTAGCAAACGGCACGTACACAATAGAAGCGTTTGCCTCAGCACTTTACGCAGTATATGCAACAGATCAATCAACACTCACGGTTGAAGCAAAGGAATCTTTGTATATTGAGATTCAATTTGCACCACCACAGGTTGTAGCAGGTCAGTTCATGGAAGTTCGTGCGACACTATGGTCTAACGATTCAGAGGAAACTGTTGCAGGGATTGAGATTCTATTTAGAATCTCTATTTACTATCAGAATGGCACTGTGATTCACTATACCGATAGCGGCATGACTGATGTAACCAATCTTGATGGAGTCGCTACATATGGATTCGATGTGCCCGAAGGACAAATCGAAAGGTTATCAGCCACGGCTTCGTATGCAGGCGATCGAACAAGATGGAATGCTGAAAAAACCGAGACTACTGGTGTTCAAGTCAGCATTATAGCACTTGTCATGTCATTCCTCACAAGCGACATAGGACTCATGATGATCATTTCCATCGCATTGTTAGGTATCGTGGCTGCAGGGTACAATCGTGGTGTTAAGCCAAAGAAAAAGGCAGCAAGGTTAAGCCTCGAGAATCAGTTACAGATGTTCAGAGACCTCGAATCGGTGCAGCACTTCATGGCGGTCTACCTCGATCGTGGAACTTGTGTATTCTATCATCCCTTCACAGAGGAAAGAATTCAACCCGACCTTATCAGTGGCTTTATCGCAGCCATTACCAGCGTCTATGGCGAGATAAAGGGTGATGGTGTCAGGGGAACTCTGGAAGAGATCCAGTACCACGGGCTTCGTCTAAACAGCTACAGTGGTCAGTACATCATTGGTATTCTCATTCTTGAGGGTGAAATGACTCCACTCCTTAGAGAGCGGTTGCAGTTCTTCGTAGAGCTCTTTGAGAATCAGTATGACCATGATCTTGATGGTTGGACTGGGCTAGTGGACTGCTTTGATCCTGAGTGGGTTGTTTCAACCTTAAACTCAGCATTCAACTACGCATGGCACCTACCTCATAGATTTGGACCCACACAGAAAGTAGCCAAGATTGATGCAAAGATGCTTGACTACATTGGTGCTATACGAGATGAGCGAAGTGAGTTCTATATCAAGAACCTTCTACCCCCATTAGCAGAGATGTTGGAAAAGACTGAGGCAGAAGTGTTGGACAGACTGCTGTTTCTCCAAGACCGTGGTGTCATCATCCCAATTGGTATTCAGACCATTCTTCAGCGTCAAGGACTTGGTCTTGCAAATGGTGCTGATGAACCTGTTTCAAGACCTCCACCAGCTGTAGATGAACCTGCTGAAGTGGAAGAGCCTGTTGAGGAACTCGAGTTTGAAGAACTTTCAGAAGAAATGGTTGAAGAACCAGAGCCCGAAGTGGACGAAATGGAAGCATTTGTCCAAGATGTCGAATCACTCCTTACTGCACAGGCTGATGAGGAAAAGGAAGAAGACAACGAGCTTGACAAAATTGCTAAGGAGCTACGCGAGAAGATTGACGAAGACGATAAGTCTGAAGACTAGTTTGACAAAATTCGAGCAAAGAACACTTATGTACCACACAGAAGGGTCTGACGATGTGCTTAGAGATGCCTTGGAACATTGACAATTACAACATCCTTGATGGTCGCATCCTAAGAGTGGAAATCACAGTTCCATTAATGGAGTTCATGTATCTTAAAATCGATGACATCAAACAGGCTTGGGTCAATTTTCTTGGTCAGTTTGTGTCAGAACAGCCAGGATTAGACATGTCATGGGAGATGGAACCTCAAGATGATAATGCTCTTGTCACACTCAAGATAGCTAAGATTGGGGATCTTCCCGAGTTCAGCCCTGAGGAGGCCATAGGTGCAATTGATGCAGTTGACGCGCTCTTTGAAAACGCGTAGACTAATGGCTAGCTAATTTTGGAGTACTTCGTAGACCATCACTCAAGATAGCTACTTTCTTGCTTGACGCCAGCATGCTTTGTGCAGCTTCGAAACCCTCTTGTGGATCTTTCACCGCAATACAATGGAATCGTTCTTCAACCAACGACTCCCGCAGCCGACTACAGATCACAATCTTTCTAGAACTTAATACATTCCAGAAGAAACGAGCCTTCTCCATTCCAACCTCGAAACTAGTTTCTGCGGCAGTCAGTACATCCTCCTCAGATGAAAACTCAGACATCGATCGGATGAAACCCTTAGGACCTACTTCTCCATCACACTCCGCCACAAGAACAATAGACCCTCCGTACTCAGTAACCTCACAGGCGGGATAAAGACTATCTATTGCGTCATAGAGTGTTGAGTCATGTGGGTTGCCTCCCGCACTCACTATCGCAATATCAGCACGTCTACTAAACTCAGCTTTAGCTAAGCGCTTCGCAGATTCTACACCTGAGTTCCAAGAAGAGTTTGAGTCGCCAGCTACAATATGAGCTAGATTACCTTGCCAATCTGACACTGAATTTATGATATAATCTAGACCAGCAAGCTGGGAAATCTCCATCATATCAACACAGGATGGTGTTTCCAGATTGAATTGACCAATGTCCTTTGTGGTTCGGAGCTTGGCATTCCGGTTTATAGTTCGTTTTCCTGAAACGCTTGGTACAACTGACATGCGTCCGCCTGTTGCGCCAAAGAACACATCAGGTCGGATTTCACCCAGACCGATTTTCATATCTGCACAAAGATACGCTTCGTTAACATGGACAGGTGTAGAGTAGCTGGGTGTTTCGCCTATTAGTTTGAGGGATGAGTTCGTAGTAGGGTTATGTAGAATGAGTAGGTGTCCTCTAGACTCAGGATTACCTAAGAAATGATCAACCTCAGTCTTAGACATCCTATCGCTTGATTTGATGGGATAGAATATTGACACATTGTCGGGATTGAATGAGAATGTTTCTACACTATTTAGGAGGGAATGTAGGAGCCCCTCAATAATCTCTTGATTTTCAATGCGGTTGACAACAATAGCAATCGAAGCAACCTCGGATACTCTCTGAGAGAAGGGTAGTGAATCAGTCGGAGACTCGATCACTCTCAACAGCTCAGATGCAATATCCGGATGCTTTGTGACAGTCTGTGGAATAATCTGCTCTATGGAAAACCTATCACTCAACTCGAGTGGAAGAGACCCCTCTCCATATCGCAGGTCAACTCTCATTTCCATTCACTCTGCTCTGATGTGGTCGGTCCACCTCTTAAAGTTACCAGCCCTCATGAAGCAATGTTCTTATCCTTACTAGCTGAGTTTTCGACCAATGGATTGGGAAAAGATGAGAAAGTCAGATAGATTGTTGCTACTCTCGGTGGTTGCTCTTCTGGTCTATCTAGTTCTTAGCATCCTCATTCCAAATCTTGCCAGTCCTATAGGTATGGTTTACAACTGGTTATTGGATGTGTCACTCCTGTTAGGCTATCTTGGGGCGTTCATCATATCAACAATCGGTAACGCGACAATACTATTCCCATTCCCCTATGTTGGAGTTGCATTCATTCTTGGTGGACTAAAAGAAGAGGTGACGATGGTCTTTGTCTTTGACCCATGGCTTATTGGTGTCATCTCTGGATTAGGTGCGATGTTAGGTGAGATGACAGGCTACCTCATCGGATATGGTGGAGGAAAACTGATTGATGAAAATCAGACGAGTGCCTTCAAGAGATATGTCGACTCACACCCAAGGGCAACTCCATTTGTAGTATGGTTACTTGCAGCCACTCCCATTCCTGATGACGTCTTAGTCGTACCTCTGGGTGCTGCTCGATATTCGTGGTGGAAAGTTGCACTTGCACAATTGATAGGGAAATCAATGTTCTTGATGGGAATCGCTTGGTCTGGACGAATAGGTCTTGATTTCGTCGGTTCATTGTTGGGCAGTACAAGTCCCTTGAGCATCATGTCACGGATAATCGAGGTTTCAAGTGTCTTGTTTGTTATTCTAGCAATCTACCTGTTAGTCAGGATTGATTGGAAGTTTCTAATCAATCGTGGTTATCAGGATCAGTAGTGTGAGTTCCCTCAAAGATTTTCCTTCCAGCTTCTGTCAGAGTGGCAAATCCGTCTTGGAGAACCTTACCTATCGTTCCAATGTTAATGGAACTCAAAGATACAGGAAAACTCACCATTCCAATATCATTCATCTCTCCGAGAAGCTGGAGGTATGCACCTAGGCGATAGAGAGCAAGAATTCCCACGCAGTTCGTGAACGCACGTTTGACTCCCTCGACAATAGCTTTACGAGGGTCTTCAAATTCATTCAATGCACCCTCAATCTGCAGGAAGGTGCAACACATCGTCTGCGCATTTTCATCTGGCATGTCCATGAAGTGTCCAGGAGCCGCCAGCATGAAGGGGTCTCGAATGAACCCTTCAACCTTCAAACGAGCCTCCTCATCAGGGATAGACCACCATGAGTGTAGATGTGCATCTGAAAGAGGTTGCACCTCTAATCCCTTGTCAATCTCAGAGTCTTTGAGTTTTGCAGGAAGGAATGAGTGCCAACCGGGAATCATCCGGAATGACATCTTGGAATCAAGGTCGACACGACGGGAGCAGTAGTGTACAAGGTCATAGATGGCGTATTTTCTAGACCCATCAAGATAGACGAAGATAGGCTCATAGTCAGCCTCATGCGCGGGCACAGCTTGATAGTCCCACACATAGAAATACTGAAGACATATCCCTCCTCCAGATCCTCTTTGTCTCACTACCCTTCCAAAGACCCCTACGAACTCAGTTTCACGGAGAGCCTCGCGGGTCGCATCAGGCATAACAGTACTGAGTGTGCTAGCAA
>JASFEF010000195.1:0-5266 GCA_050124975.1 Candidatus Thorarchaeota archaeon | reverse complement strand
ACAATCTATGTTCCTCCGGATTTCAATGAATCAATGAGCGATGATAGTCTCACCTTCATCGCATCTAGGTGTATTAGTAATCTCTGTCGATCCTTGGTATTCAAGGACTCTTCTACTGATTCGAGAGCTTCAACCGAGTATTCCATTCCATGCATATGGAATCGTAAACGTTCACCAGGTTCAAGTAATCGCTCCCATAGTCTTGGACCAAGACGAGTTTTATGGCCAACAGCTTGTCTTCGATGTCTAATGAACTGAATCATTTGTTTTCGCCCTTCGTCTGTAAGAGTGTATGTCTTACTCCGACCCTCAGTCTTAACTGTCTGAATAATGCCTTCCTCTTCTAAAGACGAAAGGAGTGGATAGATAGTCCCTGGGCTTGGATTCCATTCTCCATCAGTCAGGGAGTGAAGCTCTTGCATGATTTCAGTGCCTGTCATATCTTGAGACTTGAGCATTCTAGGGAGAACATGACGAAGAAGACCCCTTGGTACCGATTGAGGCATCTCAAGATGCTCACAATCCTTTTGTTGGGCTTCGTCGGTCATGATTATCACCTTTAGTAATATCGGATACGATTATCGAATACGATATTTCTCGATATCGAATGCGATATAAAGTCATTGGTTGCGACATTTCAAGGTAGAGGGGAAGTTTGATAAGACCTCCAGCGCCGTTGTAGCAAAACAGCGAGTGATGTAACCTTGGGAGAGAAGGCGAAGGTCAAGGAAACAGTCCGACTTTATTCTAAGGTATGGCAACTTCCATCCTATCGTCAGATAATTGTGATACTGATTCTCCTAGTTACCATAGGCTCGCTGATTCTCAGTGCAGTAAAGGGTCTTTTTCTCGACGTGTTCCTTTGCTATCTAGTCATCATTGGAGCTCCTGTCTTCCTCGGTTCGGGTTTGCTGTATCTGATAGCAACTGAGAAGAATTCACCTCTTGATGGAAGGAGGACTGGCGGCTTAGTGCAATTTGGACTGATTTTCTGGGTTGCATTAAGCGTAATTGGGGGAATCATAGATGCTATTGTAGCAACAGATGTGTTTGAGATAAGATTCTCTATCCTTGGGGTTGCTCTAGCATACACAGCCTTTGCATTCTTGGTGAATGGTCTGAGTGATCATCATCCCGCTAGAAACATAATTGCTGCTTTAATGCCTCCTTTGCTTTGGATTGCAGCTGAGTTGTTCCTGGCTCCAAGAAATCCAGCTCTCCCAACCTTGCCAACGTTATGGTATATTCCAATGGTCAGTTCACTTATTGTCGCTTCATTAGTAGTGCATTACATCTACAGAGCTGTGAGTGTTCCCTTTGAGAGAGACCTTGGAATCAATGGACCTCAGCTTCTCAGAGCATTTGGTCATGATTACTTGGCAAGTAATCCGGAACCTCTTGAAGAGATTCTCACAAGAATCGCGACCATCCAAGACATTCCTATTGAGATTCTCATATTTCGAGATGACGAAGGACCGGTTGCCTGTGGTGTCATTCAGTATGTCCATCCAGGACCCTTCAGGGATATTGGAAGTAGTGATCTCCCATCAGTCATCATTGAGCACATTCAGAAGACCCACGGAATTCCAGCATTTGTCATGCATGGTAGTTGTACACACCAACAGAATTTGACGACGAAGGATGACTATCCCATTGTTCTGGCGGAGATTGATAGACTCATTGAAGAAACCGAGGTCTACGAACAAATCTCCGGCCCTCATTGGACTGATGGTGGCAAGTTCAAGGTCTGGACTTTATTTGTTGGAAATGATGTTCTAACAATCAGTACTAGTGCACCTGAGTTCACCGACGACATATCCCTCGATGTCGGATATGATGCTGCCAATATGATCCATGAACGGCTCCCTCAGGTCGGCGGCATCGCTGTTGTCGATGCTCACAATTGTATTGATGACAAGGCAGTTTCAGTGGTTCAGGGAGATCCAGAGGCAAGTGAGTACGTAGGAACTGTGTCAGGGGCGGTATTCTCAACAATTAACAATGAGAAGACCAAGGTGCAGATTGGAATGCATCAGATTGTTCCTGTTGATATCAGCCCCTCAGAGGGAATTGGACCTGGGGGGGTGATAGCTGTAGCCTTTCATCTCGGTGACCGAGAGATGGTTTTGATTTCAATTGATGGCAACAACATGGAACCAGGATTCCGAGAAAAAGCTCAGAGTTTACTAAAGGCACAAGGATTTGACGATGCAGAAATCATCACCACGGATACTCATGTCGTAAATGCAATCTCTCTCTCTAGTAGGGGATATCCTCCAATTGGTCGTAACAAACCGGACGAGACTTTGGAGTACATTGTGACCTCTTCAGTGAAGGCGCGCGAGCGTATTCAGCCAGTTAAGGTCGGTTTAGGGTTCGGAAAAGCCACAGGTCTAAGAACATTTGGAGAGAAGGGATTTGATACTCTCACACAAGATGTGGCGGAGGCATACGGTATAGCTAAGAAGGTTGGAGTCAGAGCTGGAGGAGTATCGATCCTTCTGTACATACTTCTAGCCTTTCTATTCTGAGAAAGGTCTTCCATTTCGATACAGGTATATGCAAAGGTTGCAGTTCAGGGAGTCTAGTCTATTGGTGACAAGCATGAAGAAACGAGTCCTTGTCTGTCTAACTGGAGCTAGTGGTGCTATCTACGGAGTCAGACTGCTGAGATCTTTGAAATCAAACAATCATGAGGTTCATCTGATTATCAGCAAGTGGGGTAAAGAAACCCTCAAGTATGAGACCGGGATTGATGTGGAGAACCTAACAAAAGAAGCAGACTTCCTCTATGATGAACATGACCTAGCTGCAGGTCCAGCTAGTGGAACATTTCCAATCGATTCGATGGTTGTGATTCCATGTTCAATGAAGACACTTGCTGGGATTGCTCATGGATATGCAGACAATCTCATTGCAAGGGCTGCAGATTGTAGTTTAAAAGAAAGGCGTACACTCATTCTCGTCCCAAGAGAATCACCTCTCAATCTGATTCAGATTCGGAACATGGCAACAGTGACTGAAGCAGGAGGTATAGTGATTCCTGCAAGCCCTGCATTTTGGGCAAAGCCGAAGACCATTGAAGAACTGGTGGACTCTGTTGTAGAACGCGTACTAGCTCACTTAGGGATTTCAAATGATAGACAAGCCACTTGGACTGGAGAGTCCTAGTATCAGCCCCAGTGTAATGGAGTACCGCAGTGATCACAGAGGACGGTTTCTCCAGGAAGTGCACGTTTTCGTAAAGCCGCACCACACTGAGCACATTCAATCTTCTTAGGAGCTAGGTCACCAGTCTTGGCTTGAAGCTTGAGAAGAACTTCGCGAAGATTCTCTTTCATCTCTGAGAGCAGCATCTCCATCTTGTTCTCATCATCACTCGCAACTGAAATCCTCATTGTGAGATTTTCTTTTGAAACAGAACCAATCACAATATACTCAGTGCCAGCTCGAGCCTTTCCATAGAACCACGACTCTTCACCAAACTTGGAGCCACTTTTCTCTCCAATGAACTTCACACTCTGCTGTTCGATTACATCGTTGACAATATCAAGCATCTCCTGAACATCAGCATCAGGTTCGATTTGATATTCTGCAGCTCTCTCTGTCTGCAGGCGAGTTTCGAGAAGTTTCTCAAGGTCATTCATGCTCATTGTTGATAGATATGCATCTCGTGCAATAGCAGCATGATTCGTAGGAATCTCCACCTTACTCTCACCATGATTATCACAATAGAGATGTGCCTCAGATTTGTCATCTTTATCCTCAATTATTGAAAGCTTCAGTGGATTGTGACACTTGTGACATTCATACAGTTGTTTGTAGAACCGTTCGAGCACAGGCTCGACTGCACCAACATGTAGATGTCGTGTATCCCCATGCCCATTCCTACATTCCATCTTTAACTCAACAATCTCATCTCGAACCTTAGTTCCACGGATTGTCATTGGAGATGTACACTTCTCGCATTTGAGACTCTCTTCAGTTGAGGGCATCCTGTCAATGTGCTTGTCTCGCTCCTCAACATGTTTGTAGACACCAACAGCCACCCCTTTCTTGAAGTCACCATGGACAGGACAAACTAGCTTCATTTCTACATTATTGCCGCTGACCTTCGTTTCCACAATGTCAGTCATCATGTCGCATTCATTGCATTTCAAGACACCACCAACAATAGCATCAATGGCCTCCTCATCCAAATCAGATGGCTGTAAGAGTTCAACACTGTGACCGTTCATACAGCTACACTTGAGTTTGTACTTCATCTTGTCAAGTTCTACACCCTTAATTGATAATGAGTTTCCACACTCACGGCAATTCAACATCGATCTGACAATACTTCCCTCAGACATAGCCTCTACAATCGATTCGAACATCCATGCATACTCTACAGGTAGTACTTTCTTCTTCTTACCATGTGCGGGACACACTAGTTCTACTTGGGCTTTGTTGCCCTTAGGATGTGTTTCCACGACCTGACATAGAAGTCCACAGTCATCACAGTGAATAAGGCGTTTAACAACAGTCTTGAGCACCGATTCATCGGCTATCTTCGGAATAAGTCTCAGCTCTTTGTGACCGTTTGAGCACTTCGCTTTGACTTCAAGGAGCCCCTTCTTTTCGGCTATCTCGGTCACAATGAAAACTTCACCACACCGAGGACAACTCAATGAATCAAGAATTGACTTTGATGAGTTAATACTACCTTGTAACCCGGTTATTGCAGTATGATAGAAGGCAGGAATCTCTCTCTTCTGAGGTCCATGTTGTGGACAGATGAAGATATACTCAGCCTTATGTCGCCCAACATCAGTGTTCATCAATGTCATCGTAGAGCCGCATTCCATACACGTAAAGATTCCTTGGAAAACCTCATGAGCCATACTATCAGCTTGATACCTCGAGATGTCTCGTTTCCCTTTGTGACCATTCAGACATTGGCAATAAACACGAAGTGTATGACCCTTCAGTTCACCAGCCTGAACATAGAATGGTTCCTTGCATTTCTTACAAGTGAAAATTGTCTTCTCCTCCACCTGGCGCGCGGCGGTGAAACTAAAACAGATTTGCCTAGCTTCCTATTAGGTATTACGTAAGTGAATACGCAGGCTCTACTGTAGATAGAGAGCAATTGTGAGTGTATGGGTACAATATTTGCATCGAATTGGTAGTCTGCGTCCCATTTCCTCAACTTGTTCGATTTCCAATGGCGCACCACATCGCAAACACACCCACGAGTCCATTGTATCAGCCAACTCATCTATTG
>JASFEF010000194.1:0-5267 GCA_050124975.1 Candidatus Thorarchaeota archaeon | reverse complement strand
GACCACTAATGGCTTCTCTGGGGCTTGAAACCATGAGATACGACAGTCCCATGTTTATCCAAGCACTGACCTGCTTGCTATCTAGACCCAATGTCAACTCGTACAGGACAATAGCTCGACCAAAGGTGGCTTCTTTGAGGTAGACTGTAGCTAGTCGGGAAATGATACTCGGAATTCTCTCATCTAATTTCACTAGCTCGAGAATCTGTAACAATTCCTTCTCGAGCTCGCCTAACTGCCTTCTCTCACGCGTCATAATTGCTACCGGTTGGATGCTCTCTGGCTCAATCAGCTCGGGAAAGTTCAGCTGATCAAGTTTGGCATCGATTGCCTCCAACAGCTCGTCTTTGTCCACGTGTGTCCCCTCAGCCTGTGAAGGTACCTCTTCTTATCAAACTTTGGAACTTGTTTTTTCCTAGATGGCGAACACAAACACTCCTAGTGATAGTAGAAAGATGGCAAGATAGTATGTTGGCATAATGTAGAACTCATGATGTGAGAGCTTGTGATGAAACTCGTTGATTCCTATGAAGGAGTCTGAGATTATGAAGATTAAGGCTCCAATCACTGGTATGTATCCAAGAATGGCTCCTGTGGTTTGCCAGAGCAGTAAGGATGTGCTGAATGTTGCTGCAAGTATGATGAAATATAGGGTACCAGCCCGCAGTATGAACGGTGGTATTTCTGGACCAGATGAACGAAGATATCTGATCAACATGAAGACATATACAACTCCCAGAATGAAACATGTTGCAAACAATGCCAAGGGGATTGTAGTTAATCCAATCATGCTTGCATGCCATAGGAAATTGATTGTGTAGATAATGTGGGCTGCCAGAAACATGCCTATCCCTGGAACAAGGTCTATCTCCATTCCCATGTCTCCAAACGCACAGAAAACTAATGCAGCTGCTAAAAGACCTGTAAACAGAGTTGATGGTCGAAAGAGTAAGACGAATACCGCAGCACTTATTGCTGGAATCATCTTGATAAGAGTAGGCACGGGTGCGAATTTTTCCACTCCAGATTCAGCCTGCCTGTCCTGAAGTATTATCGAGATTATTGCGACAACCCAGAAGGTCGCACTATAGATTTCTAACATACTCTGCTCTGGAGGCGAATCCATGCCTTAAGTAATGCGATTGATAGTTCTTATGCTGGGTGCGTTGCTATCTGCGGAGTATTTTGAAGGACTTCTAGCCCGAAACTTCTTCCCCACTCATGAGCCTTTGGAATCTCTTCAGCTTCTATGGGTCCTCGAGGACCTTCCACCTTGACTGAGAAACCTGGGCTGATTACTTTGGCATCACGTGCAACTTTCCTCAACTTCTTGTCCATTCCCCTGACACCTCTGGACTCTTTGCCCACCATATAGGTGCCAAAGGTTGAAACTACTTTACCGTCGAGACCAATTTCACCTGCTCTCTTGATGGAATTCATTGCTCCTCGGGTTGCCCTAAAGGCTCGTGTGGGACCACCAAAAAGAACCCCGTCGAACTTGGATAGATCTTCAGTTTCTAGACCATCACCATTAGCGACCTTGGTGATGATTTCGTCATTCTGTTGGATGCCTGTGGCAAGCTCAAGCGCAAGCTTCCTTGTATTTCCAAACATTGTGTCGTATATGATTAGTACTTTCTTCATCTTGCATCATTCCCCCCTATGTGTGAAAGACATAGGTGGCGCGTAGGTTATTTTCTAATTTGAAGATATTTAAACGTTTGGCACAGTCACAACGTTTGGCGTTTACCAAACAATTTATATGCTTTTGACATACAATTCTATACACGCGCCACCACTAAGTTGGGAAAGTAAGATGCTACAAACAGTCAAAGAGCACGCCAATGGAATTTCATCGCCCAGGCAGATGAAGAAGGTACTAGATGGACTCGATCCCAATATGTCCCGCCTCTTCGTTCCCTGGGTGCTTCGTAATCCAAGATATATCAGAGCAGGAATCAGGCTTGCACGGTCCTACAAGAAGACCGAGAGGCTGAGACGTGAAGCAAAAGAGGCTGGTCTGAGTGTACCTCCCTTCCTAATCCTTAGCATTACCTCTCAATGTAACCTCAGCTGTGCAGGATGTTATGCTGCCGCAGTTGGAACACTCGACAACAGACCACGAGCTGACTGTTCTGAGGCAAGAAAGACCCTTGATTGGAATCAGTGGTATGAGATAATCAAGGATGCTGCTGATTTGGGAGTCTTCGGTTTCATAATTGCAGGTGGAGAGCCGTTCCTTTTCCGAGGATTGTTAGAGCTATGTGAGTCCTTCAAGGATCGGTTCTTCATCATCCTGACCAACGGTACCGCCCTCACTCGGTACGACCACAAACGCCTCCGCAGCACCAAGAATGTTGCAGTCATCGTCAGTGTTGAGGGTAGTGAAGAAGCTACTGACGCACGACGAGGTCAAGGTGTTCACAGACAAGCTCTCGAAACCCTGACTCTATTGAAGTCAAGCGGTGTCCCTACTGGCATCTCTGTGACGATCACCAATCAGAACTATAGATATTGGATGCGGGCTGAAAACCTTGACCAGTATGTCAAACTCGGTGTCATTGTTGGTGTCTTTATCGAGTACATCCCTGTGATGGCAGAGAACCTCACGGGTGACACCTGTGGTTCTTATGATAAATCCCTCATGCTCTCTCCTGCAGAGCGTGAGGAGTTCCGTTCACGAGTCCTAGAGTACAGGAGGAAAAACTCTCTGTATGTCATCCATTCACCCGGAGATGAGGACTACTTCGGCGGCTGTGTTTCTGCTGGTCGCGGCTTTGCGCACGTGACCCCTCAGGGAGACCTCACTGCCTGTCCAGTCTCAAACTTGGCCACTCATAATCTCTCCTCCTCCTCCTTCAGAGATGGGCTAGAAAGTCCATTGTTTGCAGCCATTCGTGAGAATGAGCACCTCCTCACCAATGAGGACACCCCCTGTGCTCTCTTCGGTCATCCGACCGAGGTCCAAGAGATCGCAAGATCTGTTGGTGCATATACCACCGACGAAGCGTGAGTCTAGCCCATCTCAACCATATAATCTCTCAGCTATTCACAATGTGAACAGAAAACCTCATTGGGTTGTGATGGAATATGACCGTGGTTTACAATGGAGGGTTCTCGCAAAACATTAGTCTTGACCAGAAGATTGTCCTTGATCATTCTAATCGGTATTATCGGAATTGCGACATCTCCCTATACTGATCTTGCCTATCCAATATATCCTATCTCTCATGTTACTGATTATGATGAGTATTTTATCCTAGGTGATGAATATCCTATGTATGAATTTGGCCCCTGGTTTGTAAACAAGATAGCAATTGCGGAACTCACCACAAATGGGTCTCCAGTAACCATCAAGCTATATGCGGACTACGACTATGAATATCCCAGTGCAATCATTCAGAATGTGACTGAGATTCAGGATGTCATTGTAATAGGCAAAGGAATCGCGTATTATGAGGAACCGTTTTTTCAAATTGTACGATCTGGCAACGAGTCTGTTGAAGTTACAATAAAATTCAGATTCTGGTGGGAATACATCTCGACTGATGCCATAATGCTCAGGCCAAGTCCCTTTTTGCTCCTCGTTATTCCTCTTGCTTATATCACGTACAAGAATTGGGGTTCCAGACCAGATGCGAGGGGATATGCATCACTCTTCATTATTCTCATCAGTGCTCTCCTCATCTCTTCACTTTTAGTCTTCAAATACAACTATCGTGATGTGCCTTTACGACATGAGCTGGTGCAAGACGTTCGCACGTACCAGTTCAAACTGAATGCGTCAAGTCCTTTAATCGAATTCAATGAGTCTATAGAATTGGGTGATTCAGACTCCTGGGTCCGGATTGCCAACATATCAACCAATGAAGTTCCCGTGGCGATCACAATCAGTCCTGAGGGAGTTTTTGGGGGTATAGAATTCGAAACGCTAACGAATGTGACATCTAATCCACTGGGATTTGAACTCCCTGGAGAGAACTTGACCGAGTTTGCAGTCCAACTCAGACGGATCGCCCAAGATACAGTGATTGACCTCTCAATAGAGACTGTTGGTGAGGTCTGGTTACCAAATATGGACCCAGTGCCATACTATCTGTCTTGTGTTGCTGGAATAGCGCTGATGGTGATTGTACTCGTGTTCCCGCAGAAGAGTAAGGCTCCGCTCTCTGACGATGTTCCCACTTCTGCTTGACTATGCGACAATCCTGACAGGCTTCAGGTTCACAATCATGTGCTCACCTTCAACATTGTCATACTCGACCATGCCAACGAGTTCACCCTCGGCTCCAGGCTGCAGCTCGAACTCGATCTCAGCCACTGAGACCGTGTCTGGCTCCACTGCGCCAAGGTTCTCTGTCTTTATAGCGTCAGTCAGGTCTGGTACGCCCAGTGTCACCTGCACGTTCTGCATCGGGTTGTCGGAGCCGTTCCGCACAACCACACCGAATATCACTCGACCGTCGCGGATCTTGTACTCCACTGCGATGTCCATGCCCGGCTCCAGGCCCAGACTCGCAGGCTCCGCCTTGGTCACGAACTCCTCTATCAAGTACCTGTCTCGGAACCTCCGCACGCCTACTGCGGCCACGAACACCAGCACAATGAGCCCCGCTATTGGGAATATCCAGTGAATCGTCGGGAGGAAGTCCTGGCCATCCATGATGCCGTCCCGGTCGCTATCTCTCCTATTCGGGTCAGAACCCAACACCACGACCTCTGTGTAGTCGTCTAGACCATCCGCATCTGTGTCTGCCAGCCGTGGGTTTGTCCCATAGACATTGACCTCTGCGCCATCTTCGAGCCCTTCTCCATCAGTGTCATTGTTCATCGGTTCAGTGACATACTCCATGACCTCCAGGTAGTCACTGAGATCGTCTTCATCACTGTCCTGAGAGTTCGGGTAACAACCGTAGAGGAAGAGTTCCTCGTAGTCGGTGAGTCCGTCAAAGTCTCCGTCATCCTCCAGCGGGTCTGTTACGATTCCCAGAGGGTTCACACCGAAGACCTCGTCATGGTCATTTATGCCATCTGAGTCGCTGTCCTCCTCATTGGGGTCGGTTTCGTACGTGATCACTTCTTCGTAGTCTGTCAGTTCATCTCCATCACTGTCTGGATCTAGTGGATTAGTTTCATAGAGTAGGTACTCCTCTCCATCAGTCAGTTGATCAGAGTCAGTATCCGTTCCGTTGATGTCCGTTCCCAGTGTGACTTCGAGTCCATCAAGGAGATCATCATTGTCATAGTCTGGGTCATTGGGTAAGGTA
>JASFEF010000193.1:0-5349 GCA_050124975.1 Candidatus Thorarchaeota archaeon | reverse complement strand
TGGGAGTATGGCGGCTACATTGAAGTATGGCAAAAAGGCGAATTGAAGGGCATAGTCAACATCGTCTGGACCTGGATGGGCAAGGGCGACTGCTGTGCCTATGACTACTGGCGTGCTACCTTCTTCGTAGATGATATGATCTGCTTAGAGAGTAACCAGTATCCAGATGTGGATCCATGGCACCTTGGTATCCCTGGTGATCAACGGACCATACCTGGTAAGTGTGTGAACTTCTATATCATGACTTACTGGACCGGTTGTGTACCCGGTGAGGAACCATCCCAGGACTTCACGATAATCCCAACACATTCAGACCGGTCTTACTCAAAGTGTTTCATCCTCACTTTGCAAACTCACCTCTCTCCCATACCCCCTCGCCTTGCCTAACCAATCCGGTACAATACCTAGCCAGCAGAAGCGTTCTACGGAACATCTTTTACTCACCGTTCCACACTCTGGAATGACCATACTTTGAGGAGAGCTTGAAATGAAGGTCCTCGTTCTAGGGTCTGGACAGATGGGTAAAGGTCTAGCCTATGATCTAGTCAAACAAGAGAGTGTAGAGCAGATCATTCTTGCAGACATTGACAAAAAGTGTGCGGAAGTTCTTGCCAAGGAGGTTGGTGATAAAGCTGTTGCAGAGACTGTTGATGCAAAAAATCGCGACCAGCTTGTGAAGGTCTTTTCGAAGGTTGACGCAGTTGTAAGTGCAGTGAGCTACACTGTCAATGTTCTCCATACCAAGGTGGCTATTGAGACTGGCACTCATCTGTGTGATCTAGGTGGTGGTTGGACTGTGGTTCAGAAACAGCTTGAACTGCATGACCAAGCAAAAGATGCAGGGGTCACCGTGGTCCCTGATAATGGGCTTGCTCCTGGAATGGCGAATGTTCTTGCAAGAGAGGGTATCGAATATCTTGATAGAGTTGAGAGTGTGAAGATACGAGTGGGAGGTCTACAGCAAGAACCAAGACCACCTTTAAACTACTCACTCATCTTTTCCGTAGAGGGATTGATTAACGAGTATATTGAACCCTGCGTTGCACTGAGGGATGGGAAAATCACTCTTGAAGATCCACTCATCGGATTTGAGGAGATCACTTTTCCAGAACCTTTCGGAAAATTGGAGGCATTCAATACGAGTGGAGGGACATCAACTCTTCCACACACCTACGAAGGTAAGGTCAAGGAGTTAGACTACAAGACCATCAGGTATCCAGGACATGGGCATAAGATGTGGTGCATCATGAAACTGGGTCTCATGGACAGTGAGGAAATTGGTGTTAATGGAAAGAAGATTGCTCCTCGGAAAGTGCTCGAGTCACTCCTAGAGAAGAACCTGCCGCCATCTGGAAAAGATGTAACACTTCTACGTGTCATGATTGAGGGTTGGAAAGGTACAGAGGCAAGAAACATCGAGTATGAGGTGATTGATTACTTCGATGATGCAACTGGACTTACATCAATGATGCGAACTACTGCTTTTCCAGCTTCTGTGACTGCTATGATGATGGCCGACGGTCGAATTACTGAGCGTGGTGTGTTGACTCCTGAACGATGCATTCCTCCTGACCTCTTTATCGAGGAACTTCGTGCTAGAGGTATTGACATCAAGCATCGAGTGTTTTGAGGAATTCCCCTGAATGGTACAACTTTCCGAATCAGGTGAAGTCATAACTAAGAAAGAACAACATCAAAATCAATAACGAGGAATCGAACTTGAAAGTACTAGTAATGAATGGAAGTCCTCGAAGGGACCGTGGAGTGACTGGTGGACTACTTACACATTTTATTGATGGTATGAAGGAAGCAAATGCTGATGTGGAAATTCTTTATCCTAGAGGTCTGGACCTTGGGGACTGCAAGGGGTGTTTCAATTGTTGGTCAACAACACCTGGCAAGTGTGTCCAAGATGATGAGATGACAGAAATACTGGAGAAGATGGCTGATGCTGACATCATCGTACTCGCGACGCCAGTCTATGTTGATGGAATGACTGGGTCTCTCAAGACTCTACTGGATCGTTCGATTCCTCTTCTGCATGGTGCCTTTGAACTCCGTGATGACCATTGTCGACATGCTCTTCGTGGCCATGTGAAAGCTGGAAAGATTGCATTATTCTCTGTTTGTGGATTCTATGAGATGGACAACTTTGATCCTTTAATCGCACATGTGAAAGCATTCAGTAAGAATATGAATCGCGAGTATGTAGGAGAAGTTCTTCGACCATATGGGTGGATAATCGAACCAGGGATAAAGCAAGGTGCTCCCCTCGGATTTATCCTAGAAGCGATAAAGAAGGCTGGTCATCAGCTGATATCAGAAGGAAGGATGAAAGAAGAAACACTTTCCACAATTGCAAGTGAAATTGTCCCACGAGGTCGGGTCATTGAGTTGCTGAAACAAAGCTATGGTGACAAGTAGTTCTTGCGTAGAAGCAAATCACTATTCACTATGAAAGTACGCAAATCACATGATTAGACCAATTGATGATGACCAGCTTGACGATATAGATCCAATCATCGATAGAATGAAAGAGCAAACTCCTTTACAAGATAACTTTGTGGAACAAATTAAGACGGATGCCCGTAGGGACCGAGTCTCTATTTTGGGATACTTCTCTAAGGATGGCTCTTTACTAGGTGTTTCTTTCTTTGGAAAGATCAGCAAACGAATTTCATTTACATTCGCTGATGGCGATTTTTACATTGAGAAGGAGCTGGTATCTTCCCTATTTGACAGATTCAAGACCGAGTTCTCCTATATGAAAACAGGAGGACCTTGGATTACAGATAAGATGGAAGAGCACCTACTTGGTCTTGGATTCAAAGAATTTAGACGAGCATACAAGACTATGCCCAAGGCTGACGTTGAAACTCTTGAAGAACCCATTCTTCCAGAAGGAATGCATTTTGAGGTCTATTCCCCTGAGGAGAAGGATGAGGTTGCTGAACTGATGTTCATCAGTAACGATGGTCATGTTGATCAAGATGTGTTCCCTGATTTCTTTGGTTCAAAAGGGGCTTGTCGACGTCTGATTGATAACATTGTGGTCAATAGGTATGGAGAGTACAAAGAATCATCCTCTTGGATTCTACGAGATAACGACAAGACCATTGGTGCATGTTTTATGACTATCCGGAATGGTGAGGCTGGATATATTCCGGACATTGTGATAGACCCTGATTATAGAAGGAGAGGACTCGGAAAGGCCATTCAAGTGCATTCCATGAAGCGACAGATAGAATCTGAACCTTCCATAATTAAGATGGACCTGGATGTTACGCTAAGCAATAATGCTCGCTTTCTCTATGATTCACTTGGTTTCGAAACTGTTAGTGAATATACCCTGTACTCTTGGAGGGAAAAGTGGAATCATTAATCTAGAGGAGAGTCTTTGACAAACCCAGTGACTAACAATGGGCAAATACAGTGGGATATATTCAAAGATACTAGATGCACGTGAGGTACTCCACGGTATCAAACATGTCACTCGACTTGACCACACTTCCACATTTAGTAGACTTACTGGAGGTGAGGTTTTCCTCAAGCTGGAGAACCTACAAAAGACTGGTTCGTTCAAAGTAAGGGGGGCGGCTTATGCCATGTCCCAACTCACGGACAAAGAGAAGAAGACTGGAGTTATTGCTGCATCTGCTGGTAACCATGCTCAGGGAGTAGCATACGCAGCAACGCGATTGGGTCTCAAGTCTACCATTGTCATGCCCGTGTTTTCCCCCATTGCAAAAATTCAGGCGACACAAGGATATGGTGCAAATGTCGTCCTTCATGGTACAACCTTTGATGACGCACTTGCTCATGCATTAGAAACTGCAGAAAAGACAGGAGCCACATTCCTGCATCCTTTCAATGATGAGGATGTCATTGCTGGGCAAGGGTCCATCGGACTAGAGATTCTTGATGAGTGCCCGGATGTTGATGTCATCTCAGTCCCAGTTGGGGGTGGAGGTCTCATTTCAGGTATTAGTATCGCAGTCAAAGAGCAAAGTCCTGATGTTGAGATTTACGGAGTCGAGGCAGCCAGTGCTGCATCCATGCAGGCTTCGATTGAAACCGGCAAGGTTGTCAAGGTTGAAAATCTTGACACTGTCTGTGATGGTATTGCAGTGAAAAAACCTGGCAAACTCACCTTCAAAATAGCAAAAGATCTTCTCTCAGGAGTCGTGACCGTTGAGGAGTTGGAGGTCACACGCACTCTATTCATGCTCTTGGAGCGAGCCAAAATCGTAGTCGAGCCCGCGGGTTGTGTTGGACTCGCGGCATTTCAACATGGCAATATCAACATCAAGGGTAAGACAGCAGTTGCAGTTCTGTCAGGTGGCAACATCGACATGTCGTTCTTGTCTAGAGTGGTCGAGAAAGAGTTGTTCAGAATAGGTCGCTCTGTGAGAGTGAGGGGCTCGATTCTTGATCGAATTGGAAGTATGAACAAGGTGCTCAGTATTGTTGCTGAATCTGGTGTGAGTGTGATTGAGATTAATCAGGATAGATTCGACCCGGACATCCCTCCGAACAGGGCTGAGCTCGAGATGATTCTTGAGGTACCGGATGACAAGGCAGTCAAAAGAATGCTAAAAATGTTAGAAGAACGAGGTATGAATTTTCGGATATTTGAAGACTAATCTTTCGATTTATCATAAGGTCGCATTATCGGTTCCCACGACAGATTTATACTGATTCAAGAAATAAGCTCCTCAGAGCCTGGTCTGTGGGGGAATCGCTATAGTAACCTGGAAAAAGTATGCGAACATCATCTTGATCACCATCATTATTGCATCAACACTCGTCGGTTCATATCCTACTAGCGATGCCACCTTGGATTCATTGGTATGGGGTCAAGTAAGAAATGATGAGATTGTATGGGAGACAATAGGATCTCCTGAGTTTCTTGACCCCCATGTAAACTATGAGGGCTTTGGTGATTGGATTTTCTATAATGTCTATGAAACCCTCTACACATATCCATGGGAAGGTTTCAGTTCTCCCCAATTTGTGCCATTGCTTGCTGCGAGTGACCCTCTAGTATCATCAGACGGTCTGAACTACACAATTGAGCTTCGAACCGGAATCAAATTTCATGATGGAACACCCTTCAATGCAAGCTGTGTGAAATGGAATATTGAGAGAGCTTTGAAGATTTCATTCCCATGGGGACCTTCATGGATGATTGCAGAGCCTTTGAAGGGAGGAAAAGCTGTGGTAGATGCAGCGATTGAGGATGGGGGAGAGGGGACCATAGCTTTCAGAACCGTTTTCGATGAGTGGGTTGCGTCATCTGGGGCAATCAATGTTTTAGATGAGAATGTCATCCAATTCGTGTTAGAGGAA
>JASFEF010000192.1:0-5360 GCA_050124975.1 Candidatus Thorarchaeota archaeon | reverse complement strand
TCGCAAATCAGCCAAATGCCAACTCCCGATGATAGCTGCATTGGATGAAGAGATTTGTCCTCTCTATGAACCTACATTACCTGAACCAGCTACTCCACTAAATTCTGATGAAGAAGTCAATGAAATCCGCACCATTGCTATTGACTTAGGATTACGAGTCATCAATGATTCATGTGCAGTAGAGCTATCTGAGGGAGTTGCATGGGTTTCTATGAAAACCGGGGCTATCAGATTAGAACCAAGAATTTGTAGATACTGCTTGCACTATTGTAAAAGAGAATCCAACATCTGTATTGTGGGTACAGATAGTGGATGGTCCACTCTTAATCTTGGGTCCCGAGCTCTGCTCACAATTGCTAAGATCTACGCTCTCGCTGCAAGGATGTTGCCAGCTCATGTCAGGAACCAAATTGAGAGGACAACAGTCTGCACACGGTTTGATCCAAACCCTGCTATACCAATTGAAGACATACCCGATGAAATCCTATCCGGATTCAAGAAATCTGATTCAGGTAAGTCACTCCTTGAGGTTGCAAGAGAGCGAGTGAAAGAAGGACGACTCTCAAAAGACGTTTACAGTATGCTCAAAAAGAAGCTACACAACCTTGAATCATCACAGAATCACTGAGTGTGGAGATGTGTCATGCCAGCAAGAGTAATTTCTGTTATTGGAGGCTCAGATAGCAGTCCAAGCAATCTAGAGCTCGCTGAACGTGTTGGTGCTGAAATTGCCAGGAGAGGGGCTATTCTAGCATGCGGAGGTCTAGGTGGAGTCATGGAAGCAGCCTGCAGAGGAGCGAAGAATGCAGGAGGCCAGACTTTGGGAATACTGCCAACTGATGCAAAAGAACATGCAAACGAGTATGTTGACATAGCGATTCCCACAGGTCTAGGTTACGCTAGGAACTTCCTCGTAGCGAAGACAGGTGATGCAGTAATTGCCATCGACGGAGCTGCTGGCACTCTAAGTGAGATGGCGATCGCCTGGTTTTCAAACAAACCAGTCATTGCTTTGGTTCCCACTGGAGGATGGGCAGCTAAACTTGCAGGCGAAAGAATCGATGAAAGAAGAGCTGATTCAGTGTATGGAGCAAGCACTCCAGAAGAAGCAGTTGAAATGGTCTTTCAAGCAATGAATTGGAAATAGGGAGAGAGGAGTATCTTGGAGATAGTTCGATCAATTCTCAATGGCAACCTAGATGTTACATGTGAAGAGATTGAGCAACTTGCAGGAATGACAAGGGACCTCTATCGTGACAAACCCAATGTTATCGAGATGCCATCAAGAAACGTCTTTTTCATCGGAGACCTCCATGGAGAGTTCGATTCCATCTCCAGTGTTCAGAACCTCTTCTCCAAGTATAAGACTCATACATTTGTCTTCCTGGGTGATTATGGAGACAGAGGACCTGCACAGATTGAAACTGTCAATCTAGTTTTTACACTTGCTTTGAGTGATCCAGAGCGTGTCTTCTTACTCCGTGGAAACCATGAGTCAGACGAGGTGGCTCAGCGTTATGGGTTCTACACCGAGGTTGTGAGAGAGTTTTCATTCGAAGTATATAACAGATACTTGGAGGTGTTCCAAGAACTTCCAATGGCAACTTACAATCCAGAAGGAGTCTTTGCATGTCATGGTGGAATACCTGAAGGAGTTTCTTCTATCGATGACATTCAGAGGTGCAACCGGAGAAACATCAATTTTCCAGATGATATCCTCTTTCAAATTGCTTGGAATGATCCAAAGGATGCAGATTTTAGATTTGCTGCCAATTCTAGGGGGAATAGAGTGAAAGCATTTGGTCGTAAGGCTTTCGATGAGTTCTGTGAGAATCTTGACGTCAAAATTATGCTTAGGGCACACGAGGTATTCCCGAATGGGTTCAAGAATTTTTTTGATGGAAGACTAACTAGTGTCTTCAGTGCTTCATATCATGGAGCTGCTATACCAACGGTCCTACGATTAGGAGGAGATTTCAAAGTAGAACCTCTCAAGCTATAACTCATTAGAGACACAGGTTTCTATCTTGTCAAGAATAGTTTGTCACAATCTACTGAGGAGATTACGACTTGACAGGAAATGATGATTACAATGAAGTTGAGGTATCCACAGAAGAAATCAATGTGATGGAAGCCGCTGTTTCATCTGCTGTCTGTCTTGAACTTATTGTAGGTGTTTTAATCACTCCGAATCTCATTCTGATTTTTGGAGGTCTTTTCCCAGTATTCGGCTTTGGCCCACAACCGTACCCTTTCATCTTAATTCTCATCAACTACTTCTACATGTCAGTTCTGATTATTCTAGTAACTGCTTCTATCTATTTGGCGTGGGCACTATGGAGGATAATACCAAGAGCAAGATTTGATGCGATTGTTGTCAATACAATTTCAATCATTGTTCATTTACTAAGTCTGAGTCCAGTCATAGTTCTCAATCTCATCCTCATCTATTTTCTAAACACTAGACAAATGAAGGACATCTACATGAAGTCAATTGCAGATGAAATTACTCTTGAATAGTGCAAGTTCTACCATTGAGGCAAGTTATTAAGAACAACATCTGCCAAAAACGTCGAATATGGGACCAGTTTAAAACGAGTTGATTCATAATGCCAAAGGTAGCCGTTGTGAAAACCACTCCTCAGACAATCAACGAGGACATTGCGAAAGCCATGGATCTCGCAGACTATGACAGGTTCGTTTCAAAAGATGTAGCTACCTCAATAAAACTGAACCTCAGCTGGAGTAAACTCTATCCAGCATGCTCCACTAACCCCTACATCTTTGATGGTCTTCTGAAGAAACTGATTTCAGATGGTTTTGATAACAGGACAATTACTGCGGTAGAGAATGAAACCGTTGTTACCAACATCTACGCGGGTGTGAAGAACAACAATTGGTATCCTGTGATGAAGAAACACAGAATCAAGTTCCTCCCTCTCATCAAGGCAACCTATGTCGATGTTGACCTTCCTCAGAAAACTCTGGTTATGGAAGACATCTTCGGTGAAACAATAGCTCCAAGGGAAATCTTTGGGACTAATATCATTCACCTGCCAACTATCAAGACTCATGGACACACACAGATGACAGGAGCAATGAAGGACTCCTTTGGGCTCTATCTCACAAAGAATAGACACCTTGCACATCTTAAGATTCACGAGATTCTTGTTGATTTACTACTCATGCAACAGACAATCTCACACTCAGAGTTCGTGTTGACAGATGGTACAGTGATGGGAGATGGAGCAGGTCCAAGAACGATGATCCCCAAGATAGGAAATATCCTGATTGCCACGTCAGATATGGTCGCTGCTGATACAGTTCAGACAAGACTCATGGGGATAGACCAGAAACTTGTCCACAAACTGCAGATTGCTACTGATCTTGGTCTTGGAGAGTCAAATCCAGATAAGATTGAGATTGTGGGAGACTTCGAGTCATGGAAAGACCTGCCATGTTTTGATATGAGCCCTGGAAAAAGCCCAGTTATCGCATTCAACCGTGGGTTCCTACGATTCCCAGGAATGGAAACATTCTTGTTCAGGTCACCCTTGATGTGGCTCCCTACACAGCTCTCTGGCCTGTATCATGATGGTATCTGGCTTCCTCTGAAAGGGAAGAAATGGGTCAAATGGTTCCTTGAAGAGACTGAATGGGGCAAGCTTTGGAGCTCATATTCAGAATAAACGGTTGTTAGGAGACTTCGAAAATGGGGTTCTACGAGTATTTCAAACTGATGCGACCACACCAATGGTACAAGAACGTGCTAATCTTCCTACCTGTTGTTTTTGGAAGACTTGATAGCTTTGAAGTGTGGCTTGGTTTTGTCATTAATAGTATGCCAGTCTTGTTGTTTGGTTTTGGAGTCTTATGTGCGGTTTCCAGTGCAGGGTATATCTTCAATGACATTGTTGATGAAGAGAAAGACGCAGCTCATCCCGAGAAAAGAAAAAGACCCCTTCCCTCTGGTCAAGCATCAAGATCCAATGCGTTGGTTCTAGCGTCAATACTCATGGTTAGCGGACTCGTTATAGCATGGCTTCAGCACGCAGCGTTTCTGTTAATGGTTGTTTTCTACATCATCAATAGTCAGCTATACAACTGGAAACTCAGGAACCTTGCAATAGTTGATGTTTGTGTAATTGCTGTTGGTTTCATCATAAGAGCGATTGCTGGAACTTTCCTCATCAATCAACCATTTACATCCTGGCTGGTAATTGGAGTCTTCTTCGTTGCATTGGTTCTTGGATTTGGCAAACGTAAGAATGAATTACAGCTTCTCGGAGAAGATGCACCTCTTCACAAACCTGTCTTCACTCAGTACACTGAAACAATGTTAGATCAAGGAATTGCCATGTCAGCCACGTGGGTCGTTGCTTTCTATGCATTGTATTGTTATCAGAATTATCAGGCAACATTGGAATCACAACCAGTCATAGTAACAGTCCCAATAGTGGCTGGTCTTGTCCTGAGATACGTTCATCTTGTCTATGCAGGAAGTGATGTTGGTAGAAAACCCCATTTGGCCATCAAAGATCGGGGTATTCTTGTGGGCGGTATTCTATTCTTCATTGCACTGATCATCTCATTGTTCTTCTATGCAGGAATCTATGACTATCTATTCAATCTCTTCCCACCTCTGTTTCCGCCAATAATTCCGTAAGGTGAACATTTTGAGTTCCAGACTATCCGCCTTCGACCTACATATGCATACAATTCACTCGAAGGACGGGATGCAGAACCCCTATACACTCTTCAAACTGATGAAGAAGAAGGGTCTCAGGGGAGTCGCCCCCACTGAACACTGGCGGGCTGCAACACTCAAGGTAATTGAACGTGATGGGAGATTCATCATCCCAGCGTGTGAGTACAAGACCACAGACTTCGGCGAGGTCATTGGGCTCTTCATATCAGAGCACATAGAGAATCGGTCCTTTGTTGAGATTGCAGAGGACATCCATGATTGCAACGGACTTGTTGTCCTTCCGCATCCAAGAGACCCCCTTCGTAAGTACACCGCAATTAGGAAAGGTCTCCCTGATGATGTCATCAAGAAACATGTGGACCTGATTGAAGGTATCAACTCGAGATGCATAATTCCATATTTCGATAAAAGAGCACAGAAATTAGCAAAACGGTTGAACAAACCAATGACTGCTGGAAGCGATGGACACACCTCTTGGGAGATTGGACATGCTAAGACGTGGCTACAGGATATAGAAACTGCAGATGATATCTATGAGGAGTTAAAATGCGGGCGGACTCAGATTACAGGATATCCATCATTATTCTTGTTACACATACCCACGATGCTTTGGCAAAGAGTGAGGAAGTTTGCATATGACAGCTGGTGAAGA
>JASFEF010000191.1:0-5360 GCA_050124975.1 Candidatus Thorarchaeota archaeon | reverse complement strand
TGTGAAACGATTTGGTGATGAATACATATCATACCAGAAGAGAGTACCTATGCTTCTACCACGAAGAAGGAAATCCTGAATTCTATTCCTCTTCCTGTTGATTGTCTTCCCAAATTCGACCAAAGAAAACGAGGGCAAGAACTAGCTCGGATCCACTTGCATTCTGCGCAATGAATTCAATAGACTCACTGATTGTATCTTCATGTTCCCATGCTTGTCTAGCTAAAGTCACAATGTCTTCAAAACGGTGATCTGGCACGTCGAGGGCTTGAGTGAGTTTCTTCACATCATGGCCGTTGATAACAAGTGTGCCAAGGTCATAGGTGGGCATTGAATAGTTCACCAACCATTCCCACAAATTTCTCCTTTTAATGTAATCTTGGGTATCATCCAATAAATTCCAAGTTCTTAGCCAATCCGAAACCTTAGTATTGCACGCACGTTCAATACCCACAGCTGAATCCAAGAAGCAATATCTCAGGAAAAGATGTGCATGAGTGACTCTGAGTTTGATGTTGTCGTAATTGGTGGAGGAAGCACTGGTACGGCTGTAGCTCGAGACTGTGCAATGAGGGGTCTTCGAACACTTCTATTGGAACGGGATGATATTGCTTCAGCAACTGTAGGAACTTGTGCAGGAATGATCTCCTCAGGTCTAAAGTACAGGGGCGAACCTGAGATAATGAAGATGTGCTCGTCCGAGGTAGTATATCTCAACAAAATCGCTCGTCACATTATCATGAAGAATCCAATAATTGCTCCAATTCTCGACTTGAGTACTGTCGCCAGTGACAGTGAGATTGCTGATGCCTACGCTGAGCACGCCGAGGAGCGAGATGTTCCTGCTATGGTGCTCATCACACCAGAAGCCTCTTTCGAGTTAGAGCCTCTGGTGCATCCTGACATCATAGCAAGCGCGTATTATGAAGAATTCTTCATCGATCCTTTCAGTTTGTGTCTCCGTCAAGCTATTGATGCTAGAAACCATGGAGCTGATATTAGGACTTATTGCGAAGTGATTGGTTTTGAAGAACGTAAAAACGAAGTTCAAGGGGTTATCTTCTATAATAGAATCACAGGTACAACAGAAACAGTACATACGAAGTTGGTGGTAAATGCAGCTGGACCATGGGCACACAAACTAGCCAGATTAGGCGGTGCAGAACTTGATCTTCGACTTAACAAAGGTGCACATATAATCTTAGATCGTCGGGTTGTCAATATTGGAATAACTGCAAAAGCAATTGATGGAAGATGGATCTATCTTTTCCCCCATGAAAATACAACACTCCTAGGTACTACAGCACTGGACACTTGGGAGGACCCTGATACCCTTGTAGCTTCATTTGATGAGATTGAATATCTCTTACAGAGTATTGAAACTGCCATCCCATCAATTCGTGAGGCAAGAATCATTAGAACAATGGCTGGTATTCGACCACTTGTACCAGAATGGAATGTCCCAGAGGACAAAGTGACTCGTGGATATGAGATTGTGGATCATGAAAATGGCATGATCAGTTTCACTGGTGGAAAACTTGTGATGTGCAGACACATGGCCGAAGCAGTCACTGATATAGTCTGCAAGAAACTAGGTAGCAAAACAAAATGTGCAACACACAAGAAGCCTCTACCAGGTAATGAAGCTGATGTGGACATCGAGGCGCTGTCAAAAGAATACGAGGTAAGTATGCATGCTCTCGAACGGATGCGTGCACGTCGCGGAACAGAGATAACCAAAATCCTGGAACTGACAAAAGACCATCCAGAGTGGAAAACCACAATATGTACCTGTGAACCCATTATTGAAGCAGAGATTCGATATTCAATACAAGAGGAGTTTCCACAAACTCTGAATGACCTTCGTCGAAGACTCCGACTTGGCACTGGTCCATGTCAGGGGACATTTTGTACATTCAAAGCAGCTGCGATTTTGGCTGAAGAACTTGATCTAGAGGGTGATGACTTTCTAGTTGATATTCTCGACTTCAGAGCTGAGAGATGGAAAGGCATTCGCCCTTCAATGAGAGGAGAGCAACTTGCTCAGGAAGAGCTTGCTCAGGGTATCTATTCTTGTGTTGGAAACCTCGACCAGTCAGATGTTGATTATGACCTGAAACCTTGGGAGGAGGTTCTCTAGATGGACTTGGAATGTGACCTCCTTGTAATCGGTGGGGGAATGGCAGGTTTAGTTGCAGGCATTACCGCTTCAAGAGAAGGTTTCTCTACTCTTCTCCTACGAAAGGGTCAAAGTGCAACAGCATACTCCTCAGGTGCAATAGACATCATAGGGTACCTTCCCGAAGCCATTGAGCCCTTTGCATCCCCCCAGGAAGGACTGACAGCAGTCGCTGGATTATTGCCCCTTCACCCATACAGCATTATTGGATATCGTGATGATGTAGAGCCAGATGATGTAGTGAACATGATTGTTGGGCAGACCCGAGATGCCATCAACTGGTTAAAGACAAACCTCAAAGATACGATTGCACCACTGAAAGGATCTTTTGATACAAATATGCATCCAATTACTGTGCTTGGTACGACAAAACCGACCTGCTTGGTTCAGGAATCAATTTACTCAGAAACACTTGAGCAACGTGAAGATAGTGTTCTCTTGTTTGGAGGGTTTGCCGGATATCCGGATTTCAATCCTTCAATGGCTGCGAAGACCTATCTCGAAGACCGGCTTGCAATTGGGCTTTCACCTCGAAAGGTAGGGTGGTTTTTACTAAAGGTGACTCCCTTTGGTAAGCCGTATAACTTGTCCTCAATTGAGATTGCTCGACACTTTGATCATAACGACTCGATAGAGGAAATGGCGAAACCCTTGAAGAAACAGGTTGAACAGATTGGGGCTACACATGTTGCGTTTCCTCCAGTACTTGGAGTTAATAGGGCTTTGGAGAACAAGAAGACCCTTGAAGAATTACTTGGTGTTGAAGTATTCGAACTCCTCGGACTTCCACCTTCTGTTCCTGGATTAAGGCTGCAAATGGCACTTGAGAGAATACTCAGAAAAGGCGGAGGTAAGTTGTTGGTCGGCCATGAAGCCGTATCTTACAATAGGGCTAATGGTAGATTGACCAGTGTCACAGCCAAGGCTCCGCGCAGAGAAATTGAAATTAACTCAAAAGTCGTGATTCTGGCTACTGGAAAATTTATTGGCGGTGGTCTTCGTGGTGACGAAAATGGTATTCGTGAGTCTCTCTTTGACCTTATGACAGTCACAGGAGCATACCATTCAGCTGGTGACATTCTACCCTCTCGAATCACAAATCGTGTTTCCATCAGTCCTGAGGGTCAGCCAGTCTATTCATGTGGGTTGACGGTCGATCCACTCTTCAGACCAGTGCAAGAAAACGGTGTTGAATTTGCTTCAAACCTATTTGGTGCTGGATCTGTCCTGGCAGGATATGATTATTCCACTGAGAAGAGTGGACTCGGTGTCGCACTAACAAGTGGATATTCCGCTGCTAAGAGTGCGATAGATTTCCTGAAGGAGGCGGCCTGAAGTGGATGAACACGAGGCTTTTGAGTATGCCAAGAGCACGCTCAAGAAAGAGCGTATAACTCCATATCATCCGCATGAGCTTGAGGCCGTCAAATCAGTAGGAAGCTGCATCAATTGCGGTCTCTGCCTAAACCACTGCCCAGTTGTTGCGGCAGTGGGAGTCGACAGGTTCAGTGGACCTCGAAGCATTGCCGTTGAACTTAGTCGATCTCCGCCTGAGTTCTGGTCCACAGCAGACATTGTGTATCTATGTACAGGCTGCGGAACTTGTCGTGAGGTGTGCCCAAAGAATGTCGACATTCCCGAAGTAGTCAATCTAATCAGAGCAAGGATCTTTGAATACCGTCCAGATTTGGTGCCAAAAGGGCTCTTCATGGTTCGCGAACTCCTTACTGAGTACAGCTTAGCTTTCGAACCCTGGGAAGACAAAGAGGAGAAGACTGAGAGCAGGAACATGAGACTTGAACGACTTGGGCTTCACTTCGTAGAGGATAAGGTTCTGGAGAAGGCTGAGGTCTTATTCTACCCTGGATGTCAGGCTGAGGAACGGGCTCAAGAAGTGCGAGAGGCTGCAAAAGCAATCTTGGATTACTTTGATGTTGACTACACACTGCTAGATGAGATGTCGTGTTGTGGGTTGCCTGCTCGACTGATGGGTGATGAAGAAACCACAAGGACTCTGTCCGACCAGCTCAAAAAGAAGGTGAAAGCCCTAGGAGTCAAGAAAGTAGTCACAACATGTGCAGGGTGTACATCAAATCTTTCTGATATCTCACATCATTATGAGTGGGGTGTTCCAACTGTTCACATTCTGGAGTTCATTATTGAGGATGTTGGACTGAAGCGATTGAGTGATGCTACAAAGAAACCCTCGACTCTTTCAGACGTGCATGTGACTGTTCATGATCCCTGTCACCTCATCAAACACACCTCTCGTCAGGTTATGGACCATGCACTCAACATACTTCGTGAACTTCCTGGTGTGAGGGTGTCTGAATCTGAAGCTTACGACTCCTGTTGCGGTGGAGGAGGATTGGTCGCATACCACTCGAATGATGTTGCTAATGCTGTGGTCGAAGAGAACCTGGAGGCAATCACAAAGACTGGCGCTGAAAGACTTGTGACCCCCTGTCCTTTATGTACTGCACAGATCGAGAGCAATCTCTTCAAGGCTGGGAGTTCCGTTGAGGTTGATGATTTGACGGTGTTCATTGCACAACGATTGCCCAAGAAGGAGTGAAACTGTTTGCTTGATGAGAAGACACGGAAGAAGGCATTCAAACGAATAAGCAAGATTGTGGGTGCTGAACACATTACAATGCATGAAACCGACCAAATTCTAAACTCTATTGATGCTTGGCCCCTAAGTCAAGCGAAAGTTCGGGCTGGAGAAATTCTTCCACTTGCTGACCTCATTGTGTTCCCCGGCAGCGTTGAAGAGGTTTCACAAGTGCTGGTTGTTGCCGATGAAATGATGATACCCGTGACTCCTGTCGGGGGTGGTGCTGGAACGTGCGGCGGCACAGTGCCAGTATATGGAGGGATGCAGCTCGACCTAAAACGGCTCACCAGAATTGGTGAAATCGATCATGAATCTATGCTTGTGAGAGTTCAGGCTGGGGTTGTTGGAATTGACCTAGAAGAGGAGGTCAATCGTTTTGGATATACCACTGGACATACTCCAACTTCACTGCGCGCATCCAATGTTGGGGGTTTTATTGCTACACGATCAGGGGGGTCAATGTCTTCACTCTACGGCAAGATTGAGGATCTGACCCTTGGTCTTGAAGTGGTCCTTCCAGATGGTTCCATAGTCACTACCAAGGCTGTACCTCGTCATTCTGTA
>JASFEF010000190.1:0-5363 GCA_050124975.1 Candidatus Thorarchaeota archaeon | reverse complement strand
GCCAAGGGCTAGGTCAACTAACGGAAAAAGAGTTGTACGAACTGAGTCATTAAACATCCCAATTGTACCAAGAAAGAGACCAGCAATCATGAAGCCCAATATCTTTGGAATCCCAAAACGTGTCATGGCTTCAGCGCCGAAGTAAGCTAGAACAAGAGCTACACCAAGCAACAATAGTGTTTCAGGTGTAAAAGCTGCTTGCATCTTGTCTTTCACTCCGGGCTGAGATTTGTATAGGTCTTTATTGTAGGAAATTTTGATGTTCCTTTTAAACTGCTGTATAGGTGATAGCTGTGAAATATCTGTTTAACCAGTTTAACGATATTTATGATGTAGTCCTCATTTAGACGAACAGTAATAATCGCAGAGATGACTGAGAAAACAATCATCGCATTTTGGGTTCTGTGCACGACAGACCTCTCTACCATGACGGACCAGGTTCTTGTTGAGGGACGGAATACAGTTGCTTGGCATAATCTGCTCTAGGAGGACATGAGCCTTCTCACGAGAGACCTTCTCCTCGATCAGTCCAAGACGCTTAGTGACTCTCCAGACATGGGTGTCGACCGGTAACACGGGACGCTCAAAAGAAAAGAGGAGGACTATCGCGGCTGTCTTCGGACCAACTCCGTGAAGTGATGATAACCACTTCTTAGCCTTCTCCAACTCCATTGTTTCAAGAAGAGAGAGGTCAAGTCGACCCACTCTCTCGTGTATCTGTCGGAGTGCAGTCTGAATCCGTTTTGCCTTCAGATTGTACATCCCTGATGAACGAATAAACAGAGCCACCTCCTCCTTGGGTGCTTCAAGCACCTCCTCCCACGTTGAGAATCGTTCCTTGAGTGACTCATAGGCACGAAACATGTTCACATCATTTGTATGCTGACTCAGGATTGTCATCACAAGCTCGTCAAGTGGAGGAAGCTTTCTCGAACTCATTGCCTTGCCATAGTAGCGAATTAGAACATTGCATACCTTCTTGGCTTTGAGCCTTGTCTTGACAGTGATAGTATCATCGCTCATGCTTAGTTCTTCGTAAGTGGGTGTGGTCTTAATAGTGGTTCCTTCAAGGTTGAAAATCCCATTTCGATACGCTTTTGTTGCACAGACCTATTTCCTGCAGGAGTCATGATGAAAGTTGCAGTAGTATATGAAAGTACAAGAGGAAGGACTAGGGCAATGGCTGAGGCCATCTGCGAAGGCGCATCTTCAGCAGGAGCTGAATGTGTAGTAATTGATGCGAAGGAATTCTCAGGATTCGATGGTGTCTGTGGCATAGCTATAGGGAGTTCTACCCGAATGAAGAGAACTCTCCCCATGGTAAAGCGAATACTCTCAGAACTACCATCACTCAATGAAATCGCTGCTGGAGCTTTTGGTTCCTATGGATGGAGTGGTGAAGCTCCTGACGAAATAGCAACCAAGTTGTCAGAGGCTGGAGCATCTCTTGTCGAGGAGAATCCAATCAAGGCAAAAGACTATCCGAGTGATCCGATACTTGACCAATGTCGCGCACTAGGGGTCAAACTTGCAGAGAAATGCGGGAAGTAGTAGAGGTTTCATCTGCGTACTGCACAAGTCTTATCATCCAACATCAATTCTGACGAAAACGGAGCTGAATGAATGGGCTATATCAGAAGGCTGATTGGGTATTCACTGAGACACAGAGGTCTCTTGTTTGGATTCCTTGCAGCGGCTGGTATAGGTACGATATTCAATCTCATAGGCCCACTGATTTTGATTCACATCATCGACAATGTGATTCTTGCAGACAATCTTGATCAACTGTTACCGAATGTTCTGATCTATGTCTCACTTGGAGGCCTCTATGCTTTCTTTGATGTGATTGGGAGGTATGGAGCAGCTATCTCATCCCAGATGGTCATCTATGACCTAAGAAAGGACATCTATGAGAGTCTGATGGAGAAGGATCTCGCCTTCTATGACGAGAATGAAACAGGCCAGCTCTTGGCACGTGCCACAACAGATGTCACGACCATGAGAGAGTTCCTCTATTGGGGAATCCGAGTCGTGTTCATTGGTTCTGCAATGCTTGTGGGTACTTTCTTCGTTATGTTTACTGTCAGTCCAGAACTCACAGTCTACATGTTCTTGCTCATCCCAATTGTTGTTGTTTTCATCTACGTCTTTGCCAAGAGAGTGCGCCCAGTATTTTACGCGGCTCGCAAACAGTATGGAGTTCTTAGTTCAGTTTTGGCTGAGAATGTGTATGGACACAAAGTAGTCAGGTCATACGCTCAAGAGGAGAGAGAGGCACAAAGAGTGGAGCAAGAAAATACTGGGTTCCTACAGCTCAGAGTCGAAGCAAGTAGACTCCTTTCACTGTACCACCCCATGCTCCCAGCACTTTTTGGTGCAGTCATTGGATTCCTAATCTATATCGGAGGCGACCTCATAAACCGAGTTCCTGCCCCACTGACTCTAGGAGAGTTTGTGGGTTTTGTGTCTCTTGTGGGTATGTTGATGCTTCCAGCTAGATTCCTTAGTTGGGGGGTTGGCATGTACCAAAGGGCATCGGCAGCAGGGGAACGAACATTCTACATCTTGGATGCTGCTGAGGCAGTAATCAACCCTGAAGTTCCTGTCGAGGTGACGGACCTCAAGGGAGCAGTTGACTTTGACAATGTATTCTTCAGTTACAAGGGAGGCAACTTCATTCTTCGTGATGTTTCTTTGAGTGTTAAACCGGGTCAGATTGTTGCCTTACTGGGAGGAACTGGTTCAGGGAAGACAAGCTTGGTGAATCTGATTCCAAGATTCTATGATGTTGACTCAAATGGTACTGTAACCTATCAAGGAACAACCCATAGTATAGGCATTCAAGGTAAAGTGAGAATTGGAACTGACGAGTTCACTGTCAAGGAAGACCATGTCGAGATAGACGGAGAGAAAGTGAATGTAAGACCTCCAGGTACAGTTTGTGTCGATGGTGTTGATGTACGACTCTATGCCATTAATGATCTAAGGAAAAAGGTTGGAATGGTCCATCAAGACCCATTCCTTTTCTCAGCCAGCATTAAGGACAATATTGCATTTGGTAGACCAGATGCCTCTCTTGAAGAGGTCCAAGATGCAGCAAAAGCAGCAATGATTCACGACTTCATCATGACCCTGGAGGATGGATATAACTCTGAAATTGGGGAGCGAGGAGTCACCTTGAGCGGGGGGCAGAAACAACGAATCGCTATTGCTAGAGCTCTACTTGCAGACCCACGAATATTGATACTGGATGATTCAACAAGCTCGGTGGATGCTAAGACAGAGATGCTCATTCAGAAGGCGTTAGAGAATCTGATGAAGGGTAGAACCACGTTCATAATCACCCATCGACTGAGTACGGTGAGAAATGCAGACCTTATTGTTATGATGGAACGAGGGCAGATCATAGAAATGGGATCCCATGAAGAGCTAGTCAAAGCAGACGGTCTCTATTCAGGCATTCATCAGACACTTGTTGAGATGGAGATGGCTGTATCAATCCCAGACAGTTCACCCACAGAGGTCAAAGTGAGTGGAGGTGACACTCCATGAGCTTGGATAGGGCTGATGATCCGGATGCAAGGACCTACGAGTATAAAGACCGGACTCTTCTCTGGAGAATGGTCCAGTATCTTCTTGCCTACAGGAAACTATTCGCAGCTGTTGTTATCCTCACTGTGTTTAGTATAACGATAAGCGTGTGGACTCCTTTCGTATTGATGCATGCAATCGACATTGACTTCCCAACGGGAAATCTCCAAGCAATCCTATTCACTGCTTTATTCTACATCGCACTCCAGATCTTTGCATGGCTCACAGCATACGGACAAGAATTCCTAATGGCGTTTATGGGGCAAAATGCAGTATACGACATCAGACAAGAACTCTATAACCACGTACAAGAGATGTCAGAGGAATTCCACGATCATTCATCAGGTGGGAGAATAATCTCCAGACTGACCAATGATGTTGATAGAATGAGCGAGCTTCTCAGTGGAGGGCTAATCAGTACGTTCGCTCAGATCTTCGTTGTGTTTGCTATTGGAATAGTAATCTTTACAGTGGATGCACGATTAGCACTAGCTTCCCTCTCTGTCGTTCCGGTCCTTCTGATTACAACGCTCTACTTCAGGAAGAAGCTTCGAGAGGCATACAGGTCTACAAGGAAGACCATCTCCAGCGTCACCGCAAACTATGCAGAGAGCATCTCAGGAGCAAAGGTCACGAAGAGTTTTGCTAGAGAGAGAATCAGCGCAGAGATTTTCGACGAATTAAACCGGGCAGACTATCAGGCTAACATTGATGCAGGGAGAGCTCAAGCGACATTTTTCCCTGGAATCAGGTTCATCAGTGGTCTTGGGATAGCGATTGTACTGCTTTTAGGAGGTATGTTGTACATCCAGGACCCAATGACAATTACACTTGGTACAATTGTCCTCTTCCTTCAGTTCAATGACCGCTTCTTCAGGCCAATACTCATCATAGCTAATTTCTACACTTCGGTCCAGAACGCATTTGCTGGTGGGGAGCGTGTCTTCACAGTGATTGACTCAAGACCTGCGGTTGTCGACAGACCTGATGCAGCACCAATGCCCGAGGTGGAGGGACTCATTCAATTCAATATTAACGAGTTCAGATATGGCGAGGGTCCTGTTGTACTCCAAGACTTCAAACTCGAGGTCAAACCTGGAGAAACAATCGCCCTGGTAGGGGACACTGGTGCAGGAAAGACTACAGTGGTGAGTCTTCTGAACCGATTCTATGAGGTGATTGATGGTTCAGTCAAGATTGATGGAATTGACATTCGGTCAGTTACACAGAAATCACTTCATGCCAAAATTGGGCTTGTGCTCCAAGATGCTTTCCTCTTCATGGGGACTGTAAAAGAGAACATCAGGTATGGAAAACCTGAGGCGACGGATGATGAGATTCTTGCAGCCACTGAAGCTATAGGTGCTCGGAGAATCTTTGAAAGTCTTGAGAATGGCTTTGACACAGAGGTTGGAGAGAGAGGAAGCAAACTCTCTGAGGGGGAGAGACAATTGGTCAGTTTTGCTCGTGCCCTGCTTGCAAACCCTAAGATTCTGGTTCTAGATGAGGCTACAAGCTCGGTTGACATCTACACAGAACATGCCATCCAAAAAGGAATGAAGACCCTTCTTGAGGGGCGGACATCCATTGTCATTGCACACCGACTCTCAACTATCGTAAACGCAGACAGGATTATTGTCATTGAGCATGGGAAGATAGTCGAAACTGGCACACATGCATGGTTGATGCAACAGAAAGGTAAGTATCATTCATTATATGAACTGCAAATCAAACCTAGAGCTATTAGGACTCCAACACAAAAATAGAGGTGG
>JASFEF010000189.1:0-5403 GCA_050124975.1 Candidatus Thorarchaeota archaeon | reverse complement strand
AATAGAGGAGGGGAGATCTATTGGTGCGAAAATTGCTTTGGTTGACCGACCAATGATAGCGACCGTTCAAGCTCTAGCACAAGTGCCAGTTGATGAGATGTACAGGCTCACTGGAATGTTACCAGACGCAACAAAGGACATAGAAAACGGCGGAGCAGGAGACTTGCTTGCTATGCTCAAGGAGGACGGAGCAGTAGACGACCTGATGGAGCAGTTCAAGTCTGAGTTTCCTGGTTTAGCAAGTGTGCTTATTGAGCAAAGAGATCAGTATGTAGCAAAGGCGTTGCATTTCATAATCAATGACGTCGAAGGAAAGATAGTCGCAGTCCTTGGAGCCGGACATATCCAGGGAGTAAAAACAGCTTTGGAAGAGCTCCTTCAATAGACCTCTCAGAGTTTTAATGCTTCAATGAGTTTGTCAATGCCTTCTCCGGTCTTGGAACTTATTCGAAAGACTGGCATATCTGCATCTACTTCTCGAATATCTGCTTCAAGAGCATCGATGTCAAATTCTAGTGCATCCGCTAGGTCAATCTTGTTGATGATGACCATGTCTGCGTGTTTTATCGTAAGAGGGTGTTTTCGGACCATGTATGGCCCCTCTGTAACACTCACTACAACTATCTTCTTGTCAACACCCAAGGAATAACCAGCAGGGCAGATCAGATTGCCGACATTTTCTATTAACACCACCTGATAGTCTGCAAGATTCACCTTCTGAAGTGCGACCCTTATCATTCGTGCATCCAAATGGCAAGCTGTTCCAGTGTTGATCTGAACTGTATCAACACCATGTGATGCCACGCGGTCTGCGTCTATCGTTGTGGCGAGATCTCCAGCAAACATGAGGATTTTGTACTTACTTCGTAGATGTTCACAGAGTGCCTCGATTAACTGAGTCTTTCCAGTACCGACAGACCCCATTATGTCAATTGCAACAATACCATGCTTATTGAAGATTTCAGCATTGAGCGCTGCTGCGTTCTCGTTAGCACCAAAGAGGTCCTTTCGAATGTCGATATTCACCGTTTTTCTTCCATTCTCAGAGTCGTTCATCTTGTGCTAACCTTCCTGTTCAGATAGTTCCCGAAGCTCTGCTTGGGAGTAAAGATAGTGGCCCACTATTGGTCGGATGATTGTCCTCTCAACTATGAGGGCAACAACAGCCCAAAGAAAGGCTTGAGCCATATCAATTGACGCTGCAATCATGTTTACAACAAGAGGGTCAATCAGGGAATAGAAGACCGTCATGGTCGGCATAAACCCACCGATAATGCCACTACCAACGATAACGAAAAAGTAGTACTTCAGGGAGTCTCGATTGGCAAAGTAGATTGCATATCCTGATCCAATGCCAAGGCAAATGTTACCGAACATAGGGAGAATCGGTATCTCTGTTCCTGATAAGGCCCCAGAAATTCCCACAATACCTCCAACAAGAGCTCCTCCTGGTAGACCACCCACTACACCGCCTAGAATTGAAAACATGAATCCAGGTGTCAGGACCACAGCATTGGGAATAACGGGAATTTGAATTGCATACCTAACAACAATGCCCAATGCGGCGATGATCGCAAGCGTCGTAAGTGCAACAGTGTTTGACCGTATCGGGACAATTGACATTGATCCTGCCTCTAAACGTATGGTTACTGAGGCGTTCGCGGCCAGCTCTCTAACAAGAAGCTTTTGGTTGCTTCATACCACTCATCCAATTGAGCTAGAATCTCTTTTCTCACGTCTTCTGTGGATTTGGCATTATACTCGTAGTAGTAACCGCCCCTCTCAATATAGTGAGTTGTACGTTCAACGAGATTCTTCTTGTGAAGCTTGTTCAGAACACGTTGGACTGTACTTCTGTCCTTTTCGATGAGCTCGCTGATCTGCTCGACAGTCTTTGGACCTGATATCAATGAGAAGTACGTGTCAATCTCACTGTTCCGAAGACCAAATGCGCAACACAAGAGATCTGACGGCTTCTCGAAACTCTTACTGAATAGTCCAACCATTGGCTCCCTTAGACTCATCGCAATCATCCGAACATGAAAACAGATGCTTTAAAGGGTTGTGTAATGAATATGCACAACCGAATTCTATGATAATACTGCGTTTCAAAAGGCTTGGACTCGAGTTGATGGTGGTGCACTAGTATGGACTTCAGTTCATTCCATAATGGTCAGGATCAAGACGCTTGGTCTCGACCTGAATCAACCACCCGAAGACTTCAACCCATCAATCTTGCTCCTCTCAAGGGAGCTCTTGAATCAGACCCCGTCAGGTCAAGGGTACTGAAAGTCCTCATAGAGGATGGCAATTGGGTTACAACAGCAAACCTCCTCAGAGCTGCACGTCAAGAGCGGCCAATTGTGGGAGCTGTTACAATAGGCACAATACTGAATGGAATGAACGAACTAGTAGCATCACGTTTGATTTTGAGCAGAACCTCGCTGACATCAGGTATTGATTGGGCTGAGTGGAGAATAAATCCAGATTGGCTAGAACCAACGCGAAAACTACTCCACATGATGAGACGACCAAAGTTCAAGCCAGCATCGTCAGAAGACTTTCCAAGAAGAAGTGAGAGGCTGCTTGAAGATTCAACCTGAGCAGTTCTACTCAATAATGAGTAGGTAACGTTTCATGGGTAGATTAATAAGTGCACATCTTCGGCTCCAATTGCATGGTCGATATCACCACCCAAGGGGCTCCAAAGTTGGTGGAACAATCTACAGAAGATGAGAATCATGAGGACATGGATATCTCATCGACTTCAGAAAGCGCCGAGAGAGTAAAGCAGGTTGTAATAGCAAGTGTTTTGGCTGCACTCTCAATTGCCGTAGCCCCTGTTGCATCCTTCATTCCAAGGATACCAGGATGGGGAATAGCTCTCTTCGACCCGGTCTCAATATTCTGGATTGTTGCATTCCTACTAGGGGGTTACTGGGTAGGAATACTGAGTGTGTTTTCAGGCACACTTGGACTGTTCTTGTACGATCCGACAGCAATAGGACCCGTATTCAAACTCTTGGCCACTTTGCCGATGATACTTGTCCCATGGTTTGGTGTGCGTAGACTAGACGACGTGGTAGGGGGGGAGTCCCTCTCAAGACCAAGATTCTATGCAACACTGATGCTGCTAGCCTTTATTCTGCGGATTTCGATAATGGTTCCTGTGAACATCTTGTATGGAGCTATTGCATATCCATTCCTAACAGTTGAGTTCATTCTAGGTTATGCCATTATTCTGAACGCGTTCCAGAGCATGTGGGATGCATTGATTCCATTCATAATTGTCCATAGAACGGGCATTTTCAAGAGCTTTGGAATGTGGTGACCTGTACTCAGCCGGAATTCGCTTAAATACACAGGCGCGACATTCTATTCTGTACGTCACCCACTTTGAGATGATTAATCGTGCGGCGCTGTGAGTTCTGTGACAGTCCGGTTCCGGCTGATGCAACCATCTGTCCTATTTGCAAGGAAACCATCGCAGAAGAAACCCTTGAGCGGATTTTGCCGATTCTGAAAAGACCAGAGTCTCCTGAAGTCAGATTCATGGGGACCCGTGAAAGAATGTGGGGAGTGATCAGAAGACCAGCAGCCACGTACAGGGATATTGGTCAAAGACCCGATTCAGCAGGTCCATTCGCGATAATTCTGATAAATGCCCTTGTTTTTGCGGGTCTGTTTCTTGCGTTGTCTTCCAAAATCACAACCACAGTCATAGTAAATGCAACGTCCATGGAAACTGCAGTAACAAGCGTAGTTCTTGCCCCTCAAGGAGGACCCGTTTGGATGTTTGCACTAGTAGGAATTATGCCAAATGTTATGATAGGCATTATCTATCTGATAGTAGGCACTATCTTTGCACACTTTGCATTCAAGCTAACAGGTGGCACAGGTAACAAGTCGAAGACCCTCTCGGTTGTAGGCTACAGTATGATGCCTGTGATCCTCGTGCGTGTTGTCGCAATACTTATCATTCTCATAGCTTTGCCTGCTTATCCCGACATAGTTGACTTTTCAAACCCAGGGGCTGTCGCATTGATCACTCCAGCAGTGATAAACTGGGCATATACATCAGGGATTTGGTTTACGATAGATGTCATGACCACGGGTGCGTTCTTGTGGACAGGATATCTGTTGATATTCGGAATCAGGGAGGCACATGACACCTCGACGATTTGGGCGGCACTCATTGCTATAGCATGTGTCATTGTTTTGGTGTGGACGTTCTGGCAGGTCCACTAGAATAGGATTCCGTAGAGTGGGATAATCACAAAGGCAATCAGGCCTACTAAGGCTCCTATTTTGTCCAAAGTGCTACCAATCAGAAGAGCTCGTTTGTTGTCAGGTCCTGTGAGTGGTGCAATTCCAGCCCCTATCACAATACCTGCACCCAATAGGAGTAGTGGCCACAAATCCCAACTCGCGAATCCCCAGATCCAAATCAGAATGTAGCTCAGGACTCCAATGAAATTCAGTGCTGCAGCAACTGCTGCGGCCACATTATAACCATAGATTCGGGCAATGGTTCGTACATCCCTCGCTTCATCACCCTCGACATCCTCTGCACCCTTGATTGTTTCACGGGCCTGTAGAATAAGAAAAGCCGTGAAGAAGAAGAGCCAATGTGGTATTGGAATCGTATTTGTCAAAGGAAATCCAACAGTTTCACCAAATGCGAAAGCTCCGTATAGTATTCCAAAGGCAAAAGAGAAAGCCACCATGAAGTTACCAGCAAGGCCGAGTGTCTTCACTTTTGCAGCATAGACATAGCCAACAATTAGGAAGATAAGTACAATCAGTGCACTGTAGGGACCAGTAAGAATTGCGAACAGAAGACCGACAGCACTAAGGAACACCACATAACCCCACGCTTGTCTTACCGTCATCCTTCCGCTAGGCAGAGCTCGATGTGGACGGTTTATCTTGTCTACCTCGATATCAAAGATATCATTTACCACATTCCCTCCTGCAGCCACAAAGAAGTATGTGATATATCCATAAATGAAGAGAGGGAAGTGAGTGGTAAGTGTACCAACTCTGGCTAAGTTGTATGCCATAGCCACACCTGCAAGAACAGTCAGTCCGCCAATAAAGCAGTTCTGCGGTCTTATGATTGAGAACCAAGCCATTGGGTAGAAACTCTTGGATTCTGATGATTCAGATGACGAGTCTGCCATTTCTCAATACAACCAAGCTATCGGGAGACCGCTTCAATTAAAGACTTGTGGACAGCCGTCGCTAGACCCAATCACTCTTATTGGGTCAATCTTGCGAGAGTGGTGGAGGAAGAGAGATGATTGATGATCTTCCCAGAGAACAGCTTCTGAAGATAATAGATGTGTATGCAAAAGCATGGCAGGCTATGGATGGAGCATATTTCCTTGCCTTAGAGAAGAA
>JASFEF010000188.1:0-5447 GCA_050124975.1 Candidatus Thorarchaeota archaeon | reverse complement strand
GTTTCACATATGTTCCATGGCATGTACATCAATTCCCACCAATTACTGTAGAGCGAGAACCAATCAAAGATCCATCTCCTGATAGAATCTCAACTGGTAATCGAAGTCTTGATGGCATAATCGGAGGTGGTTTTCAGAAGGGGGTTCTCAGCCTAATCGAGGTCGAGAACTTAGCTGCACCATACCTTGAAACCATCTACATTCCATTCCTCTCTAACCACCTTCAATTGGGCAGACCAGCAGTCATCCTTCTACCTGAAGGATGGTCACCTGATCAATTTTCACAGGGTCTGAGCCATTTTGTTGACCCCATGCTTGTTGAGAATCAAGTTGTCTTCTTCGGAAGACATGCGTTAGGACAACATGAAAATGTCCGACCCATTGATGATGATCCATGGAAAACCCTTCAAGAGATACGATATGAAGCAACTCAACTTGAACGACAGTTTGACGCTAAAGCGACTGAGCTTTTCTCTTTGGATACACTGGAGAATAAGTATGGAATAACAGATGTCAAGGGCATGATGGCTGAGATAACAGCCTCCTTACCTGCCACAAATCGAGCGACTGTGAGTATTCTTGGTGAACAGCAAGGCTTGAAGAGTGGTTCAATTGCGTATAGCATACACCTTCGTGTACAAGAACTAAGTGGAGTTCTCAGCGTATGTGGAGTCAATCCACGTACAAACTACCTTGCAGTGAAACCTCTGTTATCAAAGGGTTTCCTGGACTATGATCTAGTACCAATAGTATGAGGTCAAAGTGATGAAGAATACCAACCACCGGTGATGGACATGAACAACAGCGGCAAGAAAATACTGGTCGTCGACGACGAACAGATGACCACTGATTTGGCAAAGACATTCCTAGAGAAACATGGATTTGAGGTGGTGATAGCAAGCGATGGAGAGCAGGCACTTGAACTCGCGGAAGAACAGGCTCCAGACCTAATCCTTCTCGACGTGATGCTTCCTACAATCGATGGTTTTGAGGTTTGTAAGAAACTGAAAGACAATACTATGTTCAAAAATACACCAATTCTGATGTTCACCGCTAAAGGTCTTAGCAGCGACGTCGAACGCGGAGAAGCTGCCGGTGCTGATGAATACATCATCAAACCCTTCTCTGGCAAAGCTCTGGTAGCTACCATTAGAAAACATCTTGGAATGAGTAAATAGTGAGTGTGTGACCATATGCGTGGAGAACCAAAAGACCAAAACGGTTCGAAATTCAGCATAGTGGATAATCTACTTACTAGACCACCAAAGGGGTATGTCTTCCTAGTCATGGCCTCTCAAGATAGTCATTATGATCTCTTCATGCTCACTCTCATCAGACGAGCCATTGAGATGGGACTCTCGACGCTTGAGGTCGTAACTGAAGCCAGGAATCGTTCCCTCATGATTGAACTTGCTCAGATGCAAGGTAACGGTTTTAGTATCATGGAGGTTGGATACGGACAGAATACTCTTGGTGAATATACGTGCTCACCACACCTTCATGAGATCAACATTCACCTAAGAAGCCTAAGGAAAGACCTGATGCCTAATCTCATCACTTTCGAGGGTCTCACTCCTCTGCTGATAGACTTCTCTGCACGTGATGTCGTACAGTTCTTCAAAGAGTGCGTCGAGGAGAGCATCAAAATCGGTTCTAACGAGTTCTATCTTGTGCATGCCGAGACCGCTGATGAGGTCACAATCAATCAGCTGTACTCACTTGCCCAAGGAATCATAACCCTCACTACATCGCGTGGGAAACACTATCTCACAGTCAAGAAAGCAAAGGGTGTTGAGTTACCTTACAATCCAATCGAATATGTACCAAGTATGTCAAGTGAGAAGAGATCGGATTGGAAAATCATTTGGAACTGGTAGTCTCACTCTGGGTCGAGTATAATCTCCACATCTTCATCAGATTCCCTCTTTTTCGTTGATGGAGGTCTCCCCGTAAACATACTCTCAAACAGTTTGAGAGCTTCCTGAACAGTACTTGCCCAGGCATCTTCTCGCGCCTCGATGGATTCATCAACCTGCTGACGAATCGGATCAATCAGAGTCCTGACTTTTTGACAGCTCTCCTCATCCCATTCTGCATGCTCCATTATGGCCTCTATCTGACGAATGATCTGACTCCTAAGTGAGGCAAAGCGCATACGCTCATCGTCAAGGCTCTCCAGTTTGCGGTTGACCTTGCCAAGCTCTCGCAGCAGTTTTCTCACTGCAGCTACATCCGGTCTTGCCTCAGGGATAATGAACCCTTGAGGTACAATAAGACGTCTTCCAGACCTTCCATGACTTCTAAGTCTAACAACAAATGCGTCTGGAAGGATAGTTGTGGATAAACCAAACCGGACATTCAGGCGATAATAGACCCTATCAGGTCCGACCTCGCTTTCACCATGCTGTCTCTCCACGAGACCTGCTTCTTGCAGAGCTTCAAGATGTTTGAATACACCACGAGGTGTCAATCCTAGGACCTTGCTCAACTCATAGGGGTACCTCTCCCCCTGTGCAAGCAAGCGAAGAATCCTCCTGCGAGTTTCATTTCCTAAAGCCTTGAAGACTTTGTCAAGATCACTTGGTCCTTGTGACATTCTTCGTCATCATTCCACGTTTGCCTTTTCTTTCAATCTAGAGGTATTCTACCGTCTCCCATATTCCATAGAGAAATGTTATCCACTCTATGTAGAGGTCATCTGGTTGCCAGAAATCAATGCCTGATGTTGACGTCCAATCAGGGAATACTTCTTGACTTTTGTACAGTTCCATTACTTGTTCTCCGGTAATTCATAGACCCACTAGTTTTCCTTAAACAATGGTTGAGTACAACAACCACATCAGAATCTAGTATATCTAAGATACCAGTTGGTATCTTAGCATTTAAGGGTTGGCACATGACCATTGAATCAAGGTCTAAAGTCTTCGACGTTGACCAGGTTTTCGTTCTACTGCACCTGCTGGATTCATTGAACCATGACTGCGAAACCGATCCAGTAGTGTGTCGGTTGACACACCATCTTTTGTCCTAGTCGACCTTGGAGATGTATTCATCATTAGAAGAAAGCGTAAAAACTCAAGATCTGTCACTTTTCTACCCATTTTTCGTGCGTACTGCATTTTTCCTTCTTCCCATGTTAGAATATCGTGCTCTGTGAGCCCTTTGAACAGTTTATTCTTGAGTTCGCCCATTTTTATTTCTCCATCAGAGTTAACCAAGTTAACCAAAATCTATGCTATATCCTCTTGTGATACCTAGGGAATACCAAAGTGAGAATACTAGGATTCATAGCTTTGGGAATATGCGACCAGTCTTCTGCATGTATTCTTCATATTTAGAACCAAATTGCTCAATCATCATACGTTCTTCATCTTTCATCCTTTCGTAGGTCAGTGGTACTCCAAAAATCGCGAAAACAATGAGTGGAATATATGCGGTCAGGAAGATCATACCAAGATTGAACAAATTATGCGCTGAGTATAGAGGATGCCTAATTTTCGCATATGGGCCTGATGTGATTAGTTTCTGCTCAGCTTTTGTTTCTAGTGCATAGGAGTAATGTCGACCAAGAGTCCGATGAACCCATATCATGTAAGGAATAGAACAGAGAATAAGAATCGCACCAGTCCAATGAAGCCAGAATGGAAAGATGAATCCCGCCCACTCCATCCAACTTGGAGCCCAAAGGAAGATAAGAACTATGAATATCTCAACGTAGGTGAGGAGGACAATAGCTATTCCAGTCCATCCCTCTTTCTTCATTGCTTCACGACGTTCTTTGCGTGAACGTGGAGCATTAGGGTCTCTTGTTTTTCTCACGTAGTAGATTCTGACTATCCAGAAGAACACAAATAGTATTGTGAAAGTGACACGATAGACTAGATCTACCAAGGTTGAAAATCCCCTAGCTATCCGTTCTCTTCTGTTTCTTCCGCCTTTTCCTCAGGTTCTTCTTCAGTTGTAACTGCTCCACCTTCAGTTGTGGGAGCAGGTGTGAACACAGCCCCCTCCGGTTCCTGTCTTGGTGTGTGATAGAGGCTCTCCTTGCGAGTCTTTGTGAACTGGGTGACTGCTGTCCATGTTGCAGACCTTGCAGCAAGGGGTGTCAGCTTCTTAATCCTGAACATAACTATTGCAGACAAGTCGATCAAGATGATGTTCATCCCTAACAACCATAGAGAACCAATCCCTATGTTAATCACCGTTAAATTAGCGTGAAAAGCACCAAGTGCAATCATCAAAGCTGCATTGACCGCTGGGGGCATCAGAGCAGCTGAGATAGCAACACCGACCAGACTTGACATGTCTCCCCTCGTCACAGACACAGCTACAGCAGGTCCTGAGATTAAAGCAACTCCAACGTCTATGTAAGAGAAGCCAGCACGACGTGTGACCTCTGTGACTACCCCGGCACCCATGTCCGCTACTACTTCACCGACAAAAACAGCTGACCCACCTATGAAGAACATAATCGCCATTATGATTCCTACTGCAAATGAAAGACCTAACGAGATCAGCTCATTTACCGTTCCCTTGACGAACAATTGTCTATCTCTGACAACATATCCCAGTGCTACTCCGAGCATGGGTCCCATCAGAGGAGAGAGCAGCATCGAGGCAACAATCACAGTTGTGTTGTTCTGTAACAGTCCAAAGCCAGCCATTGCAGCTGCCAAGATTGAGAAGGCGATGAAGTCAAAGCTCAATGATGCCTGCTTCTTGACATTCTCATAGATCTCTTCGACTGCGAGTGTGGCATCTCTCTGTATCTTAGTATCGCTGACCTCTTCAGTTACACGAGGAAGAGTAGCTTTCAGGTCAATGATGTCAATGAATCCATATTCAACTCCAACACCTCTGCTCTTCAGTTTCTCAATTGCGTCATTCACTTGTGCATCTGAAATCCTGAATTGCAGTAGGTGGGCATTGTCAGTGTTCATCTTCGTGACATTTTTGACACCCAAGGTGTCAACAATAAAATCAAACACTGCTTCGGTCTTTTCATAGGGTACGGTTATTTGTACCTGAATCACAGGCGTAACCCCCGAGTTAAAGCGCAGCTCAATTGGAACTGTATTAAGGGTTTCTGGGCAAGCATAATTTTAGTAGTTGTATTACAAATAATACCACTTTTCAGCCATTTGCGCATCAAACACCAAGCTTTTCTTTGGTTTCTATCCAGTTTCCTGCAGAGGAAGTATGAATGGCAGTCTTTGAGGTTCTTGTTGCTTGGTTTGCTCTCTCACTCACTGGAGCACTTGCACCTGGACCTCTATCAGCAGCTGTAGTACAACAAGCAAGTAAACGTGGGAGACTTCATGGTATTTTACCAATGGTTGGTCACGCGATTGTAGAACTTGGAATCATTGCAGCTATCATACTGAGCGTCAATGCCTTGACTCTTACGCCATTTGTTATGGATGTTCTCATGGGGTTTGGTGGAGTGA
>JASFEF010000187.1:0-5486 GCA_050124975.1 Candidatus Thorarchaeota archaeon | reverse complement strand
TAAAGAAAGTTGAGATTGATGAAGCTCGGTCTCTCGAGCTGTGTCTTGATGAAGGCGGAACTGATCAAGGGGAAGGACCAGCTAAGCGATGGTGGGAGCATCGATACGACATGTACTATCCTACTCGGATCAAGACTGCAGGATTTACGGTTGTCGACACCATCGATATAGTCGCAACCTACGACAAGCTTGAGAACATTTATTCCGCAATGAAAGAAGCGATGGAAGCTCATGATGCCACTGTTCTGTGTCATTTCTCTCACATGTATCAGAATGGAGGAAGTTTCTACATGATATTCTACTCATCGCAACCAACAGCAGAAGAAGCTTGGGAAACCTACCAACGAATCTGGGATGATGGAGTCGCTGCATGCCATCGCGAGGGAGGTGCAATGAGTCATCAACATGGCATTGGACTCACTCGTAGTACCTACACAGAGGATGAGCTTGGGTCGAGTTTCAGTGTCTTGAAGAAGATCAAAGAGGTCATGGACCCCAATGGTATAATGAATCCTGGAAAGCTAGGATTGGGGGTGCGTGAGTAATGGATTCAGAAACCATTGCAGATCAGGTACGGATGTGTGGAAGTTGTTCTAAGATGTGTAGGCATGTTTGTCCCACATTCTTCGCGTGGAGGTCTGATGCTCCAACTCCTCATAGTCGTGCTCTCCTGATGCATTTAGAGATAACTGGCACCCGCGAGATTGATGAGCGTGGGGTGGAAGTTCTTTACCAATGTCTGGAATGTAGTCACTGCCTAACATGGTGTAAACCGGAGATAGACATTGCAACACTCGTTGAGATCAAACGACGTGAACTTGTAGCCGCAAAAAAACAGCCAGAGGGTATTAACAAACTTGCAGGTCTAATTAGAGATTCTCACAATCCATTTGGGGAAGACCACTCTAAGAGGAATGGCTGGATTGAGATCGATGAGTCTAAGGGAAAGAAGGTCCTCTACTTCACTGGCTGCACAGCTGCATATCGAGAGAAGGATAGCGCTCAGGACACGGTGTCTGTTCTGGAGCAGCTAGGATTCTCAGTTGAGTTGACACCAGATGAATGGTGCTGTGGTAGTCCGTTGTTCAGGACCGGAAATCAAGATGCAGGTCTTGAACTAGCATCCCATAATGTCGAGGTTTTGAACAATATCGATGCTGAAGAGATACTAGTCACATGTCCAGGGTGTTATCGTGCGCTAACCACTGATTACCTTGAGAATGGATTTGAGCTGAACAAGTCTGTTCGACACATCAGCGAGTTCTTAGAAAAATCACTCAGGAAATTACCCACTAGTCAATTTGATGGACCCATCACTTTTCATGACCCTTGTCATCTTGGACGTCATTCAGGTATCTATGACCCGCCTCGTAAGGTGATTAAACAAGTATCAGGCTCTCCTGTTGTCGAAATGGAAAGAAACAAAGACAATGCAGCATGTTGTGGAAATGGAGCAGGTCTCAGAACATTGTTTCCTGAGTATGCCAAGAAAATTGGAGCTGAAAGAATTCGTCAAGCAACCAACATCGATGCGAAATACCTAGTTACATCTTGCCCATTTTGCAAGGAGATGCTTAGTGGACAGGCCGAAGGAGCGTTAACAGTTTTTGATTTACCTGAGTTTGTAATGAGGGCTAGTAAGGGCCGTGATGTGAAGACAGATTAGGATTGGAGAATAGGGTTTTGTGACCAACATGGATGCGGAAGGGTTACTTCGGCTGAAGGTGCGCCTCTTGACAGAGGGGGCTAGGTTGCCTGAGGACCAATGGAGTGGTCGAAAGGGGGGCGCAGGACCTGTTGGCAGTAGATATTTTGTACTTCCAAATGGAAAACCTTGTGGAGTCCCAATCAGACAAGATGAGCTTGCTGACCAGTACAGCTCTGCATCGCTTGAACCTACAGATGATCCAAAAATATGGATTTATGACAAGGAGGTAGAACTGAGAAACGTACCAAGACCCAAATTCTATGATATGACCACAGAGGATGGCATCCCTTACTACAAACTTGCTCTGTTACATGGAACCAAGACCCTCGCGACAACAGTCTATCAGGCATGTAGGTATTGGACCCATGGTACTCAGTGCAAATTCTGCACAATCCCTACTTCACACATGTCTGGTGACACAGTCCTAGAAAAGACACCAGAACAACTCGTTGAGGTTCTACGTGCGGCTGAGCGTGAAGGTGTAGTTCAGGATGTTCTGTTAACAACTGGAACTCCCGAAACTCCGGATGTCGGTCTCAGACCACTGATCAGGATTATCGAAGCAATACGAGAAGTCAGCAACATCCCAATTGGAATCCAGTTTGAACCTCTTGTAGAGAAAGACATGATTCGTGATGTTGCCAATGCAGGTGCTAATGCTGTTGGAATGCATATTGAGAGTGCTGACGAATCAGTCAGAGAGGAGATGTGCCCCGGCAAGTTTCAATATGGTCCACTCGACCTATATCGGAGAAGCTGGCAACACGCTCTCGATTTCTTTGACAGAGGGAATGTCAGCACTTTTTTGTTACATGGTCTTGGAGAGGATCTAGGGAAAACGTTGGCACTAGTTGAAGAATTAGCAGAAGTTGGTGTTTTGCCTGTTGTAACACCTGTTCGCCCCTCTCGTGGAAGCCAGCTGGCTGACTACACACCGACGTATGTTGGTAATCTCGAAATGTCGGTTGATTTCTACAAGAAACTCGGTTCCATTCTCTACAATACTAGATTAAATCCGGAAAACACAGTTGCTGGATGCCACAAATGTGGTGGATGTACACCAAATCAAGAAGCGTATGACTGGGCTGCTCAGAACTAGAAATGAGCTGAAACCTAGCAGTTATAGCCCTGAAAACAGCCTATTTTGTGAGAATCATGGAAGAGTTTCCTGCTGAAGAGATCCGCATCATTGAATTTGGTGAAAGTGACGCAGATGACATCTCAGAGCTCTTCAGGCAGGTCTGGCCGTTAGCGTCAGAATATCCTGAGCACTGGCGCAAACAGAGGATGTATTCTCCAAAGGAAATCATCGAAGATATGAGAAATGGTTACCACTATTTTGGAGCTAGACTCCAAGGAAGAATCGTGGGTCTCTACAAAGCCAAAATCACTGATGAAGGGCTCTATGGAGAACATCAAACAGTACGCCCTGAATGCAGAGCCACAGGTCTTGCGTCAGCCATGTATATGCAGTTTGCAGAATTTGGCCGTGCTCACGGTTGCAAACGTAACTATTGTAACATTCTTGTCGGTCAGGAAATCGGCGAGAAACTCATGCAGAAGTATGGTTTTCATCCTTGGGGCGATCCGTACGAACAGACAGAGGGTATGCTAGTTCAGAAGTATGAACGTTTCCTATGACGGTAGGTGCATGTACTTCAAGTAGGTGAGTACCTCGTAGAAGTATTTTCCACCAAAGAGCCCGCTGGTCTTCAGACCTCCAAGATGCGGATAGTAGTCATCAAAGTGTAGATGGTCTGTATTGACAGCAATACCAGGAGCTTCAATCTCATCGAAGAAACGTCCCCAAATTTCTGGATCATCACTATACACGGATGTTCGAAGGCCATATGGTGAGTTGTTTGCCTGATTGATGGCTTCTTCAAAAGTGCTTACTTTCATCACCGGCAGGACTGGACCAAAAGTTTCATGGTACCACATCTTGCAGTCCAATGGGACATCACTGAGGATAGTTGGTTTGTAGAAAATGCCTGACTCATCGTGTTCTCCATTAGCGTTTAGTCGGTAACCTCCAGCCTCAATCTTGGCTCCCTTACCTACAGCCTCTTGTATCATGTCGATGTTCTGATAGAGTGCTCGAGCACCTATGATAGGTAGGTCTGTATTGGGGTCTTCTGGGAGACCTACGTTTAGCTTCTCACTCTTATCTACCAAGTTATCTATGAAGTCGTCATAGATTGCTTCATGCAGGAAGAGTCTCTTGGCAGCCAAGCAGATTTGTCCAGAGCCAAAGAACCGTGCATGGTTAATGTAGTCTGTCACTTTGTCGATATCAACATCCTTCCATACAAGACTAGCTCCACTGCCTGCTAACTCTGGAATGAAATGGAGACCTCTTCTTACAGCTTGTGACATCAATTCAAGACCAATATCTGAATCACCATAGTACACCATCGCATTCAATGGGGACTCGTTCACCATATACCGAGCTATACTCCGAGCTGGACCAATGACTGACTGAAAGGCACTACCAGGGAAGTCTAGTTCGTTTATTGCCTCCGTCAAGACATATGCAAGCTCCATGTTGGTCAGAGGCATTTTGGATGGAGTTCTGGTTACTGTCGCATTCCCTGCCCAGTAGCTGGATATGATTGCCATGCCTCCGAGACCAATGGCTGCATTATATGGAGGAAAGATGCCCACTGCACCGAATGGATAACGACTGAGGATTGTGCGTTCGCCCTCTTCGGAACTCGGGATCTCTTTGGTTTCAATCTTGGAGCTTGCGAAGTCTATGTGCTCCTTGTGTAGTGTCTTGAACACACCTTCGGTCTGCCAGTCGAACAGCTTGACAGGAGTACCCTCTGCAATTCCAATCTCTTTAAAATCATTGAAGTGCTTCCACAGGATTTCCCCCACCTTAATCAGACTCTCAGCACGTTCCTTTAGTGTGAGACCTTTGCCCTTCTCATGATACTCTTTGTGCATAAGGTGACGAATTGAGTGTGCTTCTTCACACGCAACAGCCGCTTCTTTAGCTCCACCAATTGCATACTCTGCAAACATCATCTCCTGAATCTCATCATTAGATGCTTCTGGATATCCATGAACTCTGATGTAATCCTTCAACAATCGAATTTCTGGAACTTTTTCTGGTAATTGACCAGAGAAATACCGAGCTGCAAATTTGCTAAGCGAGCTTTGCTCTTTCAGTGCCATAGCATAGAGCAGTCTTGGATCTCCTATTGCCTTGTTCATGTTCGGAAAGAAGCTAGTCTTCCCTGGAACTGGTTTTGTTTTCTCACCCTTGATGAGATGACCGAAGAAACGCATAGGTATTCTGATTCTCCTGTGCTTCGATTATTCTAGCAGGGATTGGTCGGCTATGAGAGGAGATTTAAGAGCTTCTAAACTGTGAGCGGTCGTCTAATCAAATGAATCTGATAACGGGTGCTGAAATATGACTCAGATGAATGATGAACCTCTGCTGTACACGAATGATGAGCTTGCATTTCGCTCAAAGGTTCGCGAGTGGGTTGACAAAGAAATCAAACCCCTTGTAGACACAATCACTACACCCGATTTTGACTATCGAAGTTACTTCAAGAAGCTTGGAGATTTTGGTTTGTCAGGGCTTCTTATTCCCAAGGAGTATGGTGGTTCTGAAAAACCGTTCATGTATCAGCTGATTGCTGGAGAAGAAATCTCTGCCGTCTGTCCATCGGCCACCATGATGTTTGGAGCGAGTTGTACTCTCTCTGCAATCCCAATTCTCCGTTATGGCACTGAGGAACAAAAGGAGAAGTATTTAGTGCCA
>JASFEF010000186.1:0-5571 GCA_050124975.1 Candidatus Thorarchaeota archaeon | reverse complement strand
TAGGGGTATCTCACGCCTTTGATTGATACTTGCTCTAACTTGCCTTCACGAACGAGCTCCTCCAGATAGCTATCGATTCTGGGTCTTCGACCACTCCATAGAAACTGAGCTGGCCAGCGTCCCATATATGTGCGGATGTCCTGATGGTTTCCAAGTCCCAATGATTGAAGAGTGGTTTCCACTGTGAGGAGAGCTAGTTCTGAATCTTCCATTGGATTGGAATCGATACTAGGAGGAAGTACTCTCTCTGTCAGGTCATAGAACTTCTGGAAGTTCTTTCTGTATGCAATCATGATTTGTCCAGTATAGTGAAGGTACTGCATGGACCTACTCTCAAGAGACCCTCCCCACCCAAGACTCTCGCCCTTGAAATCAGAACTCGAGGCGACTCCTTTCTTCTTGATGTACTGATAGACTTTCTTCACAGTATCTTTCATCTTCACGCCAAATCTTTGATAATAGCCCTTGGTTGTGTTTCTGGCATACTCCATCTTCTTGGCATAGAAAGGATAGGTCTCTATAGGTATCAAACACAATGCATGTGACCAATATTCGAAAAGTTTCCCGCTTCTGAGATATCTCCAGACATCTCCCTCTTTGTATTTTGGAAATCTGTTGTATGTAATCAGGTTATGACTCCGTGATACCACCGACATCGTGTCAATCTGAATACTGTGGATTCTCTTCGCAACACTCATGACTGATTTCGAAGGTTTGGTTGTTCGAAGTCCTTGAACATCTAGGATGAATTTTCTTGCAGTGTCAGAAGAGACCTCTATCATAACAAGATACCCACATAGTTCCCCCTGATAATATCATCCCTCGTTGGAAACGAGAAGCTTGGACTTTGGGTTTGTGTATCAGATGAATACAAACCCTCGATCAAATTCCTCTTTCAGTTTGCGAACAGTTTCCACCTTCATTCTACGAGTGAACTGTTGAGTGAATGAATATGCTTTTTTGATATTAGAAATTATATCCAGAAACTGCTTTGTCTGTTTTTTCCTCGGACGTAGCTTTCGTGTCCTTTGAATAAACTCCAATAATCGAGGGAAAATCTGATCTATCTGTCTTTCTACTAAATCGTAGTTGCCAAGTATGAAATCAGCGAAGGAAATGGCTGGTTGGTATAGCTTGATTCGAGACCCCTCTCTTTTGGAAACCTTGATGACACCCACTTTCACAGAATTTGAAAGAACTTCTGAAATCGTGCTCCGCGGAAGTGGTGTGGAATTCTCAAGCTGTTCTTGTGTAATGCAACCTTCAAGAAAGACACTATGAATCACTATCATCTGATTTGCTACTGCCTGTGAAAAGAGGGGATTAAGATTCGTTTTAACAGAGGTGAAGAATTCATTCTTAAATTCTAGATATGCCTTTGATTTGTCATTAGTGGGTTCGTATGATATACTTCTAAGCACTTCAAGAAAAGCTGTATACTCTGGACTCTTCTTAGATACGATATCCTTTTGATCGAGTCCCGTTTCTAGGATTTGTTTGAATTCTTCGATACCTCTATTTCGAACCTCATCTATTAGTCGTAGATACAACCTCAGGTTTTTGAGATAGTCTGAGAAGCGTTTGAATGCAATACTTCGACCTGCTTTGTCACTCACATGCTCTATCATTGGTTCTATCATTTGGAAACTTATCGCCTGGGCTTCCACACGCTTCTGCCAAAGATCAAGTACAAACCTTTCAGGAGAACCTTCATAGAAATAATAATGCTTCCGATCGCCTCTTTTGCGGATTGTCCGAACTGGCATTAGATATTGCAGCTTATGGAGTGTTTGGGAAATAGTAGACTGGGAGTAGCCTGTTAGCTCAACAATCTGTTCTTGACTAATTGGTTCAGGCTCTATTATTATCGAAATGAGACACCCCATGAAATTCTTCGGATAGGGATCAGTTGCACGAATCGTCTCCATGTGTCTGACGAATTCACGTTTGATTTTCTCTAATGTCATGGCTGGTGTCTCTCGATGATTCACTATATTGCTTATTTCGCAAATATTTAAAAGTTACGAAATATAGTCATGCATGAAGATAATGACAATTACACATGACAATAAACCGTACAGAAGAGAAGTCACCAGACAAGAGAGACGGTTTCTTTTTTCTCCGACATCGGACATCTCACTTGTACTAAGACTTCGAGGTCAAGTATCTGAGGAGGCCTTGCGAGCTGCTGTCAAGAAAGTACTCGTCACCTACCCTCTGTTTAGAGTTAGATTGGAATGGGAGGACCATGATGTTCATTGGTCCACGACGGAGGGAGCCGAAGAGGTCCCTGTGAAGATATATCCGAGAGAATCTGATAGCTCTTGGATTGAAGTTCTCAATAAAGAGCATGCAGTACCTCTAAGACCATCTAAGGGTCCACTAACACGTGTTATTCTAGTTCAGGGAAACGATGTGTCTGAACTAATGATTTATTGCCATCACTCAATTAGTGATGGTCGTTCACTCGAGTTTGCCCTTCGAGAGATTCTGCTACATCTCAAAGATCCCAATCGTGAACCATCAGAGTTTCCAGAAAAGCCTCCAATGACACCTGAGATTTTTCCCAAGGGTGCAGCCGTAGGCAAGGTTAGAGCATCGTTGATAGGTCGTGTAAACAAGAATTGGGATGAAGAAAAAGTTCTCTTCGATGAAGAAGATTTGGTCAATATTTGGGAGGCAACGTGGAAGAACACCGAATTCGGATTAGAGATAATTGAGTTCAATGAAGAGGAAACTCAGAAACTTGTTGAGATTTCTCGGATAAACAAAGTCACTCTCAACTCAACAATTCTTGTGACATTTGTGAAGGCAAGAATAGACGCTGTGGGTCGAGAAGCAGACAAGACTTCGGTAGCAACTACAGTTGACGCTCGAAAGAGACTGCTTGTTGATTGTAGTGATGGAGTGGGATTCTATGCTGGTGGGTCTTTCCTTGATTTCAAATATCGAGATGGAAAATCACTTTGGGACAATATTCGCTCATATCACAAAGATGTAAGAAAGCAACTGGAAGGCAGTAAAATCTTCAACACTGGTGCGGACCATTTTGTTCTGGACCAGACTCTCGTTGATGCCATCGTAGTTGCGCTCGTTGGAGATCAAGTTGAACCACATCAGAGTCGATACGACAAACTCTCAGAGTTTGCAAGTCGAACAGAAGGTGTAGCTAAGAAGTTCGGAGAAAGGATGTTTAGCAATTCTCCAATTATCATGAGCACCAATCTTGGGAAATTAGACATACCTGATGAAATTCCTGGCATGCAGATAGAGCGAGCGTTCTTTGCTCCAGCTGCAGCATTGGGAATGGAAATTGTACCGGGTGTTGCCACGGTCGGTGGTAGGTTAACTATCACATTGAATTACTACAAGGGCTACATGGATGCGGAGATGACTAGAAAGGTTCGGGATAGAGCAGAAGAGATTCTTAGAGGTCTTCTTGAAAACTAATTCAGGAGGACTCCTCTATCTTCTTTGTTTGTACCAATCAGCGGCAATAGAGGATGATGCGTTTCTTCATTTCCTCTTCAGATTCAAGAACTTTCCATCTTTAATCTGAGCCAGGTATTGGCGTCCTCGCATGACCCACATTATTTGATGACCCTCTTGAGCAAGCTTTGCCCATCTTGATGATTTGTGGGGATTCTGCTCAATGAAGGTGAAACCATCTTTCTCAACCAGTCGCACCTTACTCTTTGAAGTCTTTTTTATGGGATGAGCCTCACCCTCAAGTTCAACAGTATCAAGCCCATCAAAGATAGCATCATAGATTTTGCTAGCAATCTCTTCTATACTGTCTACCTCTTCTTCTAGATTGGACACAATGTTCATCTCCTATTTCCAGTTCTTGATAGCTTCCTCCATCTGGGCTATAGCAGACTCAATATATGGTCTGATTTCTCTGAGAAGCTCCGATCCCTTTGATCTCTTTTCATCAGGGAACTCTTCAGGATTCCAATTCCTTTCGTGACTGAATGGAAAGAGCTCTGTGTATTCGTTCATTAAGGCTGCTGCTGTCTTGTAATCCTCAGATGCCTTGGTCAAATTCTTACTGAATCTTTTACCTTTGTATCGGTCGGCTAATCTTCTAAGGAATATTCCAGACAGACCAAGTCCTTCTTGTGTGCATGCGGCAACGTATGAGTTTCCATGATAGTTTAACTGAGTGAAGCCTTTGATTTCTTGGCTCTCCTCCTCTGATTCTGGAACTACTCCTGCCTCCAGTGTATGTGCCCAATCATCAAATGAATCTGGTCCAGACACATAACCCTCAATCATCTCTGCACCCTTAGCAACCTCTACAGCTCTCATGACTGCCTCCTTGTCGCGGACTGATTCATCCTTAGCGTCAATTTGTTCCTTGAAGACCATCTTGAATAGCCCGCCAAGCGCGTGAAGATTTTGATACGGAATTGGGTCATCATCAAGGGGCATACTAGGCAGGTTTCTGAATGTGCTCACAATATACTTGTCATCTTCAAAACCATTGACAATTCCGAATTCTGGCACATTGGGCACACCCCAAATACCAACAGGCCTACGGGTTTTGGATATCGTACTCTTGATTTCTGAAAAGTAATCTTTCACCCTGGTTAATTGTTGATCATCATCACTTGGACCATATCCAGGACTTTCCCAACTCTGCTCAATCTTCCATCCAAATGATTCTAGACCCTCTACGAACTTTTTGAAAGGAGCCACTGTAGGAGCAGATGGGCATGTCACCCCTTTTGATGTGTTAAGATGGAAGGCATATCCAGTATATCCTCCAACATCAACGATATCGACTTCTTTTCCTATTGCCTTCAGAATACCTGTGGCAGTGGACAGATATGATATCCATGATGCAACATAATCTGCCTTATTATCAACTTCAAAACGATCCACGCTCATCCTCTCTCGGACTATTAATCAAATAATAGTCAAACCTAATATCTCTTTGGACATTCTTTAGTTTGAGAAGGATGAAAATGGAATAGATACAAACTCATTCTCTTATCGTGGCTAACTCCAAGAGCTCGGGTGATTCCTTCTCTCTAAGGCTTTTGAAATAGCTTGTTGAAGCCCCTCTCTCCTTAAGCTCATTATCGATTCTATTCATACAAACTGTAATGTTGATGATTGCGTTCTTCAGGGTGGCCATACTAAGCCGCAAATCATCGTCGGTGCATGATGACATATTACGTGGGATGCAGCACTTGAAGGAGAGCTTTCGCTCATTTTCCTCATGTTCTTTCACGTGAAATTACACCTCATGACAACTACTGTGTCATATTATTCTAGGCATAAATAGATTAATTAGCCTATCTTTTCAAAAAGTAATATTTGAAACCTGATATAGTGCAAACTGACATAAGATGAACCCTAAGTCCCCTATTACAGTTACAATATGAAAAAGAACTGTCATCTTTGGAAAAGTGAATATTCTGTTACTATGTTCGAAAATCAGTTTATGTTTGTACAACACAACTCGATGAGATTGAACGTTATATCACAATAATGAGATATATGTCAATGATTGCACAGTGTACCTCCTATTGCCATTGTAACCGGTCACACTCAAAATCACGT
>JASFEF010000185.1:0-5669 GCA_050124975.1 Candidatus Thorarchaeota archaeon | reverse complement strand
TGATGTGATTCTGATCAATCTGCATGAATTGAGCCTGACGCCACATACTAATCCTGTGTCCAATCTGGTCTATTCAGGGAGTGGGGACTACGTAGATACAGTGATTGTCAACGGTCGCATCCTTATGAAAGACAAACATCTTCTGACACTTGATGAGGAAACCGTCATGAGAAATGCTAGGAAACACAGTGCAGCTCTCATGGAACGGGCTGGGTTAGATAATCGCCCCAAGTGGCCGGTCCTTTAGGCAATTATTGCTTCACGTTCGAATGCCTTGGCACCAAGTATCAAGAATACTATGGTAAAGCCTAACATATACACGATATTGATTATCAGGCTAATTGGGTTTGGAGCTGGTGATAAGACTCCATTAAGGAACATGATTGCATGACTGAATGGAATCAACATTACTAAGAAGCCGAACACACCACTCAATTGGCTGAGGCTACCTGCGAATCCTAGTATGCCGATGACCATTGTTGGGACAAGGAGTACAAGGTTGTTGATTGACTCAGAGGAGGCTTGGTCCTTCGCCATTGTAGAAATCACTACACCTATACCTATTGCACAGAGTAGTATCAAAAATTGGCAGAAGAATATCAGTGGAATAGATGTAACTTCAACGCTATAGAACTGAATCTGACTTCCAATACTTCCAGATCCCCTGACCGTTACAAGGAGGTTGTATGCAAGTATTCCTACCACTGTGAATGTAGAATAGAACATGGTCAACAACAGTCCTGCGGCGAGCTTTGCTCCTAAAATTCTGATTCGGCTCATGGGAACAACTAGAAGAGCTTCTAACGTGTGTCGTTCCCGTTCTCCAGCAAAAGACTTGCTTATGTACGGGCTTGGAGCCATCACTGATGTGATCATGACCAGAAAAATTGCCAACTGGTGTCCATAGCTCGCTTCAGCAGCAGGAGGTGTAATCTGTTGCACATACAACTCAGTTGCCCTCATCCAGTATTGAGCGTAAAACTTGATTCTCTCATATGCTGCTGATGCTCTGAAACTCGCTGAGTTCACATAGATTGTCAATACTGTCCAATTGGTTGCTTCAAATACCTCCGTGAAGTTTGCAGGTATGTATATCCACACTGGTGCTGTCCTATTATCCCATAATGTTTGTCCTTCACTTCTCGTAACATTGATAAAATCCACAAACTTGAGTTGTTGTTCGTCAATGGATTTGTTTTTTTCATTTTGATATATGTAGTTGAAATTGTCATAGATATAATGACCCCAGGGGCCCTCATCTTCCACAGTAATGTAAACGGTTTCTGGTTCTACAGCTGTTGCAAATAGGAAGTTCAAAAACACACCTTGGAACAGCCATGCAAAGAGGGGACTGATTATGAAACCCAGCAGAAGCCAACGAGATCGAAGGACCGTCTTCACCTCTTTCTTGAGAAGCCACTTCGTCTTTGTCGTTTCGTTAGGTGACTTCTTCTTACTCTTCACTCGCTATACACCCCCTCACCTGTGACTAAACCAGTGAATACTTCCTCAAGGTTGGCTGCCTTGAATTTCTCCTCAAGCTCGGATGGTTTACCAATAGCGACAAGCTTGCCCTTGTCCAATATCCCCACTCTATGGCACAGCTCTGCAACCTCATTGAGGTCATGTGTTGTGAGAATGATTGTCTGGTCCCTCTCAGCACTCAGCTTTTTGAGGAGATTTCGCACAACACGCGCACCAATAGTGTCAACACCAGTTGTGGGCTCATCCATGAAGATTATCTCAGGCTCAATGATGAGTGACCGTGCGACCAAAACTTTTCGCTTCATCCCTCCACTAAACCCTTTGACCTGATAGTCCTCTTTCTCACGCAAACCAACTATGTCGAGAAGGTTGTCTGCTCTTTCGTTAAGAACCTCCTCAGGAATACCATAGAGACCACCATAAAAGACTAGATTCTCTCTAGCAGTAAGTCGGTCATAGATTCCCGCCTCCTGAGGTAATAATGCCACTCTCTCTCTAATGTAGTCAATGTCTTCAGTGACATCTTTGCCTAAGACCTCAGCTCTTCCCTCAGTTGGTGTAAGAAGTCCCACCAGAATACGGATGAGCGTGGTCTTTCCTGCGCCATTTGGTCCCAGGAGTCCAAAGACCTCTCCTCGTCTAATGTCAAGACTCACTTTGTCAAGCGCAGTCACTTCGTGTTTTTTACCCTGCTCGAAAACCTTCGAGAGGCCTTCTGTTGTGATGACGACTTCTTGTTGCATTATCCGAGGCTCCAGTATCACATCACACGATCGACTTGTGGAAAGGGAGGTTCGCCCTTCAGGTCCGTGAAGAAATCGTATGCTTTTACGATTTCGTCATCTCCACCCTCGATAAATAGGCTTATTGAACCTTCTGCGCCGTTGACACCACCCGCAGCAATTGGGACTGCTGTTGCATCAAAGAGGGCTTCAATAGCCTCAATCTCAGTGAATGCAATAGCCTGGGTGAGAGCGATGGCCCCAACCGGGGTGCCAATAGCATAGTCCCAATCATCTCTCCCAAACTGCCCAATGAACTCTTCGTAAGCGACTGGGATTGATTTCTCCAACCCAACGGGCACAATTACTTTGATGTTTTTCGTTGCTGCTGGTCCGATGAACGTACCAATTGTTCCAGCTGTATCATGAGCAAGCAGAACTATTGGAACGTAGTTCTCATCGAGGGCATTTGCTGACTTGATAATCACATCCTCTGAATCCATCTTATCGACAACATCAATCACTTTCTTGTTGTCCAAATACTTACCCTTGTGGAAGATGGCATCAAATGCTCGCGACTTTCCATCAGTGACTGCCAAACCCTTTGGAACGACAATCCCTGCAATGTGACGTATTTTGTCATACTCTCCAAGAATCTCCTCGGCTAGATAGCCTGAGGTTGTACCCATTGTTATACATAGGTATCCCTCCTTCAGGGCTTTCTGTACGATATCTGTGGCAAGTAGACCTTTTGCAATGAGCCTCTTACTCTCCGCAGGAGTCAGAGTTACTAGCAGCTTCTTCATGATGTTCAGCACTCTCGTTTGACTGAATTCATCTCTCCTGATATGGTTTGCCTACAAAGAGCCCCTAGGAAACAAATTATCAGTGACTGTTACACGATGTTCATCAGCGATGATTCCCCAGAATGATGTATTACCTAGCAGACCAATGCTTCAAGACATTATCCAAATAGCCAAGTCCATCGACTCATCTGGTTTCTCAACAGTTCTCGAGGCATTGACTAAGGTCAAAGTCGTTGGCCGGATTTTCCATGGAGAATCACCGTTTGAAGCTCAGATCACAGACATAACTGCTGCTCGTCTTGGTCACAATCTCATTGACCTGGGATGGAACGATGCGACAACTTTGTCCACAGATGCGATGTTGGACTCTGTAAGGATGTCAAGTATGGCTGTGGACATACTACTGACGGCTTTCTCAAGCAGCGAAACCTTTGGAGAGGGTCGAATTCTCACGAATCAGTTTGCAGAAGTTTCTCAGGTCCCACTCGTGAGTCTACACGATGATGTCTATGCATGGCAGGACGCATTGACAGCACTCCTGGGTCTTGAAACTCGTCTAGACGGGATTTCCGGGAAACAGATAGTAGTGACATGGGGATTTGGAGGCTCCTTCGTGAATCCCGCTCCTGCACATAGCCTGTTGATTGCCGCCCTCGCATTTGGTGCTAATGTTCGACTAGTAACACCATCCGAGTTCTCTTTTCTCAACAGAGTTCGTAGAGTTGCTCGAGACACCTCGATGTGTTCCAATGTCCTGTTCGAGGAGGAGAATGAGTTTGAGGGGTCTCTCAAAGATGCTGATGCTGTCTTCGCACTTAACTGGCTGAGGCTCGATGACTTCAATCATCCAGAGAGAAATCAGACACGCGCAAAGGAGTTCAAGGACTGGTTTGTTGACGAGGACACAATCTCGGAACAGTGTGTCTTTTCCTCTGTTCCTCCAGTACAGTCTGGTCTGCTAGCATCGCGGAAAATTGTAGGGGGTATTCACAATATCACCCCCTTGTGGCTAAAACATCGTACAGTTGTTCTGGCTGCAACGATTGCTCACATAGTGCAGAGCTCGACTCACTCAATGATTTGACTAAACTGACCTCTCTCATAGACCTTTTATCGATAGTTGCCTGTTGTTGTAGTGCTATGTGGAGATTGATTCGTCCTGATGCAAAACGCGCTTGGAGTGACCCTGAGGTGGTTCGCCGACTCTCCAGGTATAGAAAGATCATTGACCAAGAGAGAACTGCAAAGTATCTTCTCGCCAAGACTCAGGTATGTGAAATACCACTGGACTCTTCAACAGAGGAACTCTGGAGAGTTCACAAGGCTGACTCTCTGAGATTCACTGAACTCGTTGAGAAGACTGATGCAAGTGAGGAAGTTCCTGGACCTGTTTCTCCTCTTGAGCGAAACTTCTTGAACTTGAAAATAGAGATCGCACACAGAATTCTTGCTGACTGTCACTTTTGCGAGCGGAAATGTGGTGCGGACAGGACTCGTGATGAACTCGGATGGTGTAAGCTAGGTGCCGCATCAAGGGTATCGTCAGCGTTTCTCCATACTGGCGAAGAGGCACCACTTGTTCCGAGCGGCACTATCTTCTTCTCATCGTGCTGTTTTGGTTGCGTCTTCTGCCAGAACAATGACATTTCAACCAACCCAAACTCCGGTAGACCTGTTGGTCCCGAAGGCTTGGCAACAATTGCAGAGGCTCTGTTTCGTGATGGTGCGTTGAACATTAACTACGTAGGCGGAGACCCCATACCAAACACTCACACCATCCTTGCTTCCCAGGTCTATCAGACCTCTAATGTGACGCAACTATGGAACTCAAACCTCTACTGCTCTGAGGAAACCATGCAGCTTCTCTTCGATGTCTTTGATGTCTGGCTCCCTGACTTCAAGTATGGGAACAACGAGTGTGCTGAGCGTCTGTCTGGTGTCAAGAACTACTTTGATGTGGTCTCACGAAACCATCTGATCGCATACGACTCAGGCGAGGTCATCATCCGTCATCTAGTCATGCCAAACCATGTGGAGTGCTGTACTATCCCAATTCTCAAGTGGGTCTCAAAGAATATGCCCAACTGCATGGTGAACATCATGGGTCAGTATCGCCCTGAGCACCGTGTTCGTCACGAGAAAGAGCGCTTCTCTGACATTGCTCGACCGGTTCTTCCACATGAGATGGAACTGGCTTTCAGAACTGCTGATGAGCTGGGAGTATTCCATCGATACGTGAGCTAGGCTCGACCATGTCACAAGATTCTAAAGACGACGTTCGGTGAGTGAGTCGTGCAATACAATGTGTCTGGCTGTTCCTGCCCTGGTGCAATCAATTGATGGCGACTATGCCCAGGTGGACTTCGGTGGCGCCAGTAAGAGGGTCTGTGTGTCACTCCTGCCTAATCTAGAGGTGGGAGAGTATGTCATCATCCACACAGGCTATGCCATCGAGCGGTTGAAGCCAGAGGAAGCCAAGAAGACACTTGCTCTTTTTGAAGAGATGGCTCAGATGGCTGCTGAGATGGAGCCTGAAGAGTGAATCCTGGTTTCTGACAATCCTTTTGAAGAGGCAATACACTCCTTAGATGAGTCTAGATGCCCGACACCTTGAAATCAATCATGGCCGAGCTCCGTGACAGGATCAACACTGAGG
>JASFEF010000184.1:0-5714 GCA_050124975.1 Candidatus Thorarchaeota archaeon | reverse complement strand
GTGTAGATTAATCCGACCATTGGGGAGTTACGTTCAATCTTTCAGGACTCTGGGGATTAATCTCCAAGCTGCAAGAATCATTATCAAGACAATTATTCCTTGACTTGAAAGACTGAGGACATGGGATCCTGTTGCAATCATTGTTAGACCATATCCTACGAGAGGTGCGATTCCAACCAATGCCCCTGTAGCAGCCGCCAAGAATCCCATTGCTTGGTCAGCTGTTATATTCACAGCCACTGCTCGACCTCCACCTCTGACCTTGAATACCATTCCTCCAACAGCCATCCCTACTACATATCCACAAGGCATCTGTATAATAGGTATCAACACCAATAGCGGTGATATTGGAGAGTTGAGCATGACGACTATACTCAGGGCAATCATCATTAGAGTGTAGGCGACCATCATGATCCTAGTCTTTGATCTCAGTGTTAGTCGAGAACTCACCGGGAGACCCTCGTGTATCGAAGCACCTTGAGTGTCGAACATTAGAATTGAAACTAGTGATATCCCACCAAATAGGTTTCCATATTCAACAGCTGTAAGTGCGGCATAACTCCTTAGAAATCCTGCATCACCCCTCCAATGCTGTAGCATTGGGTATAGAACAATAACAAGGAAAATCGGGATTGCAAAGATAAATGCTGAACCAATGTTTCTTGTTGCTAGCTTCAAATCCTTTCGAATAATTGCTCGAAGTGGACTTACAGAACTAACTTCTACCTCTCGCAAGAGACCTGGCTTACTTGTAGAGATTCCTCCCAATGTGACATCTCTCAATGATCGCCCACTGCTTCTATAGGCCATTATGGCAAGTAGTGAATACAAAGCTGTACCCGCTATTGATGAGAGAAGAGTGTTGTAGGTGACTAGAGACCCATAAGCTGCTGCTGCTGCAAGGAATCCGTATGAGAAGGGGAATACAAGAGCTAGAACTGAATAGAATCCTGGCCCAATCCCATCAGACATGCTAATGAAGAATCTAATCAAATCAGGCATATAACTACCTAGACTGTATACACTCAGCATACCGATGACAATGCCTAATGAGGCCATTATCCGAGCAATGGATGAAAGTCTGGATTCATCCGTTTGGTGAGTCTTCTTGTGGAACCACTTTGAAGCCTTGATAAGAGCACCTATGGCAATGAATACTGTGCTGGCACATGCAAGTATTGCAATTAAAGCGATAAATGGACCAAAGATAATTAGGCATCCTATGGGAAAGAATACCACTGAAAGTACTACTGGAGCAATGAATATACGAACGAATGTCATGAAATTAAGATGTTCAAGCTCCGCTCTAGTGAGAGGTAGAGTTGATGGTAATCTCATGGCACCAGAGGAGAACAGTCCAGATGTTGTGGTCAGATTAAGGAAAAAGATGACCACAAAACTGAGGGATAGATACATTGCAAACCCAACCGCCAGTCTGGCTTCAGCACTCCCAAGTTCGGTGTCAAATCCAGCACCGGCTAAAGCGAGTACAGCAATCATAAGCAGGATGAATGTCGTCATGAATATGCTAATTCTACTCTGAGACCTGAGTGACCGAGAGATCTTCTCAGGATTTTCCTTCACTCGTGATAGATTAGATGGATTTGCCTCAAGAAAGGCTTGGAACCGTACTTCTTGTGAGATTGTGCCAGCGAGTTTCCAGCTCTCAGAGAGCTTCAATTAGCAAGAGCCTCCCTTAGAACTTCAACACCTTCAGCAACCTCTTCCTCCTGTTCCGTGAGTTTCAAGAAGATAGCTTCAAGGGTTGCTCCTTCTTTTTGAGATTGACTTCGTAGCTCTTCTAGAGTTCCTTCAGCTACCAAGACTCCTTCATCAATAATTCCGACTCGGTCGCAGAGCCCCTGAGCCACTTCCATGACATGGGTGCTCAATAACACAGAGCCCCCATTTTCTGCGTGTATCTTGACGATGTCTTTCATGATTTTTGCAGACCGTACATCAAGACTTGAGAAAGGTTCATCCAGAATCAGTAATTTCGGTCGATGAAGAAGTGCAGCGATAAGCATGGTCTTCTGTTTGTTTCCCTGAGAGAGTGTAACAATCATGTTGTCGTAGTATTGCTCAAAGTCCAGGGCTTTCACAAACTCTCGAATCCGTTTGGTAATCTTGTCTTGAGGTAGTTTCCGTATTGATGCAATAAAGTCAAAGAGTTCTCGTGGGGTGAGTGAATCATAGAGCTGCTGATCCTCAGGCACATAACCTACAATGTTCTTCACTTCAATAGGATTTTCCTGAGAATTGACTCCAAAGACACTGGCCCTTCCACTGTCGGGGTCGAGGAGACCCATGAGCATTTTCAGGGTTGTTGTCTTTCCTGCACCATTTGGTCCAAGGAGAGCATAGATCTCTCCCTCTCGGACATCTAGGGTCAGGTCATTAACAGCAACCAGTTCACCAAACGATTTCACTAGGTTTTCAATACTTACCGCAGACATTACATTTTGAACTCCCTTTTTTGGATGAGGAAACTTTGGGATGTGGATATTTCATTTGAATAAATATAACCTTTAACAACTACGCTAGATAGTAAACTCAGGACACCTCCAGATCTTCTGAGTCTACACCATTATTCCTCATACGTACTCGACGCTTCACGAATGTCCAGTAGCTGTAGAACAATATCCAACCAATCGTAGGTATGGCTACAAAGACATAGTATTCAGGTGATGAAAAGAGGAAGAAAATGTTGATTGCACATAGCATGAACACATTGATCATCCAGGACCTTCGTTGCCAGCCATAGTTTGACACGACATGAATAGCGCGAAGAGCGGCGAAACCACGGTGGTTCAGCGTGTAGAGTCCATCGCTATCAGTTGTAATGACAGCATCCATCTTCTTTAGATGGAAGTCTAACCGACCACCACTCTTGATTTTCAGAGCTCTTTTCAAGTCAGCAAATCGTATGGGTTTCTTCGCTAGTTCCTTGAGAATTGCGATTCTTATTGGGTGCGAGATTGCTTCGAACACTTCATCAGAGGTCATATTTCTTCACACGGAACATGGTATTGGAGGGATATAATCCTACGTTCCTTGACCAGTTGGTCAATGACCGTTGACCTCAAATAGCCGTGGATTTAACAGACGCAAGTGCTCAACAAAGATACCTCTGAGTTGAAGAGCTATGCAATACAGGAAGTTAGGCAAGATAGGAAGAACTTCAGCACTAGGATTTGGTTGTATGCGCCTTCCTGTTGTTGAGCAGGGTGGCAAGATAAATCGGGAAGAAGCAATTAGAATACTACGAAAGGGAATTGACAATGGTATAACATACATGGACACTGCTTGGACCTATCACGGTGGCGAGAGTGAAGTAGTCTTAGGCTTGGCGCTGAAGGATGGCTACCGAGAAAAAGTCACATTGGTTACTAAATGCCCAGTCGGTCGAACTGAATTCACAGAGCCCAAGCACTTTGATGAACATCTTGATGAACAGCTTGGGCGGTTGAAAGAAGAATATCTTGACATCTATATGTTTCATGCCCTGAACAAGAAGTCGTATGAAGAGAAAGTGTTAGGACTCAATCTGATTGAACGAACAAAGGAGGCTAAGAAGGCTGGGAAGATCAAGCATCTTGGATTCTCTTTCCACGACACACCCGAGGTCCTGAAAGAAATCATTGATTCGGGTCACTTTGATCTGATGCTTGTTCAGTACAATATTGTTGATCAGGTAAACCATGAGATGATTAATTATGCCGGTGAGAAGGGTCTCGCTGTTGCTATCATGGGGTCTGTGGGCGGCGGTCGATTGGCAGGAGCGCATCTTACCGAGGAGATGAAGAAGTGGCTGACACCAGGAAGAAAGAATTTCGCTGACCTAGCATTCAAGTTTGTGTTGAGCAACCCCAATGTTTCAGTTGCACTCTCAGGAATGGGCACCGAAGAGATGCTGGATGATAATCTCAGAATCAACTCTAGAGAGGATTATGACCGAGTAAGTGAAATCGAGAGGGAGTCAATCGAGAATATAGCTGCTAGGTTCAAGGAACTCTGTGACAACATCTGCACTCAATGCAAGTATTGTCAACCTTGTCCCAATGAAGTGAACATCAGTTTCGTCTTCGCTGAACTACAAAGATATCAGATTTATGGCGATAGAGAGAGCGCAGAGCGATACTATTCAATGATAGGAAAGGTTCCATGGGCTCCAGGAAAAGATGCCACAGCATGTGTCGAGTGTGGTGAGTGTTTGGAGAAGTGTCCTCAGAACATTGAGATCATTGAGCAGTTGAAGAAAGCTCATGAGATCCTATCTTAGTTTCCTGATAAAGCACACAATCAAAAAGGAGTTCATTGGTAAGAAATCCTCTACGTTGCTACGAACAACCGCAGAGGGGAAAGCCTACTTTGAAGATTATAAAAAAATCAATGCGGGAGTTCCTAGCGTGAAAAGTCGATTTGAGACAGTTAAAAAAAGAGAGAGTATGATGTTCTCGAATGAAATCATCATACTCTTACTTGATTAATCGCTAAAATGGAGCAAATATCCCAGCGAAGACAATCCATGCCAACAAGGTCTTTGCTACTAGACTCAAAACGATGTACATTCTTTCGCCATAGAGATAGTCCTTCCATTTACTTACCTTCTTGTATTGAAGTCCCATATTCAATGCAAAGATATTGAATAAGAAGAAGTACATGAAGATGATAATGTACACGAACGTTGGTGGTTGTGTTTCAGCCATGCTTATTGCTGCAGTGAAGTAGCCAAACAACACTAGCCACGGAGTAAATCCAGAAACACATCCAAGAATGAAGGGACTCCAGTTTGTCTTTTCGGTGTATTGATTGAGTTTTTCCATGAGGTAACCAAACATGATCATCATGGCATTCAGAACCACAATCATTACCAACGACCAAATGTCCCAAATTCCTAGTAGAAATGTTATTAGAAAAATCATGACCGAGCTTGAGACTGAATATTCATACCATCTGTAAGGATTCATTCCCTTCTTGAGATTATCAACATACTTGTCATTTAGGGGGTATGCTATTAGGAAATGAGCAAGTGCAGACATCAACGGAAATGATGCAAGAATTACACCAATGTTCGTCAATGTGAACAGAACGACAGGTGTTGGTTGTACAAGAAATTCGAAAGGATCAAAACTGATGACTTCAAAGTCGAGGTAGATGGTGTAAACATCCTGTGACCATTCTAAGGTCAATCCCAAGAATAGCATTAAGAGTCCAGTAATTAAGTGGAGCACTCCTGCATAAAGATTGAACCTCTTCAAGTATGAAAATGAGATTGGTGAGTCAAAAGAAGCTTCCACATTATCCGTTTCATTCATTGTAATCGAAATACCTTGATTACACTTTCATAAGAATTCGATGGTTAGCTCTAGTGTTCATCTTGGTAGAAGCTCTCTACATTTGCAGATATAATACATAGAGAATTGTTATCCAGATTAAAATAATTAGATCAGATTCTAGAAAGAGATAATGTATCAGACACCAAATGTGACCAGTAGAAAGTTACTCATGATTCCACTGCCAACAAACAGATTCCCTGTTATTACTTTGATGTGAATCCTCCATCAACAGGGATTATTGTTCCAGTCACAAATGATGATTCATCTGATGCTAAGAACAAGGCAGTCTGAGCAACTTCATGTGGATATCCAAATCGATTTAGCGGGTAGTTCTTCAATCTCCGAGCTCGAACCTCTGTGGGATCACCCTGAAAT
>JASFEF010000183.1:0-5723 GCA_050124975.1 Candidatus Thorarchaeota archaeon | reverse complement strand
AGCACGGAAAACTTGGGGTGTAAGCTTGGAGCAAGGTCTGTATCTAGTGACATCTGGTATTCGAGATATTGGTGATATTCGTGAGGCGACCGAGATTGTCACCAATGAACTTCCTCCGAGATTAATGTCCCAATTGGAACCTTTGAAACCACAAATCGAACTAACTCTTGTTCATAGTTTATCATCAAAACATGCTCGATATCTCGTCACACGTGGGGATTTTTCATCCCTGTCTGATTTAGCTACTAGTGGCTCAAGCAAAGTTAGTAAAATCATTGACTGGGTTCCAACAAACAGGATTAAGACTTGGATTGAAAACGCCAAACTGCTACTTAATGTGAACATTCGCGATTATCACAAAGCAGGTAATCTTCCCCTTACAAGAGAGATTCGAGGGATTGGACCTGAAATGGGAGCATTTCTCTATAGTATTGGTATAAAAAACACTCAGGACTTGAGTAAGATGGATAACAGTACACGAGAGAAGTATTTTCCCTGGATATATTTCCCTCTATTTCAAGGGAAATGTCCAGTCTGGGCTCGAGAGCACCTATTCATACGATTCTTAAGCCAACTCAGTGTTTCCGAAATACGTCGTTACGCAAGGAAACCAGTAAGGATCTCAAACCATTGAACTTAGCACATCATTACACTCTGGAGAAAGGAGGAATGGATTGAATCCCTCTCCGATTATGTTTCTAATCTCATTCAGTCGCTTCTTCTTGTCCTTGTCAGAGAAAGGCCACTTGTGTTCAGGCTTTGGTGTGATTCCTAGTTCCTCGCACTTGTCAACAATCGCAAGAACTGCATTGAGCAGTTCATCTCCTGTCTTACCTTCTGGTCTAATCTCTCTGGAATGTAGAATGAGTCCATAAGTCGGAGTGTTATCTCCTATGTACCACTTACTAGGTCCATGACCGTACTTAGCAAATGGAGTCATACCATGATCAATGAGAAGAGCGTCAATATCATCGAGTCGGTCCTGCAACTTGAGTAAGCTTTCACCGTGGAAACCATATCCCTCAAAGAGAGCGACCTGTATCCCCTCAATGGGATTGCGTTTAGGCAGCTTGATTCTGATGTCTTTCATCTTTGCAAGTTGCTCTGAGTCCAGTGGCTTGTAGTCTGTGATATCCTTGATGTCCTCCTCATTATCCTGTGGGAATTCGAGAATGAGCAGAGGGGGATTGAAACCTTCACGTACATCATTGTGAGCAGATGTAATAGCTTCTCCATATCTTATCGGACTGTTTCTCTCTATCATTGTAGTGAGAGCCTGTCCTAGTGCATTGCACTCGGGAAACTCTGCAAGACCCCCAATCAGGGTCTCTTTAACGGTTGGTCGGATAAGGAGTCGCATCTCTGAGATGAACCCGAGTGTGCCGTGTGAGCTCGCCACATCATGGAGTGTGACACCAATCTCATTGAGTCGTGCTTCGAGGTCTGGGTCGTTACTCTTGACACCCTCATTATCGACGGTCAATAGACGTCCATCGTATAGAACCATCTTGACTCGTATTGTGTTGTCACGCATTGTCCCATTTACCCAAGTATCATTTCCTCCTCCATCGGTACTCAGGATACCCCCAACAGTGGCAATATCTCTACTACTGGGTGCCACATAGAAGTGCATTCCCATAGGAGTGAGGAACTCATTGATTTGATCTGGGTTGATTCCTGGTTGAACATCGATGTACCCCTGGTCTTTGGATACAGTGAGTATCTCCTTCATCTGAAGGCTACTAATCATAACTCGCTCATCATCACCGCCAGTGCATGCACCACTCAGTCCTGAACCTCCACCCTTGGGTGTGACGGTGAAACCATTTGTCTGTGCATGCTTAATCGCTGCAATGACTTCCTGGGTGTTTCTTGGATAATAGACTCCTTTGATCTTGCGGAAATTGAGCTTGTAGTACATGCTCGCGTTCGCACCGATGACAACATCTCTGATCCTCATCTACTCGGTACCCCCTTGGAGTGATTTGGAAAGGAGTTCCACTATGTCCTTGGTCTTCAAGTTCTGCCCAAGCAGTTGCTCCCTGCAAGAGGGACATGCTGTGATCACCGTCGTGTTCCGAACACCCTCCCGTGCTGCTCGCAGCTGGATGATCTTGTCGCTTAGATCTGGGTCAGTCATCCTCAGGAGACCTCCACCTCCACAACAGCTAAGGTCCATCTCTTTGAACTCTATACCCATTTTATTGATGACCGATCTCGGTTCAGTCTTTATTTCGAGAATCCGATGTAGCTCACAGGGATCATGATAGGAGAACTCCTCGGTCTGGACGTATTGCGGGATAGTTTCCAGTTCCCTGTCGAAGAACTGAGTGTGATGAAGTGCTTCAGCATTCTCTAGATCGTGATGCTCACGAAGTTGAATGAGACATCCAGGACAGCATGTAATCACGTTCTTAGCCCCAGCAGCGTCGACAACCTGCTTGTTGTGTTCCCTGAGAACCTGAGCACCCTCGTCATCTCCCATAAGATAGAGTGGGTGTCCACAACAGAACTCCTCTGAGCCCATGACCAGATAGTCCACCTCGAGCTTCTCAAGTGTCTGAAATAGTGAGCGGAGTACATCTATTTGATTTCCCCTAAATGACATCAGACAACCGAGAAACACCATGACCTCTGCAGTTTTTCCCTTCTCGTAGACTCTGTCCTCAAGACCTGGGATCTCATCCTCTAGCTCGTCAAGCCAGTAGATTGCCCTGTCCTCTGCTGCTAGACCATAGATGTTCTTCACATTGGAAAGAGCATCTTTGAGGGGCTCAAGATATGCGAACTCACCAGGAGCAATCTCTATCGCTTTGGCTCTCTGCTCATGCCAGATCTTTAGTAGGTCTACACCTGAGGCGCAGGTTTCTTCACAACGGCCACAGAGTGAACATTGGAATAGAAGACGTCTGAATTCCTTTCCCAGTTCTTCGTCGTCGTCAATTTGGTCCATCACCTGTAGAAGGTAGGTCTTCCCTCGTGGTGAGAACTGCTCCTCACCAGTTGCATCAAACATCGGACAAAACGTAAGGCAGGAACCGCAGCGTACACATTTGTCGTAGGACATTTTTGATTCTCCGTGTGGCCAAGAACTCGGTCGGTTGTCGAGCTTCTTATGAATATAACGCAATGTGATGTAGCTTTGAGTTATAATACACCAACTGTTTGCGGCAAAAGAAAGATAGTGGTCCTCCCTTTCGGGAGGAACCCGTTCTTATAACTAGATGGGCGCTTTGGGAATGAAGTTCTTCTCGTAGAGGATCTCTGATGCTCCACGGGCACGCTTGATGATCTTCTCAGCATGCTTATAGAGGTCTTTCTCCTCCCAGTGCTTCTTGGCAATTCCCTGCTCGATAGCTTTCATACCGACTGCTGTTGCCTCCAATGGATACAACTCCCACTGGTCCATAGTAGGTATGACTTTTCGCTCACTGGCTTCCTTTGCACCAAGGTCCGCCAATGCTTGAGCGGCTGCGATGCACATCTCATCAGTGATTGTACTGGCTCTCACATCAAGGGTTCCACGGAAGATTCCCGGGAATCCGAGCGAGTTGTTGATCTGGTTATCAAAGTCACTTCGACCAGTTCCAACAATTCGGGCACCTGCATCCTTGGCATCCCATGGCCAGATTTCTGGCAATGGGTTAGCACAAGCAAAGACGATTGAGTCATTAGCCATCTTTGCAACCCACTCCTTCTTAACAGAACCAGGAATTGGTCGTGACGCAGTGATTAGCACGTCCACTCCCTCAATGACCTCACCGAGGTCTCCTGTCGTCCTGTCAGGGTTGGTTTTCTGAGCCAAGTCATACTTGAAAGTGTCATAGTCCTTGTCCTTCACGATGTCCTCACGATCTGCAAAGATTGCACCCTTGCTATCCACCATGACAACGTTTTTGGGATTGACACCTGCTGCAAACAGCAGATAGGCTGTGCGTGTGTTGGCGGCACCAACACCTAGCATAGCGACTGTAACATTCTCAATGTCTTTCTTCACAACATTCAGACCGCCAAGCACTCCCGCAACAACCACAGTAGCTGTTCCCTGTGCGTCATCATGCCAGACTGGAATCTTGACATCGGGATCGTTCCTCAACTCTTCAAGGACCTTGTAGCACTTTGGCTTTGAGATGTCCTCGAGATTGATGCCTCCAAAGGATGGCTGTAAAAGCTTGACAAACTCGATGATTTTGTCTGCGTCCTTTGTGTCTACACATACCGGCCACGCATCTACACCGCCTAGGTATTTGAAGAGAATTGACTTCCCTTCCATAACAGGGCCTGCAGCGAGTGGGCCAATGTCACCAAGACCTAAGACACGTGTGCCGTCACTAACAACAGCAACCATGTTCCCTTTGTTAAGGTGTTCATAAGCCATCTCGGGGTTATCTTTGATGTCAAGGCATGGTTTTGCCACACCAGGAGTATACCATATTGCAAAGTCTGAGAAGTCGCGAACGGGACATTTACCAATGCTCATAATCTTGCCCTGGTAAAATGGGTGGAGGACCATAGCGTCCTTCCCTGGCTTCTCAGCCTTTTTCTTCAACTCATCAACAGAGAGTTTTTCTTCAGACATAATGTGAGCCTCTTTGTCTCATTCAGACGAGCTATATTCACCCGCCATGCAAGTTGGGGCTCGTCATAGCCCCTGTTTAAGTGTATCCGTCAAGGACAGTTGAGCAATTCATGCACAACCGAGTCAACATCGGATTGATAAGATAAAAGATGAATGCTCGTCCATGCCCGGAGTCGGAGATGAATTTCATTCTAGTACAAAATACGAGAGAGGTAAGTTACCTGGTCACAGGTTGGATTGGAGCACCAAACCCTCTGTGTATAAGAAGTATCCTGAGGCTGAGAAGATTGACTTACCTCCCCCAGTAGTTCAGGGTGGACCTGGTCTCTGGGAAGTATTGAGGACTCGCAGGAGTGTTCGAGCTTATGCACGAGAACCGCTAAGTTTGGAGGATCTCTCTCAGATTCTCTGGGCAACACAAGGAATCACAGCTTCAGTCGGAGACCACAAACTCAGAACAGCCCCTTCAGCAGGAGCTCTTTACCCTATAGAGTCCTATCTGATGGTCAATCGGACAGATGGCCTTGAACCAGGGCTATACCATTATGATGTGGAAACTCACCAACTGGACATCCTCAAACTGGGTGATTTTTCAAAAGAGGTGAAGGCTGGAGCTCTTGACCAACAGATAGCTGCACGAGCCTCGGTGGTGTTCATTTGGAGTGCCATCTTCCGGAGGTCAAAGTGGAAGTATCTTCAACGAGCATACCGTTACATCTTCCTCGACGCAGCTCACATTGCACAGAATTTGGCTCTTGCAGCTGAAGGACTTGGTTTAGGAAGTTGCCAAATTGGAGCACTCTATGATGACTATCTCAATGAACTATTGGGATTTGATATCAAAGAAGAGAGTGTCATCTACATGAGTAGTATTGGAAGACCAAGCAGAACAGAAGGTCGCTTCTAAAGTTTCAATCCCCAGAATCCTGCAATCTGACTTGCATGCTCCTTTGAGCGAACCTTGTCCATCCCTTCAGAACCGCCGAAGATTGCCTCTATCTTACTTTCCTCATCAATCAGGTATGTGATTCTCTTCACTCCTGCTCCCAGTATGTTCAACTTGCTGTAAGCATCGTAATGTTTCGCAATCACTAGATCCTCATCAACGAGGATATTGAACGGAAGATTATATTTTCCTCTGAAT
>JASFEF010000182.1:0-5810 GCA_050124975.1 Candidatus Thorarchaeota archaeon | reverse complement strand
AACACCCTGATCATAGTCTTCTCGACTGATCTTGTGAAACATCGAATATCCACGATTCTCAACAGTATGAAGATACTCTTTACCCAACTTTGTAGGTCTGAATTGGTATTCTTTGAGATTCATTTTGCGGAAGCCTGCATGCATTATGAATTCTTCAATCACGTCAACATCTGGGTATCGTTCCTTGTCAACTCTGGCAGAGGCTGGGAAGAATCGTGATGTCATTCGATCGTCAATCTGTTTATGAGACTGGGTGACTATGCACACAGAACCACCGTATCGCAGGACTCGGTAGATATCTGATATTGAAAGGTCTGGGTTCGGAAGATGATGTATGACCTCAGTCATGAAGACAAGATGAAAGGTGTCACTAGCAAAAGGGAGGAAATCTGCTGGAGCTTGAACAAGAGGGATATGTCTACTCTTCTCTCGGGCTTTCTCAAGCATACCATATGATATGTCTAGTCCGGTCACTTTGGCGTGGGTCGCTTCTGCAAAGAGCAGTGTGTTGTTTCCTGTACCACAACCAACATCCAATACAGTTGATTCTCGATCAAGCATGGGACCTTGTAATAATTGGTGAACCATCTCAGGATCACCCACACGAACATTGTCGTAGACTTTGGAAACCTTGTCGTAGTCAATTGATTTGTTCATCAGACTGAGCAGTGTAGGACTTCGATAAAACTATTCAGGCGGATATCTTCTATGTCATAAGGATGTGATGTGATGAAATGCGGCATCAGCATCTCTAATTTCGGAGTGACTTCAAAGCCTCAGGATTACTCAAAACTCGCTAAGGTTGCAGAAGACTCAGGATGGGATGGGTTCTTCCTATGGGATCATCTGAACTTTGGAAGGGGGAATGATATACTGGACCCATGGATCTTGTTGGCGGTGGTTGCACAGACAACCGAGATGATGACGATTGGTACCGCTGTGAGTCCACTACCACGCAGGAGACCTCAGAAGATTGCATCAGAAGTGGTCACCGTAGACGCCTTATCTGAAGGGCGGCTTGTCCTAGGTGTTGGACTTGGTTGGCCACCCAAGGAGTTCGAGGCATTTGGAGAGGTTGCAGACAAACGCATACTTGCTCAGAAACTAGACGAGTCACTCGAGATTCTGCAAGGGCTATGGTCCGGTGAAACATATTCGTTCAAGGGTAGACATTACACAGTTAAAGACTTCAAATTGCATCCAACTCCAATACAAAAACCACGAGTTCCGATATGGGTTGCAGGCACATGGCCTAAGAAGAAACCGTTCAAGAGGGCCGCACGGTTTGATGGTGTAGTGCCAATGGGTACGAGAGACCCTTCTGAATTTGCAGCAATGCGAGAATTTGTTGAACAGAATAGGGAGAGCAAGGGCAAGTTCGATTACATCTGCTCTCTGACATATCCTTCGAAACCAAAACGAAAAAAGATGCTCCGTGAGTTTGAGCAAGCTGGTGCGACCTGGTATCTAGAATCTTGGGGAACTCAACCTATAGAAAAACAGATGGCTAGAATGAAGAGGGGACCACCTGACATCTAGCCTCTTGATTGGCTCTAGAACATATGACATGTCATACTTTCTCTAAATCCTGAACATGAACTAATGCCTCACCCTCAACGAGGACATTACCTTGGGAACTTCGACCAATTGTGCTAAGATTGACTAAGTCCTTTTCTGGTCTGATTCTTATGACCTCGACTCTTGTGATAATCTCCCGTTTTGGATAGAGTGGTCTGAGAAAGTGGAATTTTTGTTTGAGCCAGTTAGTCCCTTTTCCTGGAAGTCTCATTCCAAGTTGATAGGAAAAGAGTCCCCCCATCAGACTACCAGGGATTAGACATTCTTCAAATCCGAATTGCCTTGCGAACTCTGAATCTGTGAATAGGTTGTTTCTATCATCGAAAATCGTTTGATATTCATCTAGATCATTTTGGCTGAAAGAAGATGATACTTCATCATTTTGACCTATGTTCAATCCTTTGTGGGTGATGTCACTTGGTACATATTTCCCGATGCTTAATTCAATGTCAGGATAACTGGTAGAAGTGTCTTTATCAAGAAGATACACCAGGGAGTATCCTTGAAGACCGTTTGTACCATCTGGTTTAGATAGAATGGTTTCGATCTTCGCGACATCCATTTCCTCACTCAGTTCAAGGAGCTTCAATTTCAGCTCTAAGTCCGCCTCGGTGAAGGTCGGACTTGGAAACATCATCTCTTGATACAACTGCACAAATGGGGGCAAGAACTCCCCAAGTTCTCTGATGATATTTCCATACAGAAACATCCCATGTGCAACTGTCCTCCCAAAGGTTGTGCGTGCAGAAAAGTCTGGATCTGTATGAATGGGATTTGTGTCCCCACTTAGTTTCGCAAATGCATCAAACTGAGTCTGAGTGAACCTCAATAAGCGACTATGTTCTTGGTCAATGATTAGCTCATTCACTCCTCTAGTCACCCACCAGTTTTCGTAGTTCTGTCTTCAAGATCTTACCAGTCTGAGAGCGAGGTAGTTGATCGATGAATCTCACTGTTTTGGGTATCTTATATCGTGCCAGCTTGTCCTGAAGGTAATCCAGTATTTCTTGTTCTGTAATTGTTTCACCTGACTTGACAACTGCAAATATCAGGCCAACCTCCCCCCAGCGTTCATTGGGCACTCCAACAACCGAAACCTCGCTGACTTGGGGTATTTTGTCAAGCAGATTCTCAATCTCGGCAGGGTAGACATTCTCCCCACCTGAGATGTACATGTCTTTGATCCTGTCAACGATATAGTAGTACCCATCCTTATCGTATTCGACAACATCACCTGAGTGTAGCCATCCTTCTTCGTCTATTGCCTCTGCTGTCTTCTCTGGGTTATTCCAATAGCCTGGTGTCACACCTGGACCTTTTATGAGCAGTTCTCCTCTTTGACCAGGGGGTAAATCATTGCCCTTGCTATCAACGCATCTGACACTCACATGCATCGCTGGTCTTCCGATTGAACCACTTTTTGCAATCGCATTCTCTTTATCAATCAGAAATACAGTGGGACCAGTCTCTGTCATCCCGAAGCCCTGTCTTATGATGATACCACGCTTTTCATACAATTTCAAAAGAGAGAGTGGCATTGCCTCTCCACCGCATTCCCACTCACGCATGAATTGAAACTCTGTCTTTTCAAAGTCTTGATGCTGACTCAAGAATCGATAGACAGCCGGGACGGCAAAGATCAGTGTGGCTCTTTTGGATAACAACTCTAGGGTTTTATCTGGATCAAACGACTTCTGAATTATTGCAGTCCCACCAGCATGTATTGTTGGATTTGTGTATAGATTCAGACCACCAGTATGGAAGAACGGCAGCAGATTCAGTGTCACATCTTCATCATTCAGTCCTGAGGCTAGTCCGATATTGACAGAGTTGTAGAAGACCATTCCAAAGGTCTGGATCACTCCCTTGGGTCTTCCTGTTGTGCCTGAGGTATATATCAGATGCCAGATTTCATCAAGTCTTCTCGGAGGCATAACAATGACCGGACCACTTGATTGTTCCAATGCCTGTTCATAGCCCCATTTCTTTGAGTAGGAATTTCCATCTATGATCATGAGATTGGAAGTATAGTTCTTATCATGCAATGAGACAGCCTTATCCTCAAAGTCTGGAGAATAGATGAGACCGGAAGGTAAACAGTCTTTCATTATGTATTCTAACTCAGGTAGTGCCAATCTCCAGTTCAGACAGACCAGAATCACTCCGACCTTAGCACTTCCATATAGCATCTCGATATAATCCGATGAATTGTAAGCAAGAAGTGCGATTCGATCACCTTTCTTCAATTTCCATTCTTCTCGCAGAAATCTGGCAAATCGACTTGCTCTGTCATTGAGTTGACTGTATGTCCATTCACGGTCTGTTTCTACATCAACCAGTGCGATTTTGTCAGGGGATAGTTCTTGACGCTTCTGTAACCAATCAAAAGTATACATGTTCACATCCACTTCTGAAAGAGGCAATTCTCTCATTTGAGTTTTTAGAGAGTTTTGGAGAACCCTCTCCTAGTACAAGTAAGCACCCACCTCATACGAAGGAACTAGATGACATCCGTTACTAAGCTCACCATCAATTGGATAAGGAACCAAGTAAAAACTATTGATACATCATGATAATGTAAGTTGGAGTGCCATCTACATTGGTGCTTTATTGATGTCGGTGTTCAATCGGTTACTGCATTCATTAGCTCTTGTGTTCTCGATCGTAAGCTTCCCATGCATCAGCAGATGAGGTTGCACCTCTGGAACGAAGCTCTGAAAGTACATACTCACGAACCTCTGTGCTCTCCATTGTACTCTCCGACCTTGCAGACAGAGAGCTGGCAATTTCGCGTGCGGTGTCATAAGGACAGCCACACTTCACAGCACTGACGACAACCTTCTCAGGCATGAAAACCTCAGTCGAACCGTCTTTTTTCTTAATCTCCATATGTATCCCAAACCATGCTCGAATAGTGGACGCTGGATTGCGTCATTAAGACATACGTAGAATTTTCAGATAAGCAATTGCTTCTTTGTTCGTTCTGAAGAGCCCAATACGAAGGAACTATAAGCAACCCGCTGCCCTCCCCGCCTCGCAGGCATGACTCATAACATGCAAGAGGTAGTTTACAATGCATTTTGAAGAGTCGGATGAAGAAAAAATGTTCCGCGAGGCAGTGCGTGACTTCGCTCAGAAGCATGTCGCTCCCGAGTGGCAAAAATATGACGGTGAAACTCACGAGATTCCTCGTGACCTGATTAAGAAGATGGCTGACCAGATGCTCTGGGCGCCCACTGTATCGGAGGAGTATGGCGGCGCAGGCCTCTCCTGGGTGATGGCATGTATAGCCGCAGAGGAGCTCGCAAGAGCGGACCTCTCTATTGCATTACCGGTCATGTACCTTGTTGAAGCCTCATGGGCCTTTATCTTTGACAGATATGGTACAGAGGAGGCAAAGAAGGAACTCCTCCCACGTGTCACAAAGGGGGACCTCTTCTTTGGAATCGCGACCACTGAACCAACCGGAGGCTCTGATCTCGTAAACTCAACCAAGACGACTATCAAGCCAAAGGGCGACGGCTTTGTCATCAACGGTGAGAAGGTGTACATCTCTGGTGTTGCCGAGTCTGAGAAGTACGGTGGTGTCTACTGGACACTGGCCAAATCAGACCTCAAGGGTGATCACAAGGCTTTCGATGCATTCATTCTCCCACTGAACATGGGAGACGGTCTGAACCCTGGCATCACGACCACTCTGTTCGAGGACATGGGTCGAATGGGAGTTTCATGTGGTGGTTTCAATATCGAGAACGTTGAGATTCCTAAACACTATCTGATTGGTGAACACGGTAGGGGCTTCTACCACGCTATGGAGGGCTTTTCAGCTGCTCGTGTGCTAATTGCAGCTACCTGTCTCGGTGCTGCTCAGGGTTGCTTTGATATCGGTGTTGACTATGTCAAGCAGCGCAAACAGTTCGGTCGACCACTGGCTGCCTTCGAGGGTATTCAGTTCGAGGCTGTTGATTCATGGATGGCGATGCAGAGCGGTAGGCATCTAACCTATCATGCAGCATGGATGATGGACGAGGTCTATGGAAAAGGCAACAAGAACTACAACAAGCTCGACATTGCCAAGTACACTGCTGCTGCCAAGTACAAAGTACCCCACGATGCGTTGGACATCATAACCAGAGCCATGACATGGCATGGAGCCTTCGGTTACTCCAAGGAGTGTCCGCTTGAAGCATCATACAGAGGTGTAAGGAGCTACACCGTTGGTGCAGAAGGAG
>JASFEF010000181.1:0-5836 GCA_050124975.1 Candidatus Thorarchaeota archaeon | reverse complement strand
AGTGCTGCACTTTCTTTATACACCTACATGCAATCATATCCTGAAGCAACTGAACTAGGGATAGTTGTCCATTATCCCTCCGATTGGACCAATCCGAGAGTAGAGAATCCATTAGGACAGGATATCTCTCACGAAGTGTTAATTCAAAACAGTCAGTTGATAGTCCCATCTGGATTAGCAGATTCAGTAGGGTGGTGGAAGCTAGATCTTGATGGTCCTAATTATGCAGATGCAGTGTCAACTCAGATTCAGAACGATTCTGACTATTCGTGGAGTAATCTTTCCGTGTTCAACAATGGGGACTGCATCAGATGCCAAGCCAATTTTGGAACTGATACTAGTTCAATCAATAACATCACGGAAGTGGATGTCACATGGTATCTTCCTTCGGGAGAGATTTGGTCAAGCGAGGTTCTTCACAATCAGAATGAATCAATGGTGACAAGTCAGGGGGCTCACTTTGGACCGATTAATTCTACGGTCGGTGAGTGGCTAGTGTGTGCATTTTGGTGTAATGGAACAGAGGTCGGATACGGATATTCAACATTCGAACTCTATCATAGATTTACTTTCTTTGCACACACACCGAGCTTTGAAATTGAATCAGACGACGAATTTACGGTCGCAGTCATATTGTACGATCAAGATAATGGCAATCCAATACTGAGTGATGCAGTCATAACAGGAAACTGGTCATATCTCGTGGTTACTTTCAATCCGAATCTAGCAAAGGGCTGGTGGGAGGCTGACTTCACTGTGAATGATCTAGATTCTGGAGAGTATGTGATTGTTGTAGAAGTTTCCATGCCATACTATGAAATCAGCAGTACTATAGTTACGATTCGTGTTCCAGATGCAGAATCACTCTCTGCAAGGTTAGTTCGAGCCAGTATCCTTGGTGGTCTTTTAGTGACGATTTCGATATTGGGTATTGCACTCAGCCGCCGTTTCTACAAGACCATCATGTCAAAACGAACTATTGAACTAATGATTCTTGAGGGTCGAATCGACGATGCGAAGAACTTGATTGGATTACTAGTGATTCATCGAGCAATAGGGTTACCTGTCTATTCCAATATTCTCAAGGGCGGATTTCAAGAAGCTCTCCTTAGTTCATTCATTTCTGCTATCTCTCAATTCCGTTCCGAATTCTCAATGGATGAGCCAACTTGGACAGCAATTCCAATCACTGAGGTCGTAACTGCAGTACAAACAGACGCTCTCATTTGTGCTATCATCACTGTTGAAGCACCTTCGAATAGACAGAAGACACAACTTGAAACCTTCAGTAGAGAAGTTGGTGGTCTTTATGATCACCAGGATGACACCATGAGGCAGATGGTCAGAACTCCTACTCTGACTGATGAATTCAATTCTATCTTTGAGAGCTATTTTGACGGACAATTGATGAAACGATATGTTGGTGTGAAGAAGAGTCTACCGAAAAATCTCCATGCAGTTTCAGCTTCACTCGACACCATGGACATAGACCATGGGGTTACCGTGGACGCAATCATCAAAGCGGCTATTCTCCTTGGATTCAGTGAAAGGCGGGCACACAACATGGTCTTGGAAGCTGTTGATGATGGACATCTAATTGCCGCTGAGAAGAAACTGCCTCCTCCGATTGAACTAGAAGATTGACCTCTCCATCCAATGGCTAGAAATAGATTTCATTTATCAAGGGTTATTTTCTTCAAAATTTCGGTCGAACTCTAAATGGAAGAGATTACTATCAGATACTGGAGCCCTCATGGACGGCAGGAAGAAAAGAGATTTAGTTCTGATAACAAAAAGATTGATCTAACAATGAGGGCGGCCAGAAAGATAGACCTTTCAAATCTAAGAAGATGTACCAAACTTGTCATCCTGAATTTGGCGACCAACATGCTTGAAGAACTAAATCTGTCGCCACTCTCAGGAAACTCGACATTGTCTGAGATCTATCTGGAGAACAATCACTTACGAGCTCTCAATCTCTGGCCACTTGGAACCTGTAGGTCCATGACCAGGTTGAATCTTACACATAATCGATTACAATCGTTAGACCTCACACCGATCCTAGCCAGGTCTTACGTTCTTCTCGATTCATCAGTTGTGATATCGGCTGATAATATCCTTCGATTTCTGTTTACCACAAAGGAACTAGGCGAGAGATTCTTACTTGTTCGTCCTGACAGAGCTCCATGGACAGCACCACCCGTTTTAATCTGGGTTTCATATGATGAATTGGAAAAGAAGATGGAATGGTCGGGGATTCGAGAACGGATCACAACTGTCTTGAAGCAGATATCCAAAAATGACTGGTATCCCGTGCAGAGAGGTCTCTTGAGCGGTCTTGGAATGGAGGAGCTTGCTGGATTTGACGGCGACCCTTCCAAGCTACTCGACAACACTGATGATTCAATGGATTATGACACTGCTAAACGTGCTATTTTTGATAGAACCATAGAGCTTCTCGATGAACAGATCACAAATAATGGTCCAACCATGTTTCTAGACACAGAAGCCATGAAGGAAACTCGTGCATCAAGACTCATTGTAAAGATAATTGAAGCGAGAAAAAGAGAGATGGAGAACGCCACGGTTCTAACCAAAGGCAGCACATCTCTCATGAATTCTCTTTGGTTAACACATTATGGATTCAAGATTCTTGACGCATTGAACGTTGGAGTGAGACACTTTGGTGCTGAACTAGAGGATGTAAGAAAAAGTCTTGATGATCTTGGATTCGTATTGAAGACGCGCGAAGTAGATTCGCTAGAAACTGCTAATATTGAAGATCCTGTAGTTTGTTCCCAAAGCATGAGGAAACACATCCTCAATCTTATTGAGGACGCATATCTGTGAGGAATGAGTTCTATTACCCTCTTCGATAGACTCAATTACATTATCAGAAAAGGCAGCAAGTCCGGTGATGCAAACGTTGACTGTCATGAAACGTCGACTCCACTTTGAAGAACCAATAGTACGGGCAAAGGTCAACAGAATCCGCTTCCCAAACACCTGTCCTGTTTGTGGAGCTCCTGCATCAAAGGCGGCATGCATCTCGGCAACTCCCAAGAGAAAAATCTGGATACGACCCTACTTTGATCCTCGTTCTTATCCTTGGGGGAAGAATCAAGCGACAAACAATGAGGGCAAGAGTTTCCTTGTAGGAGTCTGTGATGACCATTCGGTCTCAGACAACGCTGAATTAAGAGTGCGAGGTCTCTCATCTATCGTTGCATCAATTGTGGCTGGAATTTCGATATTTGCATTGATTTATGCTGGTGCTGACTACTGGGTTGGAAGACCAGTGAGTCCTTGGGTTTTTTCGTACTTGATTATACTCAGTCTATCCTTGCTGTTTGTCTATCTTGCCTTTCGACCATCAGCCTTAGAGGCTTCGTTTAAAATAATTGGGTTTGATTTTGATTTGCAGTATGTATGGTTTGCGATGAGCAACTCGATGTATCGAGATCAATTTGTTCAAGAGAATTCACTTGATGCAGAACTTGTTTCATGGATTGTCAAGGTCTAGAGTCATTGACCTCTCTTCTCTTTAGTTTCGTGATAATCACACACACGAGAGAGAGCACCAACTGCTTCGGAAATATTCCTGAAAACTGGAAGTCCACTGTCGACAAAAGCCTTCCAGGCTTTAGCTCGTTGATCAAGATATGCCACTTCTGGAATCACAATAAGAACTGGTTTCTTCTCAGTTTCAACAACCTTCTTTCCAGCTGCAGCCATAATCTTCCAGAATTCCTCCAGTATATCACCAGCACCCATTATGGCGGCGGCCTGATACATATTATGAACATCTGCTGTCATAATCAAAGAATCGAAGTTAGGGTCGTTCCCTGCTAAACGTATCACTTCTGTTGTTGTCTGATCTTGGTAATAATCAGCAGCGAGATCTATTGGGTTACCGAGTCCAGTGCCAACATCCAGAATTAAGGGATCAAGTTTCTCAATTGTTTCATTAGATGTGCTTGGAACATTCAAACCTCTCTCTATGCAAAGGTCTGTCAGAACCACACTTGTTCCGCCACTGATTGCGATTATCCCTACATTTCTTGACTTTGGTTTGGGACTGAGTGAGAAGATGCTTAGGGTGGCAAGTAAGTCCTCCAATGTATCGACTGTCAAGACATTGGCTTGACGAAACGCAGCATTCCATATCTCGTTGGTTCCTGCAAGTGCTCCAGTATGGGAGGATGCAGCTCGCGCCCCCTCTAATGAACGACCTCCCTTGAGAGCAACAACTGGTTTCTTATTGGCAAGATTTCTCATTGAGGTCAATACATCTTTGCCATTCTTTGCACCTTCAACGTAAGCCCCAACGACTTCGGTTTCATCATCTTCCAAGTAGTATTCGAGAAGTTCTTGAGGTGTTATGTCAACTTGATTTCCGAAACTGAACACCTTACTAAAGCCTACTCCCGATTCTACACCCGCAGTGTATGTGGTTATTGCTATCCCTCCTGACTGTGAAAGGAATCCAACATTTCCAGAGAGTCTTTTGATTGCGGGCATGAATGCGAATCCAATCTTAGGATACATCAGTCCCATACAATTTGGTCCAAATGCGCGCAGTCCTGTTTCATTGAGAATATTACGGATCTCTAGCTCTCTTTGCCTGCCTTCTTCAGTCCCGAGTTCTGAAAACCCACTAGTGAATATTGTAACTCCACGAGCACCTTTGTTGTGACACTCTCGAAGGGTTTCTGGTACTGCCATATATGGAACTCGGATTATAGCATAGTCAATCTTCTCAGGTATTTCATCAACGCTAGCAAGTATCTTATGACCTAAGACTTCGCCTCCTCGTCTTGATACTAACCACACTCTGAGGTCATGCTCCCATTGCATCATTGAGTGAGCCCAATAATATCCCATACTTTGAGATACTCCAATTACTGCAACAGATTTGATGTTTAGGAGTTCGGCTATCGTAGGTTTCTTCACATGTGTCATCTAGGTGTCTCCAGATATGGCCGAGGGAATTCAGCCTCGATTTAAGAGTACCTGAAAGACTCTATAATAAAAAACTCCCAGAAAGAAATGGGTGAGGAGAATGCGCCGGTAGAACTGGGAATCGATGCATCACAGCACTAGCCTGCGGAAACTAGCGCGACAACCCGCGAGGGTATATCAAGGAGGACCGATGTAATTTGTAATCACCGACGCATAATATATCTGACTCATAGTTGTTAATATAATATGTGCGTATATATTCAAATCGTGCCATATCTCAAGCGAACAGGATTACCAAGACCACTCTGTTAATATGTTCAAACGTGAATTGGCTTGCATGCGTCGCGCTGTTGTCATCTGCATATCGTTGTTGCTCATCCTCGCAATAACTCCGACCTATTCATCTAACGAGGTAACTAAGACAAGCCAAGTTATTCTGAGTCAGGATCCAAGCGTCGAACGTAATTGGACTACCAATATTGTTGTTGTTGGCTACGAGGAAGCTCTGATAGATGAGACAATCCTTCTTGGGGGTCTCCCAACTGTACGCGATTACTATGCCGACGAAGTTCATATCACTTACAACATAGACTATGAGATAGCATATGCAGACACAGCTTATGTAGCGAACCTTCGTCAAGAGATGCTTGACAACTCCATCAACGGATCTGAAACTGGAACGTGGCTTGATGAGACTGCGCTCACTCATCAGAAGAACAACCCAGATGAGCTGCAAAGAATATTCTATCCTCGTGATGGCCGCGTGATTGATGGATATGCCATCGAGGACTGGCTCGAAGCGAACCCATTCATCACACCTCCAGATCTTGGGTATACTCTTTATCTTGTGAACTTCTCTGAGTTTGATGCTATA
>JASFEF010000180.1:0-5841 GCA_050124975.1 Candidatus Thorarchaeota archaeon | reverse complement strand
AGATTATGCACAGCTATATCCACCAGCTGAGCTGCAGTCTGGTTTCCATCAGAGTACATCTCTTGGATGATGAAATAACCTCCAGGTTTCAATACACGATACATCTCAGCCAATACAGTGTCAATATTCTCCAAGTGATGGATTGTATATGAAATACATACTGTATCAAACTGGTTGTCTTGGAACGTCATCGTTTCAGCATTCATCTCTATGAGCTTCACCGGTGCATCTTTGAAATGCTCTCTTGCTTTTTTCAGGTCATCCTCTAAGATGTCGATTCCTGTGAATGAATTGTAGTCTTTTAGGGTCTTCATTAGGACATTGATGAAGTCACCATCATCTGTACCGACATCAAGAACATCCCCTCCAGAGATGGTTCCGAGTTTCTTTCTAACTTCGATTGCACCAGATTCTTTGAGCGCATCAGGTATGTCAGTAATCAAAACAAAAGCCTCCGAGTGAGTTTCTTGCTACGGAGCAGTATGTTGTAGAAGTTCTTGGAGTATCTGTTGTACGACCTCAGTTGGAAAGCTGTGTCCCATTCCTTCAATGATAACCAACTTTGCATCAGGAATGCTCTTAGCTGTGTCCTTTCCGCCCTCAACCGGAACCAACGGATCGACATCACCATGGATAACAAGGGTTGGAATCTTCACATTTTCTAATTCTTTGTTTCGACTTCCAGATGTGAGGATTGCCCCTAACTGCCTCGAGAATCCTTGAGGGTTGTAACATCTATCATATTGAACTCCTGCCCATCTCCGAACATAATCCTCATCGAGTGGATATTTTGGTCCATGGAGTACCCTTGAGGATTCCAGAGAATTATTGATGTATTCATCACGATTAGATACTGGAGGTGCAAGTAGAACTGCCATCGCCTCAGGCTTTGGTTGTGGTAAATCGGGATTGCCTGTTGAGGACATGATAGATGTAAGAGTCCGCACTCGTTCAGGATAATGAATGGCCATGGTCTGAGCAATCATACCACCCATTGACACTCCCACAATGTCAGCCTCTTTGATTCCAAGTGAATCAAGCAGACCTACTGCATCGTCTGCCATATCTTTCAGTTTGTATGGAGTATCAACTGGTTTTCCTTGCACAAGCGCCATAACATCAGGAACACCAGCCTCATCAAACTTTGTTGACCGGCCTACATCACGGTTGTCAAACCGAATCACCCAACGACCTTGTGCTGCAATCGCTTTGCAGAATGCCTCGTCCCACCGAATCATCTGTCCACCGAGCCCCATGATGAGCAGCAGTGGAGGGGCTGAGGGATTACCAAATGTATCATAGGTGAGCTCGATGTCACCAGCTTTGGCAGTTTTTTCTCCACTATATGGTATCTCTGTCATTATTCATCGCCTCCTAAGAGCACCAGAAATACTCCATGCATAATCCGCTATCTATCTTTCCAATGACAGTAATGCTGATAGATTCGAAGATTTTATACTCATACTTGGAGTATTCTGTATTAGACCATCTAGTAGTAAAAGAGTCTGACCTTTGTGGAGTCGGACATTTATGAAACGAGAAACAGTCGACACTCTCCTTGCAATTGGTGTCATTTTAGCCATCCTATTCTGCACTATACCTTTCAAACAAGTGGTCGAAGTGAACAAGGTTGCAGAGTACACTTCAATAGATGATCATCACATCGAGGTTGGCTTTGGTGGTCCAAGCGTTACATGGGTCACTGTGTTGTGCAACAGGACTGCTGAAATCCGGTTTCTTCATCAGTCTGGTGTATGGTATTCTACACAGAATGTTCTCCTGGCTTCATATAGAACGAATACTGCTAGTTACAACTTCAATTCAGAACATTCAACCATTATTGTTGAAGTGATTTCAGATGGACCAATTTTGGTCCGCATAGTTTATACAATTTCAACAGAATCCGAAGTGAATCTATTCAGTAGGACTCTCTATTCACTCATATATTATACACAAAATATGCCATAATCCGAAGACCATAGAAACTGATTTTCTCCTTCCGCTAGAAACTGATGCTCATTTCTTCTTACCTTCTTTAGACTGTGTCACTCGTGATGCAACATCAACACCATCATTCTCAGCAATTGTAAGAAGTAGTGGAATAAGTGAGAGATCAATGGACACAAGATAGGCCAATTTCCTGGGAGTGTATGTTCTTGCCCCACTAGATAACAATTCCCAGAGACGTCTGTACGAGTATTTCAGTTTGTGATAGTCATTCTTCAGCATACTAAACCCATTGGGGCTGTCTAATGCATCAGTGATTATTTGTACAAAGTAAGATGTGTCAATAGCTATACCCTCTGAGATGAAAGTCCCATACTGGAGATCATAGATTGTAGGTCTCATTCCAGTCACATAGTCGAGATCATCAAAGGTGATGACAAATGAAGCAGGTTTTTCATCTGTGAAAAGAGAGTCAATCTGATCCTTCACAACTCTACCAATGCTTTTGTTCTGGTGAATGAGATATAGTGTATTGCCTGCAATGAGTTGAGCTGAAATATGTGCAAACGCCTTGACAGCGTTTTCTTGTTTTTCGCCAAACGAACTGATTATAGTAGACAAGTCAATAATGTCTTCTTTGACTGGCTCTGCTTCTAGTACTGTACCTTCATCGACTTGTACCAATGAAGGATACTCAACCCCACGAGCCTTGAGGTTCATATCAAGATATACAAGTATTGCATGTTGTGGAGTCCCATGTACAGATATGACTGAGATGAGTCCCGTTTTTGCTTTCTCAATGTCGTCCTTTGTAATCTCTAGGGGCACGTTTTCCTTGCAAATGTCACAGAAAGCGTACGCCTCAGAGGGTTCGTCTTCTGCCACAGTACCACAGCTCGAATACTTACTAGTTCATTATCTGAAGTGGAGGATATCAACGATTCTTGTATAACCTAAGTGTTTCTAATCGCTGAGTTTTAGTTTGAAGACTTTCTCAAATTTCCTTAATTTGGGGGCGACAACAAGTCGACAATAGCCCTGATTCGGATTATTCCGGTAGTAGTTCTGGTGATAATCTTCAGCTTTGTAGAATTTCTTGAACGGAACAATCTCAGTCACGATAGGATTCTTCCAAGTCCTACTGGTGTCGAGTTCTGCTTTGATTCTCTCAGCAGTTATTCTTTGTACATCAGTATGGTAGAAGATGACTGAACGGTATTGTGTTCCCACATCATTTCCCTGACGATTCAGTGTAGTTGGATCGTGGGTATTGAAGAATACCTCAAGCATGTCCTCAAAGGAAATCTGCGCCGGGTCAAACTGAATCTGACAGACTTCCGCATGCCCTGTACGACCTGTGACAACCTGCTCATAGGTTGGGTTCTCTGCATGACCTCCAGAGTATCCGGATACTACAGAGGAAACACCCTTCAATTGTTGGAATACAGCCTCTGTGCACCAAAAACATCCAGAACCAAATGTTACAGTTTCCATGGAAAATGATACGTTTCAATACTAATCAAGTGGTGGATAGAGGAATTGTATGCAAATTGAGGTAAGAATATCACAAGGTTTGTGAATAGTTGAAATCATGACCCTCGATTTTGATATGATGCGACGCTTGGTTGAGGACTTGAACGTCGGTGTCTGCGTCTTAGACAAAGAAGACAAGATTGTGGTTTTCAATCGGAAAGTTGTTGAACAGCTCCAACAAGACATAGACAGAATTAATTCCTCCATTCTGCGTTGTCATCCTGAACGTGCTGAGCCTGGTGTTCTCAAGATGATTGGTGAGTTGAAGAGTGGAGAGCTAGAGAGATACGAAGGTTGGGTTCACTTCATTGGCAGGCATTTCTACGAGTACATCTACGCAATACGCGATGATGATGGAAACCATATGGCCACAGTGATGGAACTTCATGATGCAGCGGAAAGAGCAGAATATCTCAAGATGACCGAGGGTTGGGAGCCACCACCAGAACATGGTAGAGGAGAGAGCTCACCAAGAAGGCCGTTCCCTTAGACTAATCGAATGCATCTCCCTCTATTCTACTTACTCTTAGATTTAGCAAAACTCGTAGCAGGTAAACGAAAAATCCTACAAGACCAAAGATTAGACATAGGTTGTATACAAACCCACTAGCAAGAGCACCTACAAATGGATTTCCAAGGAGCGGGTAGAAAGGGTTCATCTCTGGATAGAGAAACGAGTCCAGTAAGACATGTGAGTATGTACCGATAAGGCTAGCAGGTATGATTTGACGAAAAGAAGATTCCTGTTCAAGACCAAAGAATGATACAAAGTCATTGAGATATTTCCTAAACGGATATATACAGATTGAAAGAGCAGCAGCAAAAATTGTTGCTCCAAGATAGGTATGGAAGAACGAGTGTAGGGGTATTGGGAGGTCGAGAAGAATCACGGCAAGAGGCTCGAGATCTAATATGACACTAGCAACCATAACTGTCGTGAGGTCAACGAAGGGAAAAAGAAGAACCCCAACAAGTATTGCAGGTCCAAAGTGGTAAGGGGTGAATGGCATTACACATTCCCAAATATGTGCAACAGGTTGAATCATATAAGTGACTTGAACAATGAAAGGTTGTACGAGATGTGATGAAAATGAAGAAGCTGTATGTTGGAATGGGTGCTGCCATTGAAAAGGACGGTAAGTTCCTCATTCTTAAAAGGACAGAAGACAAGGACTTTGCTCCTAATGCGTGGGAAGTCATCACTGGCAGATTGGAGGAGGAGGAAACTCCTAGGGATGGAATTCTGAGAGAGATATTGGAAGAAACAGGTCTCAGGGCCGAGGTTGTTATGCCAGTGGACACGGGTTTCTTCTACAGAGGGGGGAAGGAGTTCCCAATGGTATTCATCTCATACTGGTGTAGATACGTTGAAGGAGAGATCAACCTTAGCTGGGAACATAATCAGTTCAAGTGGGCATCAATTGAAGAGATTCTTGAGGAACCGACGATGAATCACTTCCATAGATTGTTTGAGAGAATTAGTCAGCTCAAGCAGTATCTCCCCGAGAACATCACTCTAAGCTAGTCTGTTCGATATTCTCAGGGCAGAAATATGGGGTTTTCCAATTTATCAAGAAAAACGATGAAACCCCCCAGTTCGACCCGTTGAGAACAGAATCAAAAGGAGAAATCTCGATTTGGAGGGTTTCAATTATATGTTACGTTATCATGTAATAAGTTTTGTTATTTAAATTTGGTAAGCAAAATATTTATTACATATTACATATTACAATATTCCGAGGTATTCGCGTGACTTCGGAAGAACAGGAGTGTCAAAAACTCGAAAACGGCTCAAGACAGCTCCTGTCTTTCCATTTCGATCTCAGAAACCTTGAATTAAGTGAGGAGATAGAATGATTAATCTTAGGTTATCAAGGCTCATGATTACAATAGCTGTCTGGCTTTTACTTACAGTTGTTGTTTTTGGATCATTGATTGGGATTGCTTGGAGAAGCATGAATGTAACAGTTGATGTTGCAACTGAAACTGTCGATGTTGTGGAAGATGCTGGTGAAGAGAACATTGCAATAGTGGATTTTGGTGGTTCCAAGTTCCATTATGATACTCCAGCAGAATCTGAAGAGAACACTGGTTTTGGTGGTTCCAAGTTCCATTATGATACTCCAGCAGAATATATCGGTCCTGGACAGTATCCTATTGCACCAGGATATCTCTTGGATAGGTAGCATCCTTAGAGAAACCGATTCTCAAGGGGTTGTAAAACCCCTCCCCCCTTTTTTTCTAGAAATAAGCCCTTCTTGATTTGGAACAAGAGCATTTCTTCTCAGAAACAAACATGTTCATTTAGAGTCTTCTTGAAACGCCTCATATGCGTGTTTCTTAGCAGAATCGCGTAACTGG
>JASFEF010000179.1:0-5923 GCA_050124975.1 Candidatus Thorarchaeota archaeon | reverse complement strand
TGGATTTGACATTAATGAATATCAAGAAACACAAAGATGAACTCGCAGTTAGAATGAAACTCCTTGACGCAGTAGCTGATGATCAGTTAGTTCAAGAACTGATTGAACTACACGAGAAGAAGTGTATAGAGTGTCAGGAAGATCGACTAAGCTGTACTGTTCGACCTGCGTGTAACAATAGGAACTATCTGAATGCTCTCATAGAGATTGGTGTCAGACCACAGGACCTACCTAGTTTTTGCTACAGCCAATATCTTGAGCAAATTCGACGTTTCATCATCGATAAGAAAGGAAGAGGAATGATAGATAGAAGAATCCCTATCAAGGATTTGCTTTCCACTCTTGGTGTGAACTCTATCCGTCACTTCACAACCAAATTCAAAAAAATCTGGAAGAACTTTTCTTCTGCACACGAAGATAATGTGATGCTGATGATTGGAGACAGTCTTCTATTCCATTTCGATTTTGCTAGGGGAATTGTCACACTAAACCCGATACACGATCAAATCGAGAACTATGGAGTATTCAGTCTCTATTGTCAGATCTTTTCAAAATATTATAAGCTGAAATCAAGTGTTCAGGATTTAACCTTGAATTGGTGGCTTCTTTCGATTGATGCAGAAAAACACACACTCAGCAATGTGAAGAGCCAACTGAAAGCCGGGTCTCTACAGGGCTTTGAAGCAGTTTATGCAGCTGATGTTGATGGAGTAGTCAAAATCCAAGCTGAAGTCATTGCAGGAGACGAAACATCATCTCTTGAGGCAGGTCAGTTGAGAGACCTGTTCAAACGTGTTTCAAAGTTCGAGAAGCAAGAATAACCCGACACTATACCATACAATACTGTGGTCAATTTTGTCAAGGGTGGGATGCGCATATGAGTGATAAAGCAGCTACGGATGTAGTATCCGTATTGAAGAAGAATCTTGGCATCACAGATGCCGAGTCCAAGGCTTTACTACCTGTTTACCTTGGTGGGAATATGACAGCTGGAGGAGTGTCTCTCATGTCTGGTGAGAAACTACCAGCAGTCAAGAAAGCACTTCAGCGACTAGCAAAGAAGGGATTGGTCAAAGAGATTGATGGTATAGTGCCAGTATATCGTTCTGTGCCCCCGAACCTGTCTCTTTCAGATGAACTGGGCACCTTCTTGGGTGAGGTTAAAAATCTGACTGAAATCTCTCAGAAAACTTTCAGTTCTAAATTTGAGGAGATTGACAAAAATGTTGAGAAAGTCATTTCATCACAAAAGAAGTCATTGGAAACAGTGAGGGAGTCTCTCACAAAGTATGAAGATGAAATGCTTGAGCTAGTAGGCAGTCGCATCGAAGAGGTCAAAGTGACAGCTACAGCAGTGATGGGTGCTCTCTCTGAAGATATCGAGGACATTATGAACAAACTAGACACATCCCTCGATAACAGATTAGGAGCAAAACTCAAAGAACTGCAAGGTGAGATTGACAAGAGTCAAGTTGGACTTGAGAAAGATGTAAAGCGCATTTCCCGCCAATTTGACAGGTGGTTAAAAGTTGAAAGAAAGACAACTTTGACCTCTATTTCTGAGTTTGAAAAAAAGGCAAAGTCACTCATTGGTTTCGCCAGAAATGCAGTTACAAAAGCACTTGAAGCATCCTCCACATCTCTAAAGAATATCACTCAAGAGATGACAAAGACACTGAGCTCGATGACCTCTAACGCATCAGATAAGGGCGTCGAAACTCTCAACTCAGTTTCAGAAGAGATCACTCAACTTCTTGCTCTATTGGAAGGCGAACTAAACCAGACATACCTCGCAGGTCAAGAGTCCTTACGAGAAGTTCTTTTTCAAGCCCGCACTATACCCACTGACTTCGGAGAGTTCACAAAGATCAAAATCAACTCAGCTGCAGAAATTGTAGAAGTTGTAAGTGGTGAAGTCGAAGATTGGAAAGAAGAGGTAGCCAGTCTAATGGAAGTGTCATCTAGGGGAGTAACTTCACAACTTGAACAGGTGGCATCCACTGACGCGAACTATATAGAGGTGCTGAAAAATACGCTTACCTCTCATATTGAAAAACTAAATGGGATGATTAGTGGGGAATATCATGAGGTTCAAGGTCTAGCAACTACTCTTGGAACCGATTGTGAAACTGCACTCGCTGACACTCGTGTCATGATGCTTGAACTCCTTGAAAAACAGAATGCAACAGAGCAAGCAGGGTGTGATAAAGCTGCTAAGACTCTCCATTCTGAACTTGACAAATGGGTGGAAGGTACCGTACAATCTATTGAGAAGAATTTGAAAACTACATCTGATGACATCACTACTATTCTCGATACAGAATCCAGTGAGTTGAATACACTGGCTGAAGCGATGAATAGTAGATTGAAATCAGCATTCAATTCGATCATAAAATCTACAACTACAAAGAATGAGGCTTTGATAACCTCTGTAAAGAAAACAACACATGATTTTGAAGCAAGTGTTGGATCAAACTTAGAGGAATTGATTGGAAGTTTTGCCACTACAACGGAAAAACAGGTCCGAGACTCAAAGAAACTCTATGAACGTCTGAGAGATCGGCTTGACAAACGAATGACTCAGAGAGTTACTACTATAAGCTCTCAAGCAGACAAAATTGAAGCTGAAATCCAGGCAATAATAGAGCAACAAGTGGACCGAATTGATCAACACACATTAGGTATTCGGGAGGAGTTTCATACTCACCTCGAAGACATAACCCGTCAATTCATTACACTAACCCAAGGTATCGAAGCGACTTTCAATGGTCTCCTATCGAGTCAGACTGTTGAGGCTCGTGATCTAATAGCATCTACTCACTCAGAATTCAAGACTGCTCTGAAATCAGGAATGGCTGGCTTAAAGGAAGATTCTTTGAAACTTCAGCAGGAGTACTCTACAGAGCTTGGACTGAAGATTGATGAAGTCGCTTCTTCAGTTGCCACGGTAAAACATGCACTCGAGGAGTTAGCAGTACAGAAGAGATTTGAAATCTCTGAGAGCATGGCTGCAGCTCTCGCCAAACTTGAGATATCGATTCGCAGTACTGAAGATAACCTACGCGCAATGGAAACAGGAACTATCAAGCAGTTCACGGAGAATCTTGATCAAGTGAGTCAGGAATTCAATGTCACCGTTGAAGGTGCACGAGATACTATCGCTGAGCGTTTAGATAGTGTTCGATCAGTGACCACTGAGGCGCTAATGAAGAGTACTACAGCAGCCAAGAGTACAGCTGATGCATTCATCTCAGAACAGAAGGACCTCAAGCAGAGAAATCTGGCTGATACCAGCAAGAAGATGAATCGACTCGCTACTAAACGGGTGAAAACATCAAAACTGAACATTGAAGAATTTCGCGCTGAACTTTCTGAACGTGAAACCAGTGGAGTGAAAGCTCGAAATTCAGCAAAAGAGGAAGTCGTTAAAGCTGTTGAAGCAAGAAGGGCTGAAGTGACACAAGCCTTTGATGCCGCTTCCGTTTGGGTTGATTCGACAGTTTCCAATGTAGCAACATCACTCGACACTTTTGGAACCAAACTTAGCAATGAGCTGGTAATAATGCAGAAAACTCTCCAAAAGGATGCAGAGGAAGCATCTGCAGCTGTCATTGAGCGTGGTGATGCTGATATTGACAAGTTTGCAGAGATCACAACTACACTCTTCCAAGATGCTGAATCCACAGTCAGTGCAAGACTAGAGGACTTCGGCGGTACTTGTGCTACTGCACTTGCAAAGGGTAATGATGCATTCACATCAATGCCTAATACTATAGCCGAGAAAATTGCAGAAGTTGATCAAGCTGTCATCCAAGAAGCAAACCAAAACTATGGTGTGGTTGCTGAGAAACTCGCTTCTTCGTTCACCGAGTTTCAAAGATCTTCTGAATCAGCATCAGAGGAATTCCGAAACCTGCTAGAACAGGCATCAATTCAAACAACAGAGAAACGGAACGAAGCAATCAAAGCAGTACAGGAGAATGCCATTCTTACCAATCACCATGCAGCAAGAAAATTAGAGGCAATAGGGTTGGAGCTTAAGACACAACTAAGTACTCAATCTTCTACCTTGATTGAGAAGGCTCAGTCAGACGTGGCTGCTAAAAACCTAATACTGACTGAAGTTGTTACAGGTGCGAGCAATCAATCAAGTGAAGGAGTAACTCAACTTAGACAGTCGCGCAGCGATGCCCTCTCGAAATTCAGTGATCAGGTGGATAAATCCTTCCGTCGTTGGACAACCAAGCATAGGAACGAGATAACATCCCTGAGTGAAAATGTCCAAGAAACAATAGCAATCGTCACAGAGTTGACTACTCAGGCTGCTGAAACTCTCAGAGAAATCAATGCTGCAGGTGAGAAACTGCTTGTTGTTCCGACTGAAAGAACATGGTATCTCAGTGGAGCTCAAGAAGCATATGCCCATATCATCGATATGGCCCATCGTGCAGAAAACTCAGTGGTTGTTTCTGTTCATGACTTATCGTGTCTGGACTTGAAGAAACTGGCGAGGGTTAAGAAACCCAGGAGAAGAGTCCTCATAGTACCGGAAACTGATGAACCAGATCCAGATCTTGAGTCATTGGATGGATGGAGAATACGACATACAAACACTCCGATGCTTCTTACTGTCAGAGATGACAGTGAGATCCTCGTGGGAGGTGCCCTCGATTCGGATACTCCGATAGCTGTCATATCCGAGGATGCATCTTATCTCAAGCTATATCATGATGTGTTGGGACCACGGCTGATCCGAAACAAAGCAGCCTAATTAGATGTCCAATGAATAAACGATGGCGTCCTCATTAAAGTAGTATCCAGGGATCCTACTAGAAGCAGAAAACCCATGTGATTCATAGAGTGCTCTTCCTGCGACATTGCTCTCACGCACCTCAAGATGACAGGAATGAATGTTGCTGGTCCTTAATTGATCAAGGATGTTCCTCAACAACATGGTACCTCTACCCTTCCTCCGTTCATCTACATGCACAGCTAGGTTGAGAATGTGACCTTTCGACAATTGTGTGTCAGTTTCCCAAACCGCATAACCAATTACTTTGTCACTCTCCTCGACAACATCCATGAGTAAGGTTCTTGATTCGTTTGATACTATCTGTCCTCCGTGAAGGCAAATATTGAGGAAGATTGAGTATTCCCAAGCGACGGGAAAGCTGACTCGTTCTATCATCATTATTTCATCGAGGTCTTCTAGACGAACTCTTCTAATCATGAGATCAGCTCACCTAAGACTAAGCTAGAATGATTGGTCATCACCATAATACTGTTCAACAGGAGTCCCACATGAAGAACAATAGGCTGCATCCTGAGGAAGTGGGCTACCGCACATTTGGCATGATGCACTCACACGAAGATAGACTGCTCTTTGTCCCGAAGACTCGATGAATCTTGCATCTTCTGTCCAGTTCTTGTTTACCCACCAAAAGCACATCATCATGATAAAAAGAACTGAAAGCATGAGGACCGGGGCGAGGTTTCCTGTAAAGAAGAATGGGAATATGAAGAAGGTACTGCCTTCTCCGAGATTCAGGAGAGTAACACCTAGTCCTAGAATGATGAACCCAATTGTGATGACGTACAGGTCTCTGTTCTCCAAATGTAACTCACCATCGAGTCTTGATACTTCTATAATTTCAAAGTTCCAGTTGGTGATTGCCTATTAAATTATGGTTCGAAGCCTCGATTATACCAAATAGAAAACGCACACAAGACATATCAGCAACAGATGAGTTATCGTCAATTGCCACGCCACTAATGTAGTAATCACTTGTGATGACTACAAGATGGTGCGGGGGTTTGAAAGGATGACGCCAACCGATAAAAAGAAGAAGACCAAGAAGAGGGCAAAATCAAAGTATCTCTTCAAAATCACAGTAGTGGGCCCGGATGATGGTCTACTGGAGAA
>JASFEF010000178.1:0-5965 GCA_050124975.1 Candidatus Thorarchaeota archaeon | reverse complement strand
GTTAAAGGATGGGATACATGCTTCAGTGATTATTTTACCAGATGTTAGGAGCGTTTTCACTTTGGATGCGGCCAGTCCCGCATGCGCAACGCTATCAGCAATGTCCTTTGGACCCTGAGAAACCCCCGCAAGGAACACACCTTTGGATTCAGTTGTACTTGGACCAAGCTTAGGGTGTTGCTCCAGAAAGAATCCGTTCTCATCGAGTGGTGTCTTGAACAACCGTGAGAGTTCCACATTACTTGGTTCTGCGTCCATACCAATCATCAGGACAACAAGGTCAGCTTCAAACTCAAGTATGCGTCTTACGAGTGTGTCCTCTGCTCTCACTGTGATTGTCCCTGAAACTGGATCGTGAACAACCTCGCCAACATTACCTCGGACAAAGTTGATTTTGTACTCGTCTGCGGCACGAACATACAGTTCTTCCTGACCCTTGCCAACCACACGCATGTCAGTATAGAACACGTACGCGTCACAATCGGGCAGTTGCTGCTTGACCTGCATCACTTCTTTGACTGCAGCTGTACAACAGACTCGACTGCAATAGGGACGATTGAACCTATGAGACCTGCTTCCAACACAGGGTACAAAGACAATGTTTCGCGGCGGCAATCCGTTTGAGGGGCGCACAAGCTTTCCTCCACTTGGACCCTCTGGGTTGACAAGTCGTTCAAGCTCAAGTGAAGTTATGACATCTGGATTCTGACCGTAGCCAAATTCCTCTACTATCGTTGGGTCAAATGGTTCGAATCCCGTGGCAAGAATGACAGCCCCCACTTCAATGACCTCGGTTTGTTCCTCCTCATCATATCTCAGCGATTTTGGCTCACAGACCCCAGAGCAAGACTGACACCCAATGCAGTTTTCTGGATCTATATAGGGGGCAATTGGTACGGCATCAATCGAGGGACGAACCATAGCTTTCCGATTTCCAAGACCTCTGTTGTACTCATCAGCAACTTCGACAGGACATACCTCGATGCAGCGATTACAACCGGTACAAGATTCAATGTCTACATATCGAGGCTTTTGCTTCACTGTGACTCGATATCTACCCACATTACCTCGAACTTCAGTAACTTCTGCAAGGGTAATGATACGGATTTTTTCATGTCGCGCTAATCTCGCCATTAATGGTCCGAGGATACAGATACTGCAATCAAAAGTGGGAAAGAGTTTATCCCATTTTGCCATGTGACCTCCCAGAAAACCCTCGCGTTCAACGATGACTGTTTCAATCCCTGAATCAGCCAACTCCAATGCACTGGTTATTCCAGCAACTCCTCCTCCAACAACCATTGCACGATTTAGAATGGGAAGGCCTTGTGTAGGAATCGGACTTGAGCCTCGAACTTTGGCAATCCCAGTATCAATGATTGCTGCAGCTTTTTTCGTGGCTGTTTCAGGATCATCATAGTGAACCCAACTACACTGCTCACGGATGTTTGCCATGTGCAAGTGACCTGGGTCAATTCCTGCATCCTTTACAGCATCTGAGAAGAGTTCTCTGTGAAGGAGTGGTGAGCAACCGGCTATCACAACTCGCTTTGCCTTACTCTTCTTGACTTTCTCAATAAGGTCATACACTCCCTGTTCAGAACAAAGGTGGTCGTCGACATCGACTAGAGGAATTCCTTCAGCTTCATACTTCGCCTTAAGAGAATCAATATCTATAGTATCAGCAATGTTTGAACCACAACGACATAGAAAGACAGCTAGCTTATCCTTCTGCGTTTCCTTTTTCGATGGTTTTTTACTGCGGCTCACGAGTTACACCGTATTGTTCAATGTTCCACATGGAAAGCTGTATAGGGCAACTTGTTACGACTTGTGTCATACCGGAAATATCTTGTGCTATATACCGAAACACACCTAGACACGCGCTCAAAGAAAGAAATGTTCAGCTATTACGGAGATAAGACAGTGAAACTCAATCCAATGGACCTCTACAACTTGCTCCCTAAGACGAACTGCCGACTTTGTGAACCTAAGACATGTATGGCTTTTGCTACGAAACTTGCCTTGGGAGATATCTCACCCGAAGACTGCCCACCCCTTCTTGAAACAGGATTCGAAAAGAACTTGGAGAAGATCAGAGAGATGGTTGCGCCAATGCTCTCTGCAGAAGCGACTGGAATCAAACTCGACGAGGACAAATGTACAGGCTGTAATAACTGTGTCGTAGTGTGTCCGGTAGATGTTGCCGCAGAACCTCCCACAAGTGAGGGCAAGGCTGCAATGAGTGAAGACACTGTGTTCAGGGTTGAGAATGGAGTGTCCAAGATAATCAATCTAGAAAAATGCCGGAGATTTCCTCCTGATAGGTTGAACTGTCGAGTCTGTGAACAATATTGCTGTACTGATGCAATTGAAATCTGGTAGGTGAACCTGGATGGAGAATATTGTCTGTAATGGTTGTTCTTTACTCTGTGACGATGTATCAGCTGTGGTGTCTGGCAAGAGCGTCAGTTCATTGGGGTTCTGCAGATTAGGCCATACTCATCTAGAGACAGCTGTCACACACAGGGTCACATCCAAAGAGAAGAACCTGGAGAAGGCTGCAGATATCCTAGCAGGAGCAGAGAGCCTACTCCTTTATGGATGGACCCATGCGACAAATGAAGCCATCAAGGAAGGAATGGAACTCGCAAAGACTCTCAATGGACACTTTGGCTCAACCGCAGACCTAGGACCACGACAAGCCATGTCACACAGTATCCATTCCAAAGGTCTTGACATCGATTTAGAGTATGTTCGAAATAATGGTGAGTTCATCATATACTGGGGATCTGATCCATCTGAGAGTCTGCACCGTCACGCAAGTAGATTTGCAGTATTACCTCGAGGTGAGAAAATACCTGAGGGTATTGAGAGTCGAACAATCGGAGTGATCGATGTCCGTCAGACGGAAACAATGAAGATGGCGAATCACAGGCTCATTCTTGAAGCGGGTGCAGATGCAGAGCTTCTGGAGATTATCATATCAGAGCTCGAAGGCAAGTCTTCAATCAAAGGTACTGTCCTTGGGATTCCAGGGAGTGAACTGATTGGTTTTGTCAGCGGTCTCCAAAAGTCAGACTGCACAGTCATATTCTATGGAGGCGGAATTATCAACTCCGGAAATCAAGATGCAAACCTTTCGGGGATTGCCAAGCTTGTTGAGGTACTTAGAAGCATTGGAAAGGAAGCATATACACTCCCGATGTTTGTTCAATCAAATACGATGGGACTAATCAAGACCTCGTCTGAAACTAAGTCTGAAGCAGGTTCGTTACAAAGATTGACTTTGGGAGAATTTGATACTTCATTGATTGTGGGCGATGATGTGCTAACAAATCTACCAGGCCCTGCTGCTAAGGCACTTGCAAAGACTAAGATTGTCTATGTTGGGCCGCCTGGAGGCTTCACGGATGAAAAAGCTGCAGTTTCAATCCACACTGCAGACACAATTATTGCTGGTTCTGGAACCATGACAAGGTTGGACATGGACAAGATAGAGTTCAAGAAATGGAAAGCCAGTAAAGATGATACCACGAATACTGACGTTTTACAGAATTTGCATGAACTTGTTCGTAAAAAGAATGCATAGAATGGAGAGAGACATCATGAAGATCGCTGTAGCTGGAAAAGGAGGCGTTGGTAAGACCACCGTCGCTGGAACATTGGCAAGATTACTTGGTAGAGATGGACTCAAGATTCTCGCAGTTGATGCAGACCCAAGTTACACCCTATGGTCGGCTCTTGGAATACCATCAGATGTCGCCAAGAAGATTGTACCACTGACTGAGAATGAGACCCTTGTTGAAGAGAGATTGCAAATTGATGGAATGGAGGGTTATAGTGGGTTCTTCAAGATGAATCCTCGAGTTGATGATCTTGCAGAGAAGTTTGCAATTGAAGGTCCTGATAATGTGAGCCTATTGGTTGCTGGTACAGTCGAGATTGGAGGTTCTGGCTGTATGTGTCCTTCTGCAACTCTACTCAAGACTCTCATGCGTCACCTTATCCTTGGAACTGATGAGGCTTTTGTGATGGATATGGATGCAGGTGTTGAGAATCTTGGTCGTGGAACAACCAGAGGCATGGATGCACTACTAGTTGTAGCAGAACCTGGTAGACGTTCACTTGACATTCTTGGAAAGATTAGAACCCTTGCGCAGGACATCGATGTCGGGCGGGTATTCGCTGTGGGTAACAAAGTTGATGCTCCTGATGACGAGGAGATGATACGCGAGTGGGTGGAGAGAGAAGGCATTCCATTATTGGGAATGGTCCCTCTGGATGATACAATAAAACAGGCTGATCGAAAGGGAGTAGCACCTATAGACCTAGATCCGAATTCTTCGGGAATGTTAGCAATTCAAGAAATCAAGACACGTCTAATCAAAGAAACTAGTAGTTAGTAAATTTGTTTACGGATTGAAAGTATCGAAAGAAGTTGATTTACTTTCCTAAGAGAACTACTTAACGGGGTTAAGTTTTGATTATAGACATTTTCGCACAACTGCGTGAGAGATTCGCAACCTTATTATGGTGCTATGTGTCCGGGCTTCGTACCACGCACAGGAACTGAACGAAGCATGAAGAAGAAAGCTTACTTCAAAGCGGATGAAGCAGATACTGGACTTGGCAAGTTCAAAGGACTAGAGGTTCGCATTGGCACGATAGTCGATGATGAATGGGATGAACCAATGGGTCCAACACCTATGCCAAATCCAACTGACCTCCGCGCATGGGACCATAAGATTCTATCTCGTTATCATCCTTCATACATGCCCTATTGTCAGGTTTGTTGTCTCTGTACTTTTGGTAAGTGTGATTTGTCTGGTGATAAGAGAGGAGCTTGTGGAATTGATATAAAGGCCCAGCAGGCAAGGATTGTGTTAGCAGCAGCCAATATAGGTTGTTCAGCCCATCTTGCACATGCTAGGCACATGGTTGACCACCTAATCGAGGAGTTCGGGCCACGCACGGATCTGATTCAGGGGGCGGGTATTGAAATACATGCACCTGTTTCTCGATTAGTAACAGGCATGAGACCGAGAACTCTTGAAGATGCTAGCATTATCCTTGACTATTGTGAAACTCAATTGGCGCACACTCTTTCCGCCACACACACTGGTCAAGAGGGAAGCTGGTTGGACTTTGAGAGCAAGGTGCTCCATGTTGGGATGGTTGACCAAGTGAGCATGGAGATTGCAGATCTTGTACAGATTTCAACTCTTGATTTTCCAAAGGCAGATCCTGACGCACCACTCGTTGAGTCAGGAATAGGTATGATGGATACTAGCAAGGCCATCATCCTGACCATTGGTCATAACATTGTGCCAGCAGCATCAATAACAGATTACATCACAGAAAAGAAAGTTGGTGGCCAGGTCGAGGTTGGAGGAATGTGTTGCACTGCATGGGACATCACAAGACGAGATCCAAATGCAAAAGTTATTGGACCCATCTCTTGGCAGCTCAGGTACATTCGAAGTGGGATGGCAGATGTCGTTGTTGTGGACGAACAATGTGTCCAGACCAATGTCGTAAACGAAGCCAAGAAGGTCAAAGCGCCAGTCATCTCAACCAGTGACAAAGCTGTAATGGGATTGCCCGACCGATCTGATGACCCCGTAGACTCAATTATTGAGGAACTAGTTTCAGGTAAGATAGATGGTGCGTTTATCCATGACCATCACAAAGTAGGAGAAGTTGCCACAAAGGTAGCTCTTGCTGTCAAACCAAAGAGAAGGAAGATGAAGTTCTTCCCATCAAAGAAGAAGATTCAGAAGATGGCTGAAGAATGCAAGAAGTGCAGTGAATGCATAAGGGCCTGTCCAAATGACCAACCGGTAATGGAGGCTGTGCTTGCAGCTCAGCTAGGTAATTTTGAACCACTTAGGGAAGTCTATCATAACTGTATTGGATGTGCTCGTTGTGAGTCTGCTTGTCCTAATGACTACGACCTCCATAG
>JASFEF010000177.1:0-6009 GCA_050124975.1 Candidatus Thorarchaeota archaeon | reverse complement strand
AAGCATCTCTAAGCTTCAACTAATCGTCGAGATTGCCCAGAAAGAGAGTGACTCTCTTAGGGATAATTTACGAATGGTAGTGTTAACAGATTACATCAGACAAGTATTCATGCCTCAGTCATCTGAGGACCATCCAGTGCTGAATAAGATAGGAGTGGTTCCAATCTTTGAGGCAATTCGGCGAGCTAGTCTGAAGTCATCGAAGATAGGTATCCTAAGCGGTTCGCTAGTTGTTATTCCTTCAGAGTCTGAGAAGATCTTCAGAGAATGTGCAGTAGCATTGGGAATTGATAGCAGTGAAATGACTTTGAAGCCTTTAGTGCATGATGAAAGATATCTAAAGGTGCGAGTAAAAGATGCTGAAAAACATAAGCTAGTAAGAGCTATCACAGACCTCTTCACTATTGGTGGAGTCAACATCTTGGTTGGAACAAAGAGTCTTCTAGGTGAAGGCTGGGATGCACCATCAATCAACTCATTGGTGCTTGCAAGCTTCGTTGGTTCATACATGCTATCGAATCAGATGCGAGGAAGAGCAATCCGGAGTGAAAGAGGGAACCCTGACAAAACTGCAAACATTTGGCACTTGGCATGCATAGAACCAGAATCTAAATTTGCTGGTGAAGATTTCGACACAATGCAAAGGAGGTTCAAGGCGTTCGTTGGGGTGTCCTCATTGGAGCCCGTGATAGAAAATGGGTTCAAGCGCCTAGGTATGGGAAAGCCTCCATTTGAGAAGAGTGAACTCGAAGCCTACAACCATAGAATGTTTACTCTCGCCGAGAACAGAGATGCCATTCGGCAATCATGGGAAGATGCTCTCCGTCGTGGAGAAGATGGCGTTCGCCTAGTGGAGGACATCGAGGCTCAGAAAGTCTACTTACCAAGAGGATTTGTCTTCAGAAACACAATCTCAGCATTATTTTGGGAGGGATTATTTCTAGCTGGGTACATTGTTTCCAACGCCGCTGATAGTATGGCTCCAACATCATGGCAAGGGCTCTTACTAATGCTTCTTGCTTTGTTCATTATGTGTATGATAATAATGGCTCCAACAACATTCAAGGCAATCTATCTATTCATCAAGCATGGTCCGGTGAAAAACAGTCTACGACAAATCGGAATAACTATTCTGAAGACTCTCTGTCACATTGGAGAGGTATCCACTGAGTATACGAAGATGCGTATAGTCATCGAAGAGGGAGAATATGGTGTTGTCTTCTGCCGGATGGAAGGTGGGAGTAACAGGGAGAAATCGGTGTTTCTCCAAGCTATGCAAGAATTACTGAATCCGATTGAGAATCCAAGATATCTCTTGATCAGGAGGTCAATGTGGTGGAACCGCTTTACACGAAAGGACTATCATGCTGTGCCCACAATCATAGGCGTGAAAAAGGAATATGCAGAGTTCTTTGCTGATATCTGGTCGAAGAACGTGGGTAGAATGAATCTTGTATATGCAAGAAATAGGGAAGGACGTATTGAATTAATACGTGCACGTAATAAATCATTGTCTGCGACATTCAGATCTAGATCAGAAAGACTTACTCGTTGGAAGTAGATGGAGAGGTTGAAATCTCTCCATCCTAACATCCATCTTTAATTGACTTTATGCAAATCCGCGACCTGGTGCAGAACCAAGCCGTAATTGTGCATATCGTGCATCATCTTGAGGCTTATCGCCTGTAAGCTGCCTCTTCAGTTTACTATACTCATCCTCGCAGGTAGCTTCAAGCTGGAATTTTGTTATTTTGAGTCTAATCTCATCTCTCTCAATGGACTCGATGAAGTGTGGTGGAACAAGAAGATCAATGTCTGGCTGAGCTTTCAGGCGTTCAAGAAGCTCTTCAAGGAAGCCTCCTCCCAACAAAAGCCACATCGTACCATCCTCATCAAACCAAATGTCAATGACGAAACCAATCTTGAATCCATCAGAATCTATGACCTTGATATCAGTTAGTTTCGTAAACAAGTAATCTGCTTCATCTAATACTCCAGGGTCGATTGTCTTCTTCAGAGACTCTCTATCGACTGTCAAATAGACTTTGTCAGTTATAGAGTCGACATCCTCAAGTCTGACTACTGGATCGATATCTGGACGTGCACCAATCGATTCAAGAAATTCTTCAATCGTACCTCCTCCGAGCACGATGTACTTTGGATTGAGTTTGTTCTCACCACATCCAAATATCCAGTCTTGTACTTCGCCGACCTTCTCTCCCTTGGAGTCGACAACATCCTTGCTTCTGATATCACTGTACTTCAGTTCAACACATTTCATTATCCCGAACCTCGTTGTAGATTCACTATTGTTAACATATAAGCTTTCGCGTTATTACTGCGAAATGCATGGAAAAAATGTGGACGTACGTCCTGAAAAAGGATTGGGGAGCCCGTTAAAGGGGCTCAATTCTCTAATAGACCTCTCTGGGACTCTCTCTAAGGCGATCAGGAAGCTGACCACCCTCGCCCAAGACCTCAAGCTCGTGGTCTCGGCCGTATCGACCACCGTCATTACAGAGGAAGCCTGTCTTTGTAATGCCTCTGGCTTGACGTTCAGCGGCACGACGGACAATCATGGTCTTCCCGGAGGGAACTGTCATGATCAGCTTCTTCTGGGCTTCATCAACAACCAGTAAGATTGTATCGTCACTGGCGTTTCGTGTGGTCTCGAAAAATTGAGAGGTCGACTCATTAAACTCGAGGTAGACTGGCATTCGGAATCAAAGCCTCCAACTGGCTACTTTACCTAGAATGGTTTCTAGGCGTTTATTAATGAATCTCGCGCGGGTTCTTTGTTGCCAATTGGTAACTATACATATGTGATTCATAAGAGATGGGCTGTCCCACAATGGGCACAGACAACAGCATCCTCAAATTCTCCGGGTAATGGGAGGGGTGCGCCGCAATTTTGACATTTGAGGTCTCGGATCTCTGAACGTTGCTCAGTGGGGATGTTCAGCTTGAACACACGTTCAGCAACATCTTGGATTGTCTTACCGACCTTCTGTGCAGCTTTACCAATGGAGCTTCTTTCAGGGTCAGTAAGAGAGCCAAGACCCACTGCTTTGAAGAAATTGTCAATCGCTTTTCCTATCTTGCCAAAGACTGAACCTGCTTTCCATGACATGACCTCAGGAACCTGGAGTTCTAGGAGTTCGCTGTCGGGATGACTAGGAATCTCATACCCTTTCTTCCAGTCAGTTCGTTCTGAACGAGTTGTTGAGAGAACATGAGCACAACCAGGACATACTAGTTGCCACTCCTTTCCGAAGAAGCCCTTTCTCTTCTTCCTCTCTCCAACATTGTACCAACATCTCTTGTGTGCAATCTTCCCGCAGTTTGGACATTGGAAGAGATGATAGGTGTCAGGTTTCACCTTCATCGTCCCGCCTGTATGAATCTTGAGATATGAGAGATCATCAGGAGTGTTGTTGAGAAGATAGCGACCGCAGATGAAGCAAGTCCTTCCATCAAGCTTGTTCATTTTTTCAGGAGTGATTCGCAAGGTATTGGAACCTCAAAGATTCCCTATTCATGAGGCAATATGAACCTTACAGATTGCGAAACAAGCCAATCCGAAACCCTCTTAGCAGAGGTTTTCTCCGCAAACGAGTCAGCATCGATGACCATAGGAGGTTTTCACAATACCCTCAACTTTCACTCTTGATCTAAGGGAATTAAATGAAATCAATATCCCGCTTGCAGGTGGAAAAGCCTCACACCTCGGCGTTCTGAAAAAAGCAGGTTTCAATGTTCCAGATGGTTTTGTAATCACAACAGATGCATACAAGCACTTCCTTCAGTCAAATGAGATTGACTTGACAGCTCAGAAGAGCCCTGAGGAACTCAGAGAATCAATTGAACAAGCCACACTTTCTCAAGAACTCACCGAATCTATAATTGATGCATACATGAAACTTGGAGTGGGTAAGGTTGCAGTCCGATCATCAGCAACTGCCGAAGATCTTCCTGAGGCTTCCTTTGCAGGACAATATGAAACCTCTCTCAACATCGAGGGTAAGGAGGGTCTCCTAAAACACGTCAAACGTTGTCTTGCTTCGATGTGGACGGACCGAGCGGTTGCCTATCGCGAGGAGAACGAGATTAATCACAATCAAGTTCAAATCGCAGTCATTGTTCAATCAATGGTCCAAGCTAAAAGTGCTGGAGTTCTATTCACTCGAAACCCAATAGCAAGTTCTGATTCTGAGATGATGATCGAGTCAAATTTTGGACTAGGAGAGTCAGTCGTGTCAGGTCATACAGTGTCAGACCGTTTTGTTGTTGACTGTGGACCCAATGACACCTATACACTCGTGACTAGAGAAATTGGGTCAAAGGATGTGATGATAGAAGGCTCTGTAACAGGCATCAAGTCAATACCACTCACCACTGAGATGAGCCAACAATCATCACTTGATGATGACGATGTTATTGAAATGGCTAGGATTGCCAAATTAATCGAGAAAGTTTTCAAAGCACCTCAGGACATCGAGTGGGCAATCGATACCTCAGGAGAGATACACATCCTGCAGTCGAGACCTATCACTGTTGAATTTAAAAAGGAGGAGGATGAGGAGGATATTTTCTGGACTAGGGGTTATGCAGATGATTACTGGAATGATCCTGTTTCACCATTGTTCTACGACTTGCTTGGAGATCAGATTAACTACATCGTGAATGTTGAGGCTAATGCAATAATGGGGTACAAAGACTTACCAGAGCAACTACTCAAACTGCACAAGGGTCACGTCTACTTCAATCTGGATGTTATCAGAACCAAGGTAGTAAATGAGATGCCTCCCTTCATACGTTCGGAGGATGTCCTGAATTATTTCCCCGAGGGGAGTGGACCCTTTGGAAAGGAAACAATGAGGAACCTACCCTTTGCCCTCCCCACACGGATTATGGCTGAGATCAGAGTCATGCTTTTTGATTCAGATGGAGGTATGTCTAACACAAACAATGCATACATCAAGTGGACAGATGAGGTCTTCAATCCATATTGCAAGAAATTTGATATCGACCTTAACCATGCAACACAACATGAATCAGTCGCAGCTCTGATGGGACTCGCAGATGAACTCGACAAAGTGATGATGACCCATTTCAGGATGGTTCGCTATGGATTGCCAGTGCATACTCTGGGGATGAATCTCATAACGAACTACATGTGTCGAAGATGGCTCGGTGACAAGGCTGGAAACATCATCTATCCGATTCTCCTATCCGGATTGGAGCATAAAACGACTGAAACGAACAACCGAGTTCTCGAGCTTGCAAGACATGCGCGTGATAATGAAGAAGTAAAAAGAATCTTTGTCAGAAGTTCATCGAATGATGTGTATCAAGGTCTTCTAGAGAATGAATCTCCGATGGTCGAATCGTTCATGAAGAAGTTCAGAGAGTTTCTTGATGACTTCGGAGACCGCGGGTTTACCAGAGAACCATATTACCCTAGGTGGAGAGATGACCCTGTGTATGTGATCGATGCCCTCAAACCTTTGGTCACAGAAGAGATGAGAGACCTGACAAAGGCAGAAAGGATCCTTACACGGAAACGAGCCAAGGCTGAAATACTTGTCGAAACACATATCCGCTCGCAGCGATATGGTCCAATCAAATGGATGCTCTTCTCAGCAATCCTTGGAATGGCTCGAACATACATCGGTTTCAGGGAGAATCAAAGGTTCAATCTCGATAAGTGGATTACAAGAAATCGTCGTGTGTTCCTAGAGATTGGACGACGTCTTGTTGAGAACAACTATCTTGAGGACCCAGCCCATATATTCTTCCTCCGACGAAGAGAGGTAAGAACTGCTGTCAGGGCAGGTTTAGGCAGTCCAGATGCTGAACACTTCAGAGCATTGGCGAAGGACAGGTATGATGAGTTTCTGAAGTTTGAGAACATTCTACCACCAAAATTCATGGTTGGCTCAAGGGAGTTCGATGACCCCCTCCCTGACTCTGCAGAAGGTCATGTTGGAATACCTGCAAGCCAGGGAG
>JASFEF010000176.1:0-6053 GCA_050124975.1 Candidatus Thorarchaeota archaeon | reverse complement strand
TTATGCTCTGAAGCAATTGTCTCTAGTGTTTCAACTAGTTCCTTGCTCTTTTTCAACCCACCTCGAACACGTAACTTCCTGATTCTAGGCATCTGGTCTAGGATCTCTGGATTTCGATGAAGCTTTCCTGTCAATACACCCTGACCTAAGGGAGTATATGCCATGATAGTGATTCCAAGTTCTTTTGCGGTTTCCAATGTCCCATTGAATTCTATTCCACGTTTTAAAAGCGAGAAATGAACTTGATTGGCTGCAAGTGGAATTCCACGATCAGCTAGAGCCTCATGAGCTTTGATCATTCGCTCATTCGAGAAGTTGCTTACACCTACTGCACGAATCTTGCCTGACTCAACTAGGTCCGCCATCTCATTCATCTGAGCTTCTACAGAAGAAACCGATAGCGGCATGTGAACAAGATAAAGATCAATTGGGTAGGGATCTAGTCGCTGTGTGCTCTTCTCTGCAGACTTGCGCAAAGACTTAGCCCTCTTTAGCATGGGAAACCATTTTGTTGTAATCACAACATCTCCAGGGGATTTACCAGCTGCTTGCAAAGCACGTGTCACAGCGCACTCCGAATAACCAGAGCCGTAGATCTCTGCTGTATCGATTAGATTCATTCCAGAGTCAAGAGCTACCTTTACAACTTCATCTTGGGTTTCAGGTTTGACAGGCGTGAACATGTACTTGAAGTAACTCCTTCCGCCTGCAAACTCCATCGCACCAAGACCGATGGGAGTGACTTCAATTTCTGTTTTTCCTAGGTTACGTTTTACAATTTCCTGCATCATCAGTCAGCCTTGTTGCTGAATTGTCGCTTTTAACCGCTCATATGTGTCCCCTGCTTCCGAAAATGGACAAACCTTCACACATATTGAACAACCATAGTATTGTGCAAAGTATTCGAAACATTCCTGCTGTTTGATGTTGGTCACCCTGCCTGTATCATGTGTCATGGTTCCTTCAAGGATTGCCTGTGGCGGACATTGATTGACACAAATCCCACAAGTCTTGCAGTATTTTTCAATCCATCCATGGTCATTTGAATCCACGAATGGTAAATTCTCGATGCTGGTGTAAACTGCTGCGAGTCTAACTCTAGGTCCAAACTCTGGTGTGATCAAGAGACCGTGCTTTCCAATCCATCCGATTCCAGCTTTCTGTGCGAGGGGAGGAAATAGAACTAAGCCGCCAAGAGGATGATCAGCCTGAGCTGCATATCCATGTTCTCGCAGAAACTCTGCTATTCGATTAGCAGCCTTTCCCAGATCATCATATGTCCCAAATACCATGTTCATTGTTTCTTGGCTAGCAGCCTTGTCGATCTTATCCTTGCTCATCTCCATTGCTAGAATAATTGCATTATCAAAGAGCACACCCATCTTCTGGAAGATTAGGTCTTGGGGAAGCTTGACGAACTCTAATGGATTGACACCATGTGACTGGGCGAATTCCTTGAGTTTCTCTAGAAATTCGGGTGAAGCCTGCTTGGAAGCATTGGCTGGATTTTCAGGTATTGAATCAACAGAGAGATGGATATTCCTTATGACAGAAAGAAGGCGTCTTACTGGGAACATGTGCCTCATCTCAACATCATCTCGAGTTTGGATGAGGTTCAACATCTCAAAGGGAATCTCAAATCTTGTTGGTGAGTTTGACGTTGGGAGCAGTGCTCCATCAATCTCAGAAGTAGAATGTTGCTTCTCAATCAGTTTCGTGATTCTCGGTTTTCCAAAGATCTTGACGAAGTTTGTTGTAATCCTGTGTTTGATTCCCATTGTATACAGATTCTCCTGTCTTTGGTTTGACGTGACAGTATCGAAAACCATTCTAACTTTTAAGTCAGTAGTTCAAACCCGCATTCAATTCTCTTTTCAAGGAGAGGAGATCATGGGACTTGTTCGGTCCAAAGAAGAAATCAAGAAACGCTACAAGCAATATGAGAAAGGCTACACACTCATGGATGTCAAGATGGTCTATGCAATGTTCACAACAACTATGGAGGCTGTAGAGAGATTGCTACCGCCACCCTTGGAACCTGCCGACACACTTGCGTGCACAGCTTTTGTTGCGGAATATCAGAAAACGGACTTCATTTCCCCCTACAATGAAGCTGCAGTATTCATTCCCTGTCAGTATAAGGGAGAATCGGGTAGATACTGTCTAGCTATGCCAGTGACGACAGACATCGCAATGATTGGAGGTAGAGAGGTCTACGGATATCCGAAGAAGATAGCTGAGAAGATATTTGTCACAAGAACTGGCAATGAAGTGCATGGTCTGTGTGTCCGAAATGGCTTTCCAATTATTGAGATCAGGGGCACACTCGAGGGAGAGATTGAGGGAAGTGATGCTGGAACCCCGCATTTTGTAATCAAATCGATACTAGATGAGAAAGCAGTTGGTCCCAGGAAGAATCCTCTATTATTGCGACAAGTGAATCCCACCGAGTTTGATAAGATTGAGATGGGTGATGGCACTGTGAAGTTCGGTGAATCCAAGTACGACTATCTGCATGAGATACCTGTGGACCAGGTGATGATGATAAACTACATGGAGAATGGCACCATCCTCATGCCTCCAGGTGAAGTCGTTGCTGAAATCGACGCTGATGAGTATGCACCCTACCATGGCATCAAATATGACTGGGTACCGTAAACGTTTGCAATTCTGAATTGCTGCAGAATGCCGCTAAATGATACAGGAAGGGGAGCTCCCCTTTCTGTAAATCAACAACTCGTTGTGATGAAGACATACCAGGCAATAACATCAGGTGTAGGGTCTGAACAGACATAACCGAATCCCTCTGCATGATCGTTGATTGGGTCGTCCAACTGAGGCTGGAATGGATTGGACGAGTTTGTACCATAGAACATAGCTGCTTTTCTGCCAGAAGGTTGCTCCTCGATAGCTGCTCTGAACCATGATTCCATTATTGTGAGTGCTGGTAATGGATATAGACCGGTCATATATTGAGCAAATAGGGATCCCATGGCTAATCTGTTTTTAGCACCTGTCGCAAATCCGCATACTTGATGTACTCCTTGAAGTGCAGGACTCCACCTCTCGAATATGTTTCCATCGTACGGATCGTACCAGGCTAAGACACTGCACGAATCAAAAATGATTGTTTCTAGGTCTCCATCTCCCAATTTCATCTGACTAAAGTAAGCAAACTCTTTGTCATAGTCCGATGTGAACGTTACAGCACGAGGCCCCCCATGTCCTTGATAGTACACCATATCAACGCAATCAATCCACTGAGAGTCATTGCCTAATCCTTCAGTGATGTCTCTGAAGTCCTCTTCCCATGCGCCGTATTCTCCCCAGTTGAATTCTTGACCGTATCCACCAATACTTCCCATATGATTGTAGAATCCTTCAGTGTTAGTTTGTGATCCAGATAATCTTTCAGAAGGAGAATAAGATAATCCAACCCATTCAATTCCAATCTCTTTGATCCCGTCATCATAGGCACCAGTTGGAGCGCTGGGTCTGAATACGGGATGTCTTTCAGCCTCACTATATGCTGATGTGACTGGAATGAATACGAAAGATGAAAGTAACATCAAGAGGAAGAAGATTACGAATGTACCCTTCTTCTTTGCAACAATGAGAGAAGCTGACAGAAGTATTACCGCACCCAATCCAATCATAACAATCCCTATATCAATGCTCATGGCAGCAGTCGAATCAATTTTGACTGCAATCTCATCACGGGCATACCGGTCTTCTGAATCCCTAATTAGAACTGAAATTGAATGATGATAGGGGATGTTGCTTTTGATTGCTTCAGATAGAGTTGAAGTAGTGAAGCTACTCGTTGTGGCACTTTGAAAAAGGATACCATCAACATGAGAGGACCACTGGTAAGCATAGGGCGGAGTTCCAAAAATAACGTTGCAATCAAAAGTGATTGGAGTTCCAGGTTGCACTGTGATACTTCCGGAGGGTTGGGTAATTTCGACATGAGGATCGAATTCAGTAGCATCTATCTTCAGAGTGAAGTTAATACCTAGACCATTGGTTTTAGTGAGTTCTATGTCGTAGACGGGAACAAGAAGATCGTTGTCAGCATCTGTTTCACCTGTGTCGTAGACAAGACTGTATGCTACAACATCATCAGCTGAGATTCCATACGTTGCTAATATTGAATCAAATTCGATGAGCACAGCAGTTGTGTAGGGAGTAGGTTGGATATCTCTCCATTTCCAATCGAATCCAACAATATTCTCTGCAGGACCCGTGATAGCTCCAGTTTCACCAATCACAACCTTGATCCCTGCGCTCTCTTCTGCAATTGGTATATCATTGATGGCAAATTCATAGTCGAAGTGATAATTAATTATCTTGGAGTGCATAACTTCTGTTTCTGGGTTGTAGATTGTCATATTCGTTGTCCCAATCCCAGCAAACTCAGCATTAGCAGGCACCAGCCCCTTCTCGTCTAACCAGGCTTCAGCAATTGTTTGAGACTCTGTTGCATCGGGAAGCTCGTCACCCGATGAGATATTCCATAGTCTATCATAATCTGCAAACCATATCGAACCGTCCGTAGAATCAACTTCGAGATAGCTGTTACTCCAGTTTACATAGTAGATACCTTCTGTTTCCTGTGCCATTATGTCATGAATTCCAAATAGCGATGATGCTAGGCTTTGGACATATGTTTCATTCACTACAGGAGTCACCAACTCATAGACTGGCATCTCGGTCTGAGATAGAATGAAGTTCATTGGTTCATGGTTTGCAAAATCTACTGGGGAATCAGTTCGGTCTGAAACTGAAACCACAAGCAGGAACAACACAAACAGTAAGATTGCTTCCCTTCTCACATGTTCAACCTCCTAAGGTGGACACACAAATCGCCTATCAATATATGAGGATATGCTCAAAATTGCAATCCTAGATTAAAGGTTTCTCAATTTCCTCTCTGCCTATTGCAAAAGAGGAGCAGGAAGGGGGGTAATCCCCTTCCATTGCAGCTAGCAACTAGCTGTGATAAAGACATACCAACTGAATGTTCCCGGTGTCGGATCAGAGCATACATAGCCAAAACCGTAAGCGTGATCGTTGATAGGATCATCCAACTGCGGAACCCACGGGTCAGGAGACTTTGATGCATAGAACGCCGCTGCTAGAATGGAACTCCCCTCAGTTTCAGCACATGCTTTGAACCAAGACTGAATAATCGTTCTTGGCTGAACGAAAGGTATGAATCCAGTCATATAGATTCCGAACTTCGCCCCCCTGGTCTTTGCATTATGGCTGGTAGTAGCAAAGGAACAAATCTGATGGATGCCTTGGAGAGTCTGACTCCATCGTTGGAAAACATCATCGCCATCATTGTTTACCCATGCAAGAGGGCTACAGGCATCAAAAACTATCGTTTCAAGGTCGCCATCACCCAGTCTCATCTCCCCTGGACTCAACCAACCATTATCATGCTGTGAAGTGAAAGAAACACCATTAGGATTGCCATGGTCCTGATAGTAGACGATGTCAACACAGTCAACCCACTCAGTGTCAGTTCCACCCTGCGCCACTTCCTTGAAGTCCTCTTCCCAAGCTGACCATTCACCCCAATTGAACTCACGATTGAATCCTCCATGGGTGCCCATCCATTCATAGAATCCTTCTATATTGGTTTCAGTGTTCGGTAAGGGACCTCCGAGATCCGACAAACCTACCCACTCTATTCCCACTTCCTTCACACCGTCGTCATAGGCACCAGATGGTGCACTGGGGGATAGCTTCCGATTCACATTCGACTCACTAGCTGCGAATGACACTGGAAGGAACATGAAAGCAGACATCATCATTAGCAGGAATAGAATGACGAATCCTCCCTTCTTTCTACGTATTAGCAGAAGAGAAGTAATGAGAACCACGGCTCCTGCACTCACCAATACGAGAGTTATCTGTGGATCCATCTCAAAGTCTACAGTTTCTATTGTGACTGCAATACAATCACTGGCCCATCGATCTTCTTGGTCTCTAACGAACACCGATATCGCATGAGGAACTGGATATTCCTTTTTGGTCACTTCTGA
>JASFEF010000175.1:0-6087 GCA_050124975.1 Candidatus Thorarchaeota archaeon | reverse complement strand
ACTCTGGCTGATATTGGTAACAGTTCAACAGAAACAACAATTCAAATTCTGAATGGAAGTTCATGGCTCTTCAGTTCTGTATGGCGTGGCGGTTCAGAAGATTATCTTCTCACTGTACAGACATTCAATCAAGACCTTGAGATAAACAAAGAATACGTTCTTTGGATTGAACTCAGCTATCAAGATGCTTCACCATTCTACCTTTCCGCGGATGCATTTGTTTCATTTACTCTACGAGAACGATCCACCATTCTGGACCTGACCTCATCACCAGAACCAATGCAGTATCTTGAGAATATCAATTTCACAGTATCTTATCAGGACGCATTGTCTTTGAGTGGAATCGCTGGTGCCACAATTACGCTGACGGTTGGAGGTTTCGACCTTGTTGAAGGAGTGGACTATCTGCTACAGAGTCCTGCAGCTGGAAGCTATCTAATTTCGCTAAATACAACTGCGATAGGAGCAGCAGGGACAACGGTCAATCTTCAGGTAACAGCTTCGTGGACTGCAGGTGCACCCTATTACTCAACTTCTACATTCAGCCTTACTCTTAGCGTTACCCAGAGAAACTCCATTACAGAGATATTGTCCTCTACAACGTTAGTCAAATACCTTGAGAATGTCACATTCACAATTAGATACAGTGATGCTTCCACAGGACAGGAAATTCTGTTCGGCAAAGGCGAGTTGTTGATATATAGCGAAGGAACTCTGTTACAAAGCAGCGATTTCTTGATGACATATCTAGGCTCTGGTTATGAAATCTCCATCAATTCATCAGTAATGAATGTTGGACTACTCAGCAATTGGAACATCACATTCTATATAGACTGGCAAGATACTGCTGCACCATACTATGCAGATGGAAGAGCATCCACTTGGGTCAATGTTGTCAACAGAGTCGGGATTGTAATCCGCGACGTAACACCAACTGTTCCAATACATGACAATATGACACTCGACTTCACATATGTCGATGATTCGACTGGGGCAGGAATCAACGATGCTATTGTGTTATTCGACTGTCTTAGTCCAAGTGGTCTAGTAGAGGGTACTGACTTCTGGATTTTGCGGGATGATGGGAATTACTCAATCCTTATAGACACCACAAGTCTTGGTAGTACTGGAACATTCACTTTCTCCCTTCGTCTAGTATGGAATCCTTCCATTGAACCATTTTATAGAAATACGACAACGTTGTATCTCCAGGGAACGGTCCGTTTAATTCAAGCTCAACTCACGAATGAGGAACCAGAACCATCCACTGTACCAATAAACGACAACGTTTCAGTTGTCCTGAATCTTCAAGATCTTGATCATGCTAGTCCAATCAATGGAGCCGAAGGTTCATTTTCAGTAAGATACAAGACGAATGCCTCTGGACCGGCTACATGGAGCATAATCCCTATTTCACCGGGAGTATACGAATTGGTGGTGGATTGCTCTGATGCTGGTGCAACGGGAACTAATGCACTCATAATAACACTATCATTCATTGACTATCAAACTGTGGAAGTTCAAGTTCCATTTCAAATCCGACTCCGACAGGGAGAATTGAATGAAATTGAAAGTCCATCCACATTCTATGGCGAGGAAACTTATGTTATTGTAGAGCTTATTGACACTGATGCAAGCAACGCACCGATGGATGGTGCAATTCTGACATTAACATGGCCAGACATCGGATATACACCAGATTATGTGTCAATTGGACCAGGTCTTTACAACATAACGCTGACGACTGCTAGTCTTGATGCAGGTCTATACACTCTTGTAATTGGTGCACAGAAGAGCGACTACTTCGTTTCAGATATTTCAGTAGCAGTTCAAATTTTGAGCATACCCACAGAGCTCGTTCTACCTCAAAGTATTCCAGATGTCTATTGGGGTGAAGATGTATCAGTTTGGGCAATCTTCAATGATACCCGAGATAGTGTCCTCATTTCTGGGGCGACACTTGTGTATCAGTTTGGAGTGCTTAGTGGCGGTCTTACTGAGGTTGTAACTGATCCAGGCAACTACACATTTACTGTTGATACAGGAAATCTCGCTCTGGCTACAACTTACATCATATCAATTACGGCAACTCTCGAGAACTATGTTACAATAACTAGTCAACTAACAGTCAATATACTAAAACTCCCGCTTGAATTGACTATTCTCAGTGAAACCCAACAAGAGCTCTTCAAGGGCAGTCTTGTGAATATCACAGTGTATGTCAATAACACTTACAGTAATACTCCCTTAGTAGGAGCAACTGTTTTGGTCACCTACTTTGCCCAAGGAGAACAGAACATCATTATTTCCCAAGTTCCAGGAAGGGATGGATATTACAGTGGATTAATTGATACAGATGACCTATATGTTGGAGTCTACGTCTTCACCATAAAAGCTGATAGAGCTAACTACATCACAGTAGCAACCTCTGTAAATGTAAAAATCAATCAGATATCAACAGAAGTCTGGCTCGATGCATTAACCTCTACATACAATACCAAGACTTTCAACTGGTCAGACACAATAAGAATTGGAGTATATGTTCTAGCACCGTCTTTGAACGAATCTTACCCATACTCAACAGGTTTAGCCAACTGCACTTTACAATGGTCACTATCCGGAACAGTCTTCACAGGTGAATTCCTGAATGGAACTTCAATTGGTGGTCCAGGATACTTTTACTTCGATTTTGTAACAACGGACTATAGCGCATCAACATACACACTAAGAATCACAGCCTACCCCAATGTTGGTATGTTTGCTTATTCAAGCAATCTCACTACACTCATAATTGAGCCTATTGAAACATCAGTTGTTTCTACATACCTCAGTTCGAAAATATGGGGTTGGACAGGATGGGTCAATCTTACATACTGGGACCTTCTGTTTGATATAGGGATACCTGGAGCAAATGTTTTCGTCGATTGGGATGGTGCTGAGAGTATTTCTGAATCTATTGCGAATGGAACTTATCGCATATTCATAAACACATCATTAGTGAGTCCCGGAATATATCCGGTTTCTGTAAGGTTCCAGATGGACAATTACAAGATAGGGACTGGAGTATTCACGCTTATTGTGAAAGAAGTTCCAACATCTATCACTGCATTTGCACCAGTGGTAAATCAAGTTGATGACGATGTTCTAAATCTTGAAGTACCATATGGAGACATTCTTCCACTCACTTTGTTCTATAATGACACTTGGTATAATCGGGGAATACCAGGTGCTACTGAGATGACTGGAGTGATCCTTGGTCAATCCATTTCTGAAGTGGATTATCTTCTCATAGAGGAAATGGCTGATGGAAACTACAGTCTTCTACTGGACACCACCCGATGGGAAGTAAGTGCAATCCCGTATCGATTGATTCTAGGCTTCTATCTTGCCAACTGGAGCAGGGCAACAATCAATATCCAAGTCACCATCATTGATGTGCCCACTGGACTCCAAGTCCAAGGAGAAGAAACTGTGGGCATGAGTTATGGGCAGATATACAGTATCTGGGTATTCTATTATGACAATTGGGCAGGTCATGAAAGAGAAGGGATAGTAGGAGGTTCGATAAACGCGACAAGTCTTGATACTCAATATGTCGTTGTATCATTTAATCAATCAGATCCCTCAAGAAGAGGATGGTATGAAATCAGAATAAGGTCTAAGATAGTACAGGGTTCAACGATTGTGTCAATTATCCTTTCAAAAGATAACTTCGAGAGTGCTAGTGTGCAAATCGCAGTTTCAGTGGAACCTTCTGATTTTGACTTGCTTATTGAACGAGCCATAATATTCGGTGTACCGATTGGACTTGTGATAATTGCTGGAGCGGTCTTGTGGACTCGACTATTCAGCGTTCCAAAGCGGTTACGAGAAATCAGAGGGATGGTAAGAACAATCAGTAAAGGGAAGATTCCTGAAATCCCAGATAATGTTCAAAGTAGACAAGAGATAGTTGCAGACTTGTTCAATGATATTGCAGGACCTATTGGAATAACAAGGACGGCTTCGAGTATGCCAAGTGAAGCTATTGCTACAGATGTTCCTGAAATAGAAGAATTGCTAGTTCAACTATCGATTCTATCAAAGTTGACACCTGAAGAACTTGAAGACTTCAAGCTTGATGTTTCGAAGATGAAGCTGAGTGAACAGGTAAACTTTGTCAAGGAGGTAATCAACCAGGAAGCCATCAAGCAGGGAAGAATCGAAAGAAAACCAATGGAGTTGATTTTGGAGGAAACAGCTGCTCAAGCACGTGCCTTGCTGGCTGGAGACGAGATTGAAGTTATCGAACGTAGACCAGCTGAAGAACCTGTTAGATTAGAAGAAGTGGAAAAACTAGTAGAACCTCCTCCAGAGCCTATAGATTATGAAGACATAGATCTAACAGACATCCTCAAAGAGGATGAATTAAAGGATATTCGTAAGCGATTAATGAATGCTGGAATAAAGGGACCTGAACTTGAAACCATAATGGCTCAGACACGAGAGCTTCCACGGGAGCTTGCAGAAGAGCTTCTGAAGAGCATCTTGGGAGAAGGAGGTGAAGACGAATGAGTTTAACCGAACCCTCCAAGCATAGTAAGAATTCCAGACTAAATCATTCGTTGAGCTATAGGATCTTGCTGAAAGGATATAGACGCGCCTGTTACAGAATCATTATTCCATGCATCATCCTTTTGATTTTCTGTTCTCCTGTAGGCTTCAATCCAAATCAGACGGAATCCACTAGTGGAGGATATTCCTTCGAGAATATACCAAATCTGTTTGGGACTGCACAAGGAGCCCAACCATACAATTCATCAGGAGCATCTCAACCAGTAACATTTGACGGTCAATTATCTGACGATTCGCAAAACATTGTATTACTCAATCCATCGACGCCAACTCCGATATCTGTTCAGGCACCATCAGGTTGGACTGGTACTGACATGAGTGGGTCCATAGAGTATCTTTCTACAGAGTTCAGACCATTAAAGAACGGTCTTCTTGATGACTATCATGAAGAACGGCATATACTATCTGGTTCACCGTGGAATTCGGAGGTCTTCAATGTTCCAGATAGTTGGTCATTATTGAAGAATGGTGATTCAACTACCCATCCAACACATGGAGGTATGTACTGGTATAGTTCCGCAGGGAGTGGTAGAGAGAGTTCTATGGGATGGAGGCCCAGTGTTCTTTTCGCGTCTGGAACACCAATTGATACTGATATGGAGTTGTACCTTAGCCAAGATTTACAATTGCCATGGAGAGAGGTGTACTCTTGTGAGGTCAGATTCTATCATTCTGTCCCTGGTGCTCAGGTGATGAATGACATATTCTACCTATTCGTGGATGTTGGAGGGTACAGAGCAAAATTCAATGTGTTCAGCAGTGGCTATGTCACTGATGAGTGGATTCAAGGAGTAGTTGAAATTCCAGGTTCTGTTTTTGAGAATATGCTAGTTCCAGGTTCAACTTCACTTTCAATTGGTCTTGGTACAGACTTCTCAGGAAATGCACCAGCAAACATCAACAATAGGTTGTTCATAGATGAGATTGAAGTGATTTTCGAAGCCAGACCACTCCCAGAGCAGATTGGCCTCAGTGCAAATCAGACCCTAATATCTGGCTCTACTCAAAGTAGTTTTTCAACCTATGTTCCAGATGGCGCGGCAAGGGATTGTTTCAGCAGATCTGATACTGGTATAAGTACATCCAGTGCTCTGGAGGTGGGAGTTTGGAGTTCCAGTGGAACCACATGGAATGATGTCCTTAAGTATCAAATTGGCATCCAGTTTCCGCTGGCAATTCCTCGAGGTGCAATAATCACCTATGCTGCCCTAGAAGTGGAAGCGTTGGGTTACTTTGGCGGGGGTAACAATAGCCTTCGGGTTCTCGTAGCTCAGGAGGATGATGTTTCACCCTTCACAAATGGTCTACCTAACCTAGAAAACAGATACAGTTGGAGTCAGACGAGTGTAGGCTGGATACAAGACACTTGGGAGAATGGGTATAGATATCGAACACCAGACATGTCATCACTTGTACAGAGTGTTGTTTCTCGTTCTGGTTGGAGTAGTAGTAATTACATTTGCCTTATGATCG
>JASFEF010000174.1:0-6098 GCA_050124975.1 Candidatus Thorarchaeota archaeon | reverse complement strand
AAGGTAACTGGACGCAAAGGACCTCTGGTAGATGATGAGGAATCAAGAGCGGTAGACTTCGGTACTCGGTTTGCCAAGAGATTGACTGAGTAGACTCCACCGTTTGATATGACAACAATTCATAAGCAACGGGGTGCAATGGATTCTGAGTTTGCGTAGGTTAGGAGGTAGACCTTATGCAATGGAAGAAGATTCTATTCGCGACAATTGTAGGTATAATTCTGTTCATCGCTGATATCAAAACTGGATTTATTGCGTTCTCACTGGGAGGAATCCCTAGTATTTTCCTCATTGTTTTCATTGTGGGAATCCTTGCAGGTGACGTTTCAGGAGGATTCGTTGCAGGGATATTGACTGAGTTGCTAGGAACCTTACTACCAGCTGTGATTCCACAGATATTGATCCCCGAATATACATTCACTGAAACGGAAATTTTGTTTCGAATGTGGATCATCATGGCAATATCGGTGTCATACAGCACAACATTTGGGACAGAGCCAGTTCCATGGCTCGTTGGTATAGTTCTCGTTGCACTACTAGTCTTGCTTGCTCCTTTCGTCTTCGCATTTGCCTTAATATTCGGTCCTTTAGGTGGACTAATTGGTAGGTTTATCTATCCAAAAATCTTCAAAGCGGAGCCGGCTCCAGCTAGAGTGCCCTCGCAGGAACCTCAGCCATCAGCCCCTCCTCCATCGCAGGAAGAACCTATGGAGGACACATCAGTTCCTGAAGAAGAACCAGTCTTTGAGAAAGAGCCTGAGGAGGAACCATTGCCCTCAGATTTGGAACCATCTGAGCAAGAATAACAACAGTTATAACATAATAATTGATATTAGTAGATATGTTAAGGGCTGCTTGCAGTCCTGACCGCGCCAGGTTTCAGTGCATGAGCAGATGTCATCTGAATGAGCTGGAAAAACTCCAAGAGATAGAGCAATGAAGACTGAGGCGATACCCGTGTCTGGAACAGAAGCAAAAACAGCATGCGGTAAGTGTGCCTGTATTATCATGTACACTTCCGAGTTTTGTGTATTCTGTGATGCAGCAGAGGAGATACTAATCGACGCTCTAACCAACTTCGGGGTTTCAAAAACCGCTATCCGAGAGGTCGATGTTGAAAGTGCGGATGAATGCGGTTGCAGAACTGACGATGTCACAATGTTACCTACCATCAAAGTATGTGACAAACACCTCACTGGGTTGCCAGAGGAGCAATCTATGCAGGATGCGGTCATGCAGGCCATAATGAAGGACTGTTTCTGTGAGTAGTACTAGAAATCAAGCCTGATTGTTTCCCAGCGTACTCTGCCCTGTTCTACTGCTTCTTGGATCTTGCGTTCAGTACGATTCAGTTTGGCATTACCGGTCTTGATGTCAGCAAGAACAACAGTGATCGACTCGTTTGATTTGCCATCTTTCACTGCAGTGTAGCCATCGAAAATGATGTAGTCAATTGGAGCTCCGAGGAATCGAGCATCCGAGGGGTCATACTTGAAGACATCCTTATACATTGGGACCATATGTTCAGCGATTTTTCCCTTCAGAACATAACGGCTTCTGTCCGCAGCATCCTTTCGGATTGAAGATTCCTGCTCAGCCCAAGTCTGGCTAAACTCTTTCTCCACCATTGCTATCCTATGACGAAGTTGCATCTTCATAATCAAGTATACAGTTGCTGCTAGAATCAGACCGATGGAGAGTCCGATTAGGATATCCATGAATGCCATACAATGATTAGTGATTGGCCCCATATATTCTCAGGTAATCGGGGGGTATTCCTTGGAGATTACATTTCTAATAAACCACAAACGAGAACATTCAATAGACTTTCAGGCTCCAGAACCTAGTTAGGTCAAAGGTCTGTGTCTTGTCATGAGGAATCAAACCAAGCTCATCTGCATTGGGGCGTTGTTCATGATACTCCTCTCCACAATTGTCGTTTTAGCAGTTTATGATGATGTTGATGGACCACTTATCTATCAAATAGATATTCTACCGATAGATCCGGTTGCAGGAGACCATATCAGGGTAATAGCATATGCTATTGATCCGTCTGGTATTTCTAATGCGCAGCTCAGTTATACAACTGATGGCGAAAATTGGAATGTACTAGACATGAGTTTTTACACTTGTCTTTGCATTGCAGGTGGAAGATGGGTTGGCATATTTGGTCCAATTTCAGAAGGTGCCTCTCCAGAGTTCTTTGTCACTGCATATGACAATTCGCCGACATTGAATCCTTCTGACTCACAAACATTCTCGATTGAGATTGGTGAATAACGATGAGGTTGACAGTTATGCTGAACATTGTTCTTTTTGTGCTTGGAGTCCTAGTTGCCATTGCTCCGTGGACGTTCGTTCCAGTTTGTATTAATCCCATGCGATGCTGGGACACCCGCACGGTTGAAACTATCCTAGGAGCCGCAATTGCACTAGTTTCACTTGTTGGTGTCTTCAAAGGACTAGAATGAGTGCAGAATTAGGAGTGAAGATAATGAACGCTGAACAACGTAAGGCACTGCAGGTGATAGTTGTAGTCCTTGGTTGTTTTGGCATCTATACCTACACAGTGGTCTTCACTCCGGTCATTCATTACTGTGACTACACGGGCTTGATGATTCAGAACAGGATTGGACATGAGGTCACATTTGATTTCCACAATGGTACGAGAAATTACTATTGTTGTGTCAATGTTTCATTACTTGCATTCCAAGACCTCAAGAGTCTTGATTTAATTGGGTCCATCGAGAACATTCAGGTTAGATGTCCAATTTGTGGGATGTTGATGGACTGGAACGACCCAATGATTGTGTGGGCATACTCAGTCGATTATCTCAATCCAACTACAAATGAACCGACAATAGTTCCACTGTGTGAAGACGCAGCAGGTGTAGATCTATGTGAGAGTCATTTTCTGGACGAGTATGGAGGTATTATAATCAGTAATCCATTCGTCTGGTCCTAATGAGGGACTCGCTATGCGGAGAAGAAATCTGATTCCAATGGTGATTCTATTATCAATTATATTCAATCTTGGCTTTGCTGTTTTCACTCAGGGGGAAGTGGATACGAACTGGCCATTTGTTGAGTTGGGTCCAGCAGTCATTCAGGACTCATTCTATATGCGTGCACCTGGTCTTGAGTCCCCGTATGGCATGATAGGTGATGTGCCTGGAGGATACTCTCTCTACACAGGCAACCCGCTACAGACTGGACCTTTGGATAATGTGTCGGGATTTCTTGATTCTGATGTTAGCTGGATTATCCACTATCCAAACTATGGTATCAACACTATAGTGATTGCACTCATGTTTACAGTGATTCCACTTGCTGTTATCGTCATAATAGGAAGGAAAAGTTATGGGAGTACGAAAACACAGTAACCTTGCAAGCTATGCACTTGGTAATGTGCTAAAGTATCGCACCAAGAGTGCAGCCATCGTGATGGCTTTATTCATATCGACTTCCATTCTCTGCTCAGTCGAGTTCATCAGAGAGGGGGTTGTGCAAGATGTTTCTGCTTCTATAGAAGAGGGACCCGACATTCTAGTACAAAGGCTCGTAGGTGGCCGACAGGCAGTTGTGCCCACGGAATGGCTGTCCAATGTTTCGCACACTCATGGAGTTCGACTCGCTACTCCGCGTGTATGGGGATATACTGATGTTGGGAATGGACGCCTATTCACTGTGATGGGGGTCAATGTCACTGAATATGGTGGTGTGATAGAAGCTGTAGGGGTCGAGTTCATTGAAAGTGGAAGATTCCTAAATGAATCAGACACGAGAAAGATGATTATTGGATCTGGAATCGTAGACATGATGGCTGCATCAGCTCTTTCAATTCAAATCCAGGTGGGCTCGACTCTCTCCTTGATCTCATTCGAAGGGGAGTTGATTGAGTTTGAAGTGATTGGAATCTTCTCATCCAACTCCAAGATCTTTAGCTACGACCTGATTTTGACTGACATTAATAGCGCAAGAGAGATGTTTGGTGTTGACAACGCAACTTGCACAGATGTAGCTGTCTGGACTGAATACGGCTCAGACTTGAACAGTGTTGCATTCAGATTGGACACTGAGATTGCAGATGCACGGGTGTTGACCAGGGATGCCATTAGTGACGCTCTGCTCAAAACCTATGGAGGACGAGCTGGAGTCGTCGCCATCCTGTGGACTGTTGTTCTTCTTGCCCTTGTACTTGTAGCATTCATAGCATCGAGTGCAGGCTCCGAGGAAGCCCGAAGAGAAGTGGGACTCTTGAAGGCTCTTGGATTCGACACTGTTGATGTTCTCGAAATAAGAATGCTAGAATCGTTGACCTTGAGTCTTCTTGGAGTCAGTCTTGGAATTTCTTTTGCGATTGTCTTCGACTTCGTTTTAGGGGCTCCGTTGCTTGCAGGATATCTTCTCGGATGGAACCTACTCCTTCTCAATGGAGGAATTCCACTAGCAGTGACACTATCAACGATATTCATTGTATACGCAGTAGGACTTGTGCCAATTTTGGTTGCCTCAGCGATACCTTCTTGGCGCAACGCGATAACGGAGCCAGACATCGTCCTCAGGGGGGTATAGAAAGATGACAGTGATACGCACAGTAGATGTCTGGAAAACGTACGGCGCAGACACTCCCCGGCAGGTAGATGCAGTAAAGTCGGTTTCAGTTGAGATTGAAGAGGGATCTGTTACTGCTATAGGAGGGCCCAGCGGTTCAGGAAAGTCAACCCTGTTGAGTCTGATAGGACTCCTTACTAGACCAAGCAAAGGAAAAGTCTTCTTGGGTGATAATGAGGTGTCACAGTTCTCAGAGGTGTTCAGAACAAAGATGCGGCGTGAAGAGATTGGTTTCATCTTTCAGGCGCAGTATTTGATTCCTCAATTAACCGCGATTGAGAATGTTGCACTTCCAAAACTATGCACCAACACATCGCGAATAGAAGCAGAAGAACAAGCTCGCAGGAAATTAATCGATGTAGGACTGGAGCATAGACTGGACTTCAGAGTTGCAGAACTTAGTGGTGGAGAACTCCAAAGAGTAAGCATTGCAAGGTCTCTGATGAACAGTCCTAAAATCCTGATAGCGGATGAGCCCAGCAGCTCAATAGACGAGGCTCTTACAAAGGAGGTCTTGGCCACTCTTAGAGAGATGGTTGAGGAGGAGAATCTCACTGTAGTTGTGGCTTCACATGACCCGCTAGTACTGGACTGGGCTGATGTGATTCATACGATGCATGACGGCGAGATTGTTAGTCAATAGTGTAACTCGCATTAAAGTGCCACAAGTATGTGTGAAACAAGGCTCACCATACTGAAGAGAAGACATACTGAAGAAATCTTGAGAAGATATTGAGAGATGTTTCCTGATTGCTCCATGCGGTTTGGATCCTGTTTCTTGACTGTTTCGAGTACGGCACGCCAACCTCCGGAGGCAATTCCGATCCAGAACAATCCTGCAAAGAACGCCGTGTCAGGAAATTCTTGAAAGAGACAATACGGACAGTGGTGGTTCGGTAAACCCAGCACAAGCGGTGCAAGAGTATCGTGTAAGGTCACCAAGTAGAGTAATGCGACAACGATGGAGAGGACAAGTGTGACTATGGGGACATGTTTGGACCTGTCCATAAGCCACTGGATGGCTATGAGGGTAATTGCCAAGACCAAAGTAAGAATGACTATCAGGATTCCTACTTGTGGACCAAGTATGGCAGAGGGAGAGAAAGGCGGGTCAACATCATAGACGCTTGAACAACACGGTGCATAAACTGGTCTGATGGAGGCAACAAGGAGAACGTCAACCGAGCTATCAATCAGAACTAGTGGAACGAGAACTAAAAGAAAAGATCGGGCTAGCTTTCTCATGAATGGTAGAACTGGTTGTCTACGATTGACAAACTCAAAGACAATCCAGAGACCATAGATGAAAGGTAGAATCAGTTTCATGACTAAAGACAGGACTGAATATGGTGAACCCACATTGACGACACCATATACACACATGGCTCCGGGGCAATAGGGCACAAGTGATTGAAGCATCCAGAAGAAGAGTGGAACATTGAGAAGTCGTGCAAATAGCACAATCATGCCAATCATTCCTAGAA
>JASFEF010000173.1:0-6168 GCA_050124975.1 Candidatus Thorarchaeota archaeon | reverse complement strand
CCTCTTTGTGACCTATCTTTACGAAAGATTTGGTGTGAGTGTAGTAAAGGACCTTGTGAGCATACGTGAGGATGGTCCAGCAGCTGTCGAGATTGCGCTTGCTAATGCAGGATATGATCTTACATTCAATGAGGTCTATCTTGACTTCATCACCGCATGTGTCTTGGATAACATAGAGATTGAGAGTGGAATCTATGGATTCGAGTCATGGGACTACACAATACAGAGTTACACGACCTCTACGAATGACTACCCAGTCACAATTGAGAATGTTGACCACTATCACTACGGCTTCAATGTGTACAGACTGACTTCGCCGCCTGACAACTTCACCATCAAGATTGACAATCCATATCCATATTCTGTGGGAGTAGTTATAGCCATGAGAAACTCTAGTGGGTGGCATGTGTCACAATCTCAATGCCATTATAGATCTGCAAAAATCTCTGAGTATGTTCAAAGCAACGGGATTGAAGAAGTGTACGTAATAACAACTCTCATGTCCGATGAAACACCCACTGATTTTCAGGATGTTTACGAACTCGCTGAAGTACCGCTAAAGAGTCTTGACTTCTCAATCACGGAGGGACACTCAGAAGGTCAACCGATGTCTGACCGGATTATCGTCCCCATCTTGATTTTGGGAATCATGGGACTTAGTAGTATCTTCATGGTCGTTATAAAGAAAAGACGGACGTGAAAGGAATGGGCAAGTGGAACCTACGAGAATATGTTGAAACTATAGGGCTTGGTTTTCGCTTCACGAGAACATACTTTGTTTCCATCTTCTTGGCCGTAATCGGTGTCTTTGCGATAACGATAGGCCTGTTTCTATTGATAATATTCATTGGGAGCATACCGATTTCGATTGCGTATGGCCCCTTTGATGAGATATTCGATGCCTTCGATTTTGTCGGGGTTGCATTGTCCAGAGCAAACGATGTGGAGGCAGTTTGTATTGCACTGTTCGTAAGTTCCACACTAATAGCTCCGTTTATGATATCTCTGGGTGCACTCTTTGGCCTTGGTCAGGAAATCATCGAGAGTGGAAATGCAGATGCTGAGGAGGCTTTGCACTGGTATCGTCAGAAGTTTGGTCGTCTGGCTGCTGGAGGAATTGCACAGTTTCTCTTCATCATTGGTCCAATCGGGATAGAGTACCTCCTTGCAACATGGTACTATAGAAACCAAGAAGTGGATAGTACTACGTTCGCAATTCTAATCATCATAGCTATTGTCTGGTTTCTTTTCAGTTCAGGGGTGTTCTCAATGGTCTTTCCTTCTATAGTTGATGGCATGTCCTTTTTGGCATCCATCAAGCACTCTGTCAATCTGACTCGGAGGAACTTCAGTGCGGTGTTCTCAATCTGGATCACGTTTTCTTCTCTGGGTTTGTTATTACTTGGGCCAATAATCGCTCAAGAGCTTGCTGATTTCCCAGTCATAGCAGAACAATGGTATGAACTCTACGTAATCGCAATAGGTTTCATGATTGGACTCATACTGCTTCCAGTCTATGTCATCTCGGCATCGAGAACATACCTCCTCATCTCAGATCCGAATATCCAGGAAGTACAGGAAACCCAAACGGAGGTGTCACAGTAGGATGAAAGATCTAGAGATTATTACAGACCCAAACACCATCAAAGTTCTCTTTGACAAGATACGTGCACTGATTGTTTTCAAGTACCTTGTCAATGAAGAAATGACTGTCAAGCAGCTCGCAGATGCGATAGGGAAGAATCCAGGAAACGTATTGCGTCACATTGAACGACTAAAGAGTGTGGGTCTAGTCCAGCAGGTTCGGACTGAAAAGACTACAACTGGAATTGTTCAGCGTTACTATAGAGCAACAGCAAGAGAATACCGTCTTGGAATTACAGGCATGATTGAAGCAAACGGTGGAATGCGGACCTATGCAAAGGATCGACTCAGCAATATGATTTTAGGTCTTGAAGCGTATGGAGTCAATATTCCTGAAGCAAGACTAGATGATGCACTGATCCTACTTGAACAGTTGTTTGAAAGAGAGAATCAAATCAGCTCAGAACTCACAATCATCAATGCAGAGTTTTGGAACAGCTTGTCGACACACCAACAGGAGGATTCTTCCCGACTAATGAGGGATGTGATGGTGACTCGAGATAAAGAATATCTCAAACTGAAGGACAAGTGGTGTACCTTCGTGATGTCCTTTCTGGAAACTAGTAGTTGATAGTCACTCCTTCAGTGAGTTCCTTATGATTAGCGACTGAGAACCGTGTACAAGTCCAGCAAACTGCAAATAGGAGTCCCACAAAAATGCAAGAAATAGTCTCTTCAAATGTCACGACTTCTCTAGTTAGATGAACTACCATGTACATGAACGCTGAGATAATTACAAGTATTGTCAAGAATGAAACGATACCGTACCGTCCTTTGTCTTGTTTCAACAGCAAATCCATACTATCGCTGATGTACTCAGGTTTGTAATAAGGGTTGGTGGAAAAACGCTATGATACCTATCTCTCTATTATCTTCTCAAGGAACTTTGTCATATAGATATATTTAACTATAGTTAATATTTCTTTAGAGTATGATAGTTTCGGAAAACATCGAACTTGTCCGACAGGCAACTAAAGCTCTAAACAAAGATGGAGCGAAAGGAATGGCTGAGTTCATGGATGATTCTGTGGTCGACCATTTCGCAACAGGGCGACCGCCCTTGAAGGGAAAGCAAGCTTTCATCGAAGACAATATTGCTTTTGAAAAAATCTTCGCGAATCTGAGAGTAGAGGTGACCAACATCTTTGGTCAAGATGAATGGGTCTGTGTTCAAGGGGTAATGACAGCCACTCATCAAGCACCCTTTACACTTCAGAATGGGAAGCAGATTCAACCAACAGGGAAAACCATTCGAATCCCTTTCAGCAACGTGGCCAAGGTTGAGAATGGCAAGATCACAGAGATACATGAGTACTTCGACCAGATGTCTTTCATGACACAGCTCGAAGCGTCTTAGTGCTTTGATTACCAGCCCGAAATCAGTAGAACTGCTGATTATGGGATACGCCAAATGTATATCTAAGAATAAAACGTAGGACTTGACATCAATATACGATTCAGGAGTGGATTGAAATTAAGACCTGTCCAAAGTGCGGGAAAGCAAACAATGTGATGAGAAAGTATTGTGCTGGCTGTGGATCCTCTCTCTTGAAGAAGGTAGAGGACCCAGTACCGGAACCTGAACCAGTTGAGGAAATGAAGGAAGAACCTATTGCGGGTGCGCCTTGTGTTTCTGAAGAGGATCAATTTGTGCGTCCAAGCGATGTTGCTTCTGAACAGATGGAAGTAGAAGCAGCTGAACCAGAACCTCCTGAGGTGATTGAGGAACCTCCCCCACCAGAAGAAGAAGTAGTAGAAGCTCCGGCATCTACAGAGATGGACATGGAGCGGGGTCGGGAAGTAGTTCAAGACATCCTTGAGAAGGTCAAGGCTGCAGAGGCTCGTTCAAGGGGTGAGGAAGTCGAAGCCCCTCCAGAAATCGAGGTGGAGGCACCTCCTGAGGAAATAGCCAAGGAAGTAGAAGAACCAATCACCTACGAGGAACCTGTAGCTGACGCTGATGTGGAAGAAGTTTTTGAAGAAGAAGTAGTTGAAGAAGAGAAAGAAGAAACAATTGCAGAAGAACTAGAGCCCCCTCCTCCAGAGGAAGAATTCATCGAAGAGCCTGTTCCCGAAGTTGAACCTGCAGTTTCAATGGCTGTCGAGGAACCTGCTAAAGATGAAAAGATCTTCAGGTTTGAATCTGATATCAAGGCTTACAACATCGAACTTGAACAACTTCAAACGGAGCTAAACCAACTACATACTCGTCTTGATGAAGAAGTTGAACGCTATCTTGTTGTTGCTGAAACCAAACGGACTCGTGCTGAAAGCCTAGAACGTGAACTGAGTCTTGCCAAGAAAGAGTACAATGATGCAAACAAGGAGTACAAAAATTCAGAAAAAAGAAGGAAGAAGGAACTGTCAAACGCCGAGAAGCGGATTCGTGATGTTGAGAAGCGAATCAGGAAAGCGGAAGAGGGTAAGGAAAAGCGGATTCGTGAACTGGAAAAGGAAAGACTGAAGCGTGAAGAAGAGGCCAGGAAGGGATAGACCTCAGTCTGAAGTGCTGACAAGCTCAGGGAATGGAACACTGCGAGAGGGTCCAGTATTCGAGGACATCTGGACTTGGAAGACGTGATTCTCTAGACTAGATGAATGGGAATCTACTTGAAGTGATTGTCAGGGTTCCATCTAGGTTCATACTTCCCGGAAATATACGACTCGACCGAATGTATATCCTACAGCCTTCAGGTGAATAGAGCCAGTTTTCAGTTTCAAACATGCCACCTAAAGTACTTGAAAGTGAGTCCAGGGGAGTTCCATCCATCTTGTAGATTGACAGAGTCCAGGAGTCAGAGTTTGATGCCACCTCGAATGATACTCGAATCCCTGTGTGTGCGGGTCCATAACTCACAGTAATCCATTGGTCAACCTCCAAACCCATGCTAGTACTCAAAGCGATTGGTACTGTGTAGGAGCGTGGAGTCGCCATTCCGAGATAGAAGGAAATACCACTGAAGATTGCGACCACGACTGCTACTATACCGATGGTCTTCGCATTAGTTCTGATCCGTTTAGATAGACTCGTCTTCTTCTTACTTTTCTTCTTACTCAAGATACATTCCTCCCAACCCCACTATAATGGACATACCCCCTATTTAGTGGTTTGAAAGACATTGGATGGGACGTTCAGGGAAATATGGAAAGCTAGAGTTTATTTTTTCCCAAACTATGAGAAAAGTATGAAGATTTCTTGTGAATCATGTGGGTCTGAGGACTGGAAGCTGGTCATCCATGAAGTCCAAGTCCCCGGTGGTGGAGTTATTTACTCTGCAATGAAGTGTGAAAACTGCAACATGGTATATCCTCTGCAAGAGGTTGCCAAGGGTCGTGGGATGCGAGTCAGTAAAGACAGTGTCATTGGAATGTTGAAACGGTAAATGTACCTTTTTTCTAAATCCTAAGTTTGACCCATACTCTCAACGAGTAGAATATCTTAATGTCGAGGAGTGGCTCATCAATTGAGTTTGTACCATATTGGTCGTCTTGTTTGATGGGCCATTCATTTTGATAAACCGATACATTTTGCGCGGATAAACGACCGTTCATTCCAGGAGGGAGATTGATATCCAGCACTACACGTTCCGGAGGTTCTGGTAATAGAAACCCATCGCCAATTAACAAGTCCATCCCTTTTGAGGTGAAGTTAACATTCTCTTTTAGAATGAACTTGAATTCGCCCGTGCTATGAAATCTACACCTACTACCAGATATCTTCGCCCCGTTATCCACCTTGACTATTGTGTTCAAACGTTCTCCAGAGATGTATAGATTGTGAGTAACATCCGTTCCCAATACAATATTGATGGTCTTGACTGGAGTGACGCTATTCAGATGTACCCTCAATGGTAAGAAGGATGGTTTCCTAACAGCATTAACAGAGTGATGTTTGACAGAAGTATAATGGGTCATATCTACCCTATACCAGAGACCCGGTTCATCAACAAATGACACAGTGATGTTTGCATCATGAACACCTGCAATTGTGAATCGAGTGCTTCTTGTTTCACCGCTAGACAACCTTTCCTCATAGTGATAGGTTGTGGGAGTGTCGTCGAAGATGACAACCATACCTAGCACTCCAATTAGAATCACGGCTGCGACAAATACTCCCAACAACTTTCTATTGTCGAGATATCTGTGCAAGTCATTCATTTTGATGGTCACCACTGAAGCTTTCTGAGCGAGTCCTTTTTGCACTCTCAGTAGGAGTACCTATTCAATGTAGTAGGCTTAGTTTAAAACTGATTGCAACTCCGCGAAGCTTCCACAATTCGCCCAATTTGAAAGCAATAGATAAAAAGCCTGAGTTCCTCAAGCAATTCTTTTATCCCACGGAAACCTCGCATACTGAAGGTGCTGTTCTAATGTCAGATGATTCACAGCAATCCAAAGCTGTTCTGATTACTGGAGGTACAGGATTCATTGGATCCCATCTCGCTCGAAGGCTTGTCCAACAAGGGAATGAAGTTGTCCTGCTTGATCTTTATCCTAATGAGCAGAGTGTTATGGATATAATCG
>JASFEF010000172.1:0-6190 GCA_050124975.1 Candidatus Thorarchaeota archaeon | reverse complement strand
ACCCCTGTGTTACTACCTACGAGTGACTTTCCCCTCATGGAAACCAACCAGTCCTCATATGTCTGGTTGACCATGTGTAATTCTTCTTCGAACTCGACTATTCTCCCCATCTCATCAGGTGGTATCAATGTGCACCACACAGTCATTGGGACATGGTCGTTGGTTTCTGGGGGCATGTTCTGGGATTTGTTGTCGTCCGTTTTCAGTATTGCTGGTCTAAGTATTTGCGTTGGTGAATTCCTTATAATACCCAATTGACTGGAGTGTACGTGTGGTTATGGATATGACAAAGTACAAGGTGACAATCGAAGTTATAGATATCCAGGGAGAAGGTGACTGTTCAATAGGCCAGAAAGTGGGAGATTCTTACAACTACCCTGAAGACAGGGGAAAAATGTGCACCTCCTCTTTCTATGTTCTATTCCCCTGGATCATGGTCATGCTCTCAGGAGGCAGTTTCACTGAAGAGGGAGACGGAAGTGATTTTATGACAACCGGCTGTCCTGATTATCGACATCAGGTCGTATACAGGATATCTCGGAGAGAGGTTGATGAATAATCGCGGTAATGATGATAGATACTCCATCAGCACAGATGTGAAGTTTGCTCCGCTACAAATCATCGATGTTCCACAATTGATTGAGGAGTCTACAAAAGACTGGCAGAACATCTCACTCTGTGAAGTGAATGACTGTGTTGTTCGCCTTGGCGTTATCCATGGAGAGTTTCACTGGCATAAACACGACCATGAGGACGAGTTCTTCTATGTCATTGATGGTCTGTTACATATTGACATTGAAGATAGGGTCCACGACCTACAACCTGGTCAGGGATTTATGGTCCCGAAAGGAGTTGTCCATAGGACCAGAGCTCCGCAACGGACATCTATCCTAATGGTTGAAGGTAGGACAGTAAGTCCAGCTGGAGATTAGGTGCCTGCTTGTCTTACAATCACTTAAGATTGACATAATTCAACTCTGAATCGCCGTGATGCCTACACAATAATACTTCAAAAATAAAATCACCTTCTAATTGAATATACACCAAAGGCGATGTGTATAGTTGAGCAGTAATCGGAAAATCTTGGGTCAAGTTGCAAATCGAGTGCTATTAACATTAGCTGCGTCAGTAGCACTTACCATTATTGGTTCTCGGGCTTGGGAATCAGAATATACAATCATAGCATTTGACTCACTCCTTGCCTTCTTGGCAATAACATCTGCAGCTTATGTCTATGGCACATACAGAAGTACATCCTCGGCGCAGCACATCATTTTCCTCGCAGCTTTAATCGCGCAGGGAATCATCTATATTGGTAGTAGCGTTGACTATTTGCTGGGCCTTACTGCTCCAACAATACTGAAAACTCCAGACCGTATTACAAGCGACATCATTGAGGTTTCACTCCTCGGAATCCTGTTTCTGTGTGCACTCATCGTAGGCAAAAGAAAACTCTCAACCAGGGGAGCGTTAGTTCTGTTATTCCTTATAATAATCAGCTCTCTCTCAATCTATGGTGCTCTCTTTGTGTTTGTCCTGTCCTCCCTCTCCGAGTCTCTTCTCATCACTGTCGGTCTTCTTGGGACTGCGATCGCCATCGTTACTCCCTTACTTGCAGGGATGTTTGTAATCAAATATCAAAGTGACTCACAAGAATACGATTTGGTCCTTCTGCTACTAAGCTTGGTCATATTCAGTTTTGCCAGTATCCCTCTTCTCCTGAATCTGATAATCCCATCAATCAGTTGGATCCTGTCGCTAGTTCTACAAGTAGGAGGTTTCTTTGCATTAACAATGGCTGTTGCTGTACCTTGGCAAATGGAGATGGGTATAAGTAGGTGGAGGGCGGATGCATCGATCGCCACACTCTGTCTTTTAGCTCTTACACCATTCATTGTGTTCGTACTTGTTGAGTCAGCGGTACAAGACATCTCATTCATGCTACAAGGGGTCTATTATCTCTCGCATGGAGAAGCAGCGTTGCTCTCTGGGCTGATCGCAGTTTTAGTGTTTGCTTACTCAAGAAGAAATCCGTTTCCTGAGTACTACTACTTGATACTATTGTTTCTTACATGGGCGTATATGGAACTGCACCTGGTACTTTTCAGTCCTATTGAATTGTGGACATCTGGATATGAACCTCTTTTACCGTACATAATTGGAAGCATACTATCTGTTTTCCTTCTATTCAGGGCGACTAATAGTATAGAGAAGCCACCTGCTCAACAACTGGAGGGCTTCTCAGCTCAGAAGATTATCGTGTTGGTTTGTCTGGTCGTATCCACCGTTTGGATTGGAGAACTAATCCGAAGTCAGGTCATACAGATAAATCCTGAAGTGTTCAATACTCTGGCAGCGTCATTCATTCTGGTAGCAAATCTCCTTGCCATGTTTGCATTCATCTACCTTGAGTATCTTCTTACGACAAAAAGTGGAGGTTGGGAATCAGTTGGTGTAATCACAGCCGGATTCTTCTCTCTGTGGATAGTACGGAACATTCTCAAGGCGGTCTTTGTGGAATGGTCAATCGGATGGTGGGCCGCCGAGCTTCTGCTTCTTGTAGGTCTAGTTCTAGGTCCAGTAATTCTAGGTATGATGTACCTGACTAGCATGTTTGAGGCTGAATCTTCACAACGGAAGGCCACGGTGTACGCTGACTTGCTGGGTCATGATATCACAAATTACCTGCAAGCCATCCAGGTTGCCCTCGGAATCATAAATCTTGACGACGCTTCTCCTGAGGCCAAGTCAAAGGCGCTCGAGGAAGCCAACCTTAGTCTGACCAGAGCTGATCATCTGATTAGAAATGTTAGGCACTTGGGTCAGCCATCCAGTATCCATGGCAACGACATTGAAAGAATGGATTTGATATCCGCTATTCATGTAGCCATAAATCAGGTCACTCAGATAACCGCTCCAGAGGAAATCGAGTTCAACATGAGAGTAGATGATACTGAGCGGTATGTCTATGCCAACGACCTCTTGACTGATGTCTTCATGAACCTCTTTCATAACGCAATCAAGTATTCCAACCAGAAGAAGAGAATTGACATAGAAATTGAAAGTGTCACCATACATGATCAAAAGATGTACCAAATTCGTGTGGTGGACTATGGCCGAGGCATCGAACCTGAGCGTAAGGAGTCACTGTTTAGCCGTTTCATGGATGGCGCTGATGGTACTGGTCTCGGACTGTGGGTTGTACAGGTTCTTACAGAGTCTTTTGGCGGGACGATTGAGGTAAAGGACAGAGTAGACGGGAGCTATTCTCAAGGGTCGGTGTTTATTGTCACACTGCCTGCTTTTGGGGAAGATGATATTTTACGCAGTTAGATGGATGTTCTCTTAAGCCAATACTCCCTCAATCTAGGCTTAAACCTCTTGAGCATTTTGATCCGTTTGGATGTCTCTTTTGAGGACTCCCTAGCTGCAACCTCAGATGTCAGTCTGACGATCTCATCATCACTAATCACTTCTGAATAGTCGAGAATCTCTGCCGGAATCTCACTCGGGTCCTCGAACTGACTCCTAAACTGTTCGAGAATGGCCATTACTATCTCATTCGCAGTCGGGTTACTACTGGATAGACTGACTGCTTCTTTACCTCCCTCCCGAGACTGCCCAAAGAGGTATCCCAATCCTCTCTCATCAACATATGTTGATACCAGAAACTGATAGACTTCATCAACAAATTCTGGATGTTTCTCGAATACTCTCTTGCCCACAGTGATCAACTCATCATACGATTGACTGCATACATGACTCTCAGGAGGTTGTACTATCTCAAGACAGGCTCTCCTGAGACTGCTGTCTGGTCTATCGATGAATCCAATGAGGTTCACGGGATACATCTGGCAGGTGAGAGGTCTCTTGGAGTAGATTGAACATCGGTCATCCATATGAAATGGACAATCGTCATCAAAATGCAGTACAAACCGATGCCACAGATTGAACACTGTTGAGTTTATTCTGAGGTGTTTCTTCACTAGTGCTTCATCCCCCAACTCTCTCAAGGACTGAGCAATGATTGGTGCCTCGACATCTGTTAGGAATACAGCTTGTTTCGTACAACACTCACCACAGTGTGTACACCAAGAATCCAATATTCTCTTGAACTCTTCAACTGCGTTCTCAATCACCATCTGTCCCGTAAATGATCGAGTCAGTTCCAAGTATTAAGGCCATCGAGAAAATACGAAGAAGAGATGCGCCGCCGGTAGTCACTTTTCTTCTACTGGAATAACTTCCCCGACTCTTCTATACTCTCGAGGCCAATACATCAAAGCACTATCACGTGTGTAGTTCTTGTCAATATGTGCTGCCTTAATCTCTCCAATGAACCACCGATGTGAACCGCCAAATTCCACCTCATGGACCACTTCACACTCTAGACTTACAGGACACTCTTCTACCAGGAAGCTTTCGATTACCTTCCCTTTCATCGGAGTCAGACCTGTCTTAACAAACTTGTCTGCCTCTCTCCCCGAAACAGTGCCGCATATACCAACTATCTCCAACTGATCAGCACTTGGAATATTGATACCAAACTCCCTCTTCTCAGAGATCAGCTCAAAGGTCAGTCTTTTTGGAATTATGCCCACCATGACACATGGAGGCTCGAACGAATAGAAGCTGAATGCAGCCGCTGTCATGATGTTTTTGGCGACAGTCACCAAAACAATCGGAAAACCTGGAATTGACATCATTCCAGCAGCAGGGCTCTTCTCTTTTTTCATGAACAACCACTCCTAGTTAATGACAATGGAAGTGGATGAGAATGAGAACTAGAATCTATCGAAGATAGAAGAAGTGGCGCCGCCAATATCGAATTTTATGTTGTAGTCAACAGACTAAAAACGAAGTTCTTCTATGTTGAGTGTAACCCAAAATAATATTAACAATTGTTAAAAATAACTATCAAGAAGAATTCCTTTCGTGGTGAAACAATGAAGTTATCTAAACCAATATGCTGTCAAGACATCAAAAAAATGGATGTCATGGACGCTTCAGGTAAAAAGATTGGAAAAATATTGAATCTGTCCTTTACATTCGATGGCTCACTCAAGCTCAAGCACTTTATTCTTGGTGGATCAAGAATTGAGGAGTTTCTTGAATCCATAAATCTCAAACCCGATGAGGATCCTGTGTTTGAATCTACTGCAATCAAGAAAATAGATACTCACATTCATCTTGATACTTCTGTGAACAGTCTGAAGAATTTCCATGATACCATCGCCGATGATGAGATAAAGTTCTCAGACCTTCAGAAACTGGAGATTGTTGATAAAGACGGTGTCAAAGTGGGACGTGCAATCAATGTGGATTTTGATATAGACGGTCGCACAGCCTTGATAGCTGGAGGAGGTCTACTAGAAGAGAAGCTTGAAGCTTTTGGTTTGAAGGAAGACGTGGACATCATAGTACCTTTCCAGGTCATCGTTTCAATAGACGAATCAATCAGACTCTCAGTTTCAAAAGATGAATTAGATACAAGTCTAGATGGGATACTGAGAGAAAGAGCAACTGAGATTAAAAACCAAAGAGAGGCAGCAGCTGCTCACACTCATAGCAGAAAGGCACGAGTACCTGCCCACTGGCGCTATGGGCCTGCATAAGAGCCTGTCAACTTCGGATTTTCGAACACAATCTATTGATGCATCAGAAAGAAACCAATGTGACAATGTCCGCGCGCATCAAAAAATAGGAAAGGAAGAAGAGATGGCGCCGCCGGTAGCCACCGCGCTGTCTATTGAATTGGCTCCTCATTAAAAGACAGCCTAGTACAAGTCTTGAATGCTCCGCCACCTTTTATAGCTAGATGACCACTAGTCCTGACATGGAGGGTATACCCCTCAATGAAGACAATCTATGCTCGATTGACAAGCGCTGTTTTCCTAGTCATCGCTGTTGCCCTGTATACGGTCGCGATTTTATCACTGGACTACACGTTTTTTGGCGATGGATTTAGTCCTTTCAAAACATGGAGTCCAATGCAGACTGCCTATTTTGCCATTGCTGCACTCCTCCTCCTGTCTATATTGATTCTCTATAACATCCATGATCGAACTCCAAATTTTCGAGGATTGATTCATACCCCTCCAATCATCGGGCTCTCGTTTCTCATCCTTTTCTCGATAGACTCCCGTCAGGTACTCAAGTACCTGCCCTATCTCCAAGTCTTCCTCTTCGA
>JASFEF010000171.1:0-6207 GCA_050124975.1 Candidatus Thorarchaeota archaeon | reverse complement strand
TAGAATCCGTTTTCCTTTAGCGATTTTATACAACCAGAATACGACGACTTGCCAACCACATCAAAAATGACATCGTACTTCTTCCCATTCTTAGTGAAATCCGTCTGTGTGTAGTCAATGACATGGTCCGCACCAAGGGCGCGTAGTGTGTCTAATTTTTTCGTACTGTCTACTGCAGTCACTTCAGCTCCATAGTACTTTGCTAGTTGAATTGCAAATGGACCAATAGTTCCACCTGCACCATTGATCAGGACCTCTTGTCCCGGTTGGATGTTTCCTTTTCTAAGAAGTGACAAAGCTTCAAGTCCGCCAACAGGAACGGCAGCAGCCTCTTCAAAACTCATATTGGTAGGTTTTAGGGCTATTGCGCCGTCATCAGGTTTTTCAGGGAGACAAATATACTCAGCACAGGAACCCGCTCCAAGAAAACCAGTAGCTGCAAAAACTTGGTCACCGACCTTGAATTTTGTTACATCTTTGCCTAATTTCTCAACTTCCCCTGCTAACTCCATTCCTAGAATAGTTACTCTCGTTGGTTTTCTAAATCCAACAATCATTCTCACGACGAGTCCCATTAACAAGGGATATTCGAGACGACGCATCTCGCAGTCCCCAACTGTCACTGTTGTCGCATGCACTTTGATCAATAATTCATTGTTTTTGGGTTGCGGCTTGTCTACCTCTTGGAGCTGAAGGACATCCGGTGGTCCGAACTTTGTCCATACAATCGCTTTCATGTGTGTTCCTTCACTAATCCACAGTTACTACAACGGCTCCTCTCTTTCGTCCCTGTTCGACAAATTTGTGAGCTTCAGGAATCTGCTCAAATGTGTAAGTACTATCTATGACTGATTCTAGCTTTCCTGCGTCCATTAGCTCCTTCAGGAAGACAAGATATTCAATGTGGTCCTTGCTTTTTCCCACACCACCAGAATCCTTACCAACGCTAAGATAGATTCCTGTTTCTTTCAGTGATACTTTTCTCTGTGAGGCCTCCATCTTATCTACTGCATCAAAAACAATGTCATAGAGTTCACCGCTTTGCGTAAAGTCGGTGGTTGTGTAATCTATTACCTTATCAGCTCCGAGCTCTTTCACTAATTCCAAATTTCTTGTACTACATACACCGGTGACCTCAGCTCCGAGGTGCTTTGCAATCTGAACTGCGTAAGTCCCTACATTTCCAGAAGCTCCATAGATGAGAACCTTTTGTCCTGGCTGAATGTTACCCTTTTTGAGAATTTTAGCGGCTGTAGTTCCTCCTCCAAGAACTGGAACAGCTTGTTCGTAAGACATATTCTCAGGAATTCTCGCAATCATACTGTCCTCGGGTATGCATTTGTATTGAGCGTAGCCTCCAAGACCATCCCAGAAGGTAGATGCGAATACTCGATCTCCAACTTTGAATTTCGTTACATCTGAACCAATGGTTTCGACTTCACCAGCTACCTCCATTCCGAGAATGTCTTTCTTCGGTTTGGACCAACCTAAGAACAAGCGCGCAGCAATCTTCTCAGCTGAAGAAATACCGATTAATCCTCGCATTTTCACGTCCCCAATTGAAACTGTGGTAAAATGAACTTTAATCAACACTTCATTTTCCTTTGGGGTTGGCATTTCTCTCTCATGAATTTCAAGGACTTCTATCGGTCCATACTTGGTAGTCACCATTGCTTTCATTCGCATCAACTTCATGGCCCTGCTATCCGTAAGTAATAAATGATGCGTCAAAAAACACTAAGAAATGGTATGCCAGCAGGACTGATGTACAATGAACCAACAAGATGCGGTTAATGACCTACAAATTTACGTCCGACATGTAAGGTGGTTTGTGAACTTCTTTTCGGAACCAAGTCTTGCTGGCGATGAACTTGATTCAATCTGCTCGAATATAGAAGGAAAACTTGAACACGCCTTGATCGATGATCCGTCAGTTGACAAACTAGAACTCAAAGTCGAAGTGAGTTGGGACAAAGTTGCTGAGATGAACTTGGAAGAGATGACCTGGCTAGGTGTACTCAAGATTCAGACGGATCTTGGTCATGCTAATATTGATATTTCAGATATTCAAAATGTTTCAATCCGTCTGAGCAAAGTGTTGATGGAAAGTTTCAGTGAACTCAATGAACAGGGTCGCATAATGTTTGACATAGACTCACCACTCTACGTCGTACTCTCATCAGACAAGACCGAGCCAAAGGTCGAAGTATGGAATACTCCTACCATTCAACGATACAAAAAGGAGTTGGCACCATATCTGGAACTATACAGTGGACAATGGCCAGATTATAGTGATGAGCTCTACAACCGTCGAATTGAGAACAACCTCTCAAACCGAACCACTGAGTTGCACTTCTACGCTAGAAATAGTGCCTTCCTCTATATTGAGGGAGAGGGGTATGGCAAATACTGGAACTATGTTGAAGAGATAATGGATCCTCCGTTAGTCCGAGCACGTGGTGTAGTCTTTGTGATGTTGAAACTGCAAGAGTTGGTTCAACGCTTCCTGCAGGAACTTCCAGATCTTAGGAAAGAGGATATTTCAGTTATTGAAGAAAAACAAGCAGAGATCGAAAAAACGAATCAGTCTCTCATGCAATTGATTGCAGTAATTCGTCGAGAAGAGATGATCAACATGCGGCAACATGCACGAGCGTTGAATGACCGCCTTGTCAGTCTATTCAGAATTGAGGAAGTACTTGACAATGTTACAGATGAGTTGAGGTATGTCCATGAATCTGTTCAGTTGGTGTATGAGGAGAAGAATCGAGATCTCCAGGAACGCCAAGAACGGCTTTTTCTCTACCTGAGTATCATTCTAGGTGCATCTATTGTCATCGAGGCGATCAACATATTGATAGATCCTTATAGAGGAACATTCGAATTCTTGGCTATACGCTACACGATGGCATTCTCAATCATTGGGCTATTCGGGGTCATCCTCTTTAAAATCATCAGAAAATAGCTGCAAACTGGATGTTTTGTAGGGCTAGCCAATAGACTAGCCCATTAATCCGTATTAGTCAGTAGCTTCATCTGAAGGTTCGTCTGCAACTTCATCAACAGGTTCAGTACGAGCTTCGGCGTCCTTTTTCATTTCTCTGTTTACCAACCAGAGAACGAGAATTATTACAGCTGGAATGCCAAAGATTAGAAGAACCCAGCCGAGTGCAGTTAGCCAAGAATAGATCCACTCAGTAAATGTCCATACTTCAAAGGTTTGGTTCCACCGGCCATCTATCCATATCATAATCAACCATGCTACTGCAATCAAAAAGCCGAATGCATCGCCTTCTTCACGTCTACCGCGTCCAGGCTTCCAGATTTCTGCATCTGGAAGTTTACTGAACTGCCAGTACAATACGGCAGCTAATGGAATTCCCCAAGTTGCTACAAGGAGAAGTTCCCAAAATATCAGATGTAAGATAAATGTGACAATGTAACCGATTGTCCAGTTTCCAAGCGAACTTGGCATGACTAAAGCTGCTTCATTCACGACCCAAAGAAACACTAGAAGCGCTACGACCACAGCTGCAATTATACACGCCGCCATCACTAAGGTCATTTTCCAATGTTTCAGTAGAAATCTTTTCTTTTCCTCATCGAGTTGTTCTTCGTCGGTGTTCATCATTCAGACTCCATAATTAAACTAGAATGAAAACCTGTGCTATCTCTGTAATTAATCCTCTGTATTTATTGCAGGTGTTGAATTAGGTTCTGAGCAAACTCTTCTGCATGTTTGAGGTCTTCAGCATTGGGTCTACCCTTATTCATTCCCCCAAAAAATCTAATGAAGCTGTTAGTGTTGAAACCACGGCAGGCAAATTCGTCAATGACAATGTAGCCTTTAGATTCCAGTTTCTCCCTAAGTGTCGAGTGATCTTCCGCTACCTTCTCCTTTCCCATCATCGCACTAGTTGAGAAGATGAATGCTTTCCTGTCAGTGACTTGGGGGAGTTCATCTGCAAGGTCGAGCACAAACTTGTGGTGTTTTGCGCCGTATATCCCTGAGCCAAATCCAACTAGATCATACTCTTGGAGGGCTTTCGGGTCTATCTGCTGCGGGGTCGATATTTGTGCATCTAGGACTTTTGCAAAGACCTGAGCGACTTTCTCTGTGTTGTTATGATGATAGGAATACACCACCAGCAGACAGTTCAATAGAAACACATCATATAGCGAGTAAACATATCGAACATAAAAGTGAACTGAGAACAAGTAGGTGCGGTAAGAAAGTTAACCCTTTGAAGACCTCCTCAGAATCACAATTGCTACGATACATATACCGAGGTATATTGATGCCAATAACACCTGAGTTGGAATATGTGGAGGACCATCGGGTAATACCGTCGATTTATAGTAATGGTAGAAGTAGGGGTCACGCATCGGGTTGTACACATATCCCTTCATCTCGTGCCGTTCAACATGGAATTCAACAAGCTGGTAGCACCACAGGTACGCACAGTGCTCGACTATTGCCTCTTGAATCTGATCATAGAGTGAGATCCTTGTATCAGGATTTAATTCACCAGCGGCATCTTCAATCCAGCCATTGACCGTTTCGTGGTCCCAGACAACACTACCTTCGCCCAATGAGTCCTTTAGACCAACCCTCCTTGGAAATGTACCATTGCTGTGGACAAATGGGCTAACATAGTTATCAGGATCTGCGTAGTCTGGAAACCAACCGAGGCGGAAGAGCGCTAGTTGCCTATTCCTGATCTGGTACAGATAGCTTGCCCACTCGAGACCAACAACATTGATGGTAAGAGGTGAGGAGGGATCTGATGAATCAGGATCGGCGATGATGTTCTCAATTGCTTGTTTGATTAGAAGAAGCGATACTGGATAACCTGAGCTTCCCTCCATGCAGTAGAAGTTGAGCTCGTAAGAATTGTTTGCCCAGACATCATCCAGACCATTGGACATAGCTGAGTTCCAGTGTTCGACCGCCTTTGTCATGTTACTATTGAACATGAATAGGTCATAGTCGTGGGCAAACATACCTTGTGGAATCGGACCCTGAAGTTGTAAAGCCATTCCATAGCTGTATTCGTCGATCATCGCCTGATAGTCGAATGCATAGGATATTGCGGTTCTTAAGTGCCAGTTAGTAAATGGACTCTGCCTTAACTCGTTTGAAACGTTCAAGTATGAATTCATGTTGAATCCTAGGAGCATTATACTGTAACTTGGCAATCCTGTCCAGACTTTGATATCAGGGTTAAGGCTCTGCAGTGTTCCATCACCACGGGTGGTAACGTTGTTCCAGATATCATAAGCCTTTGAGTAAAACCAGGAGCAACCATCAGTAGTTCCAGCTTGAAGGTTCGACATTCTACTGATGACATCGGTGTTCAACTTGATAGTAACATTTGCTATGGAACCAGCATATGGATGCACAAACCTAGCGCTATTTGTCCTCCAATAGTTGTCATTCAAAACGATTCTAATCATATCATCTTGAATCCATTCATCAAGCATGTATGGACCAGTCCCGCATGCCTCATAATCCAAGGTGAAGTCGTAACTTTCTGGGGACATTCCACCATGCGCCATGAAAAAGGTTGGGCTGATCATTGAAGCAACCGAGGATGCTAGGACAGCTAGAAATGGGGAGTATGGATATGCCAACCTTATCCTGACTGTGAACTCATCCAGGACAACAATTGCGTCAGAGGTCTCTTTCCATTCTGTCCAGTTTCCTCTGTGCTGTAGACTTCCATCCCCATAATCGTAGACTGCATCCTCAACAGCTTGGCCACCCAATATTGGCGTTGCAATCATCCAGACTGGACCCCAGCCTTCATCCCACCCGCGACCAAGTATTCGCCAGAAGTTCATCTGCACACAGGTGGCATTGAATTCGGTATTGTCATGGAAGGTGATGCCTTGACGGAGTGTGAATGTGTAGTTGAGTCCGTCAGATGAGATGTGAACACTCTCAGCTAACAATGGGACAGATGGCGTAGTATCAGCTGAGTCAAAATCGTATGTAAACAGGGTTTCGTAGATGTTCGCATGGACCCACCCACCTGCACTTTCATAGTTCTTGTGAGGGTCCATGAATTCCGGAAGACCGATTGTTTCCCAAATGATGGTGTTGACTCTTGAGTCATCCAACGGATCGGTCGAAGCAAAAACAATTGGTGAAATCGTTAGAAGGAGTAGTAAAAGGGCTATTTGTATACTAAACAGATGCCGCTT
>JASFEF010000170.1:0-6212 GCA_050124975.1 Candidatus Thorarchaeota archaeon | reverse complement strand
CCTTTGAATTCCTTGCTTACATTCTAGCAGTTCTCTTCGGTGTCGGTGCAGCATCGAAGGTCACCACAACTCTTTCCATGATTGCAGATGCATCCTCGGAAACCAACAGAGCCAGACTCATGGGGTATTATGATCTCTCAACCCTGATGGGACTCGCAGGAGGTTTTGGACTTGGTATTATTCTGCTTGAGTTTGGTTTGCCAGCCACTCTGCTTCTCTTTGCAGCCGCTGCAGCTTGTATCATCAGCGGATTTCTCGCATTCCTCCTAATCAAGGAAACACGAGTTGTGTCAGAAACAGAAGAAGTAAGCATGTCCGCTCTATTGAAAGAGGTTGCCAGTGACAAACGAATTCAATTGATGCTTCCAGTCTACATTCCAATAATCTCTCTCTATGGACTGATGATATCACAAGTGAAGCACATCATTGAGGAATACTTCTCTCTGACTGCTACAGACATGTTGATTCTCTTTGCTATGCTTGGAGTTTCACTGATTCTTGGAATCATATCAATGGGACATCTATCAGACCATTTGATGAAGCGTAGACCTTTCATCGTTGTAGGATTGATTGGGTTTGGTCTTCTGGCATATCTTCTAGTTGCATTTGCGGAGAACTTCGCTGCAATTTGGAATGTCTGGCCAATACTTCCGACTCTAGGATTCATCGCTGGAGCATTCCCACCTGCAGCAATGGCGTATCTTACGGATATCTCTTCAGAGGAGGCGCGAGGAAGTACCATGGGAGTGTACAGCATTTTCTTTGGTTCAGGTATGATCATTGGACCTATTGCTGGTCAGATAGCAAATGAATGGAGTCTCCAGACTTATGGTACAGGTCTTATCGGTCTAGCAATACTTGTTGCAGTATTCATTGCAGTCGCTTGTATTTGAACTTATTTCCTTGAAGAAGCGGCACCAGTTGTAATCCAAGAAGATTGAGTATCTACCTCATGTATTACCGGGGCAACAGCAAAGAGTTAATAGAAACTAGGTCCTGAGTGCCTCTAGATACTCCACGACGGAGAGGAAATTATTGGTTAGGCTCACTTCAATTGGAAATGTCCTTTCGGGCATCGGAATCACATTACTGGGAGCAGCAATTGGTCTCAAGTACTTGCTTGAAAGTCTTGGTACAACCGGAGATCCACTTCAATATCCATTTTACATCTGGTTAGGATCATTGATCCTTCTAGGTATCGTGCTGCTTGTCAGCATTGTTAACACATTTACAGAGATGACTGGTTTTGTCCACCCTGATGACAAACTCTATGCAAATACATTAGTCTTCATCATTACTCTTGGTACTGTATTGACCTTTGGACTGCTTGAAGGATATGATACTGCAGATATTCAGAATGCTCTTTTCAATATGGGCACCATGATTGTAATTGCTTACATATTCCTGTTCATCTTCGTGTTCTTTGGATCTAAGATATCTGCTGGTGCAGAAACAGGACAAATCAAGGAGATGACTTCTAGATTCATGTTGGTATCACTCATTCTGGGTGCCATCATGGCCGGAGTTAATTTTGCATTGAACTGGATCTGGCTATTTACTGCGTCATATGCTTGGGCAGCCGGAACATTATTCCTGTTTGCGATTGCACTTGTCTTCATCATCGTTCTTTTCCTAGGAAGACGATACGAACCCGTAGGTGAGTAACATCAGTGAAATTGGATGGAGTTTTCTCCATCCACTCTTTCTCTTTTTGCACTTCTGAGCAATACTGAAAAGGCTCTTAAAACTACAAACAAGATAACAGGATGATTGGTGTTCGATATGGCTGACAAGCTCTGGCTAGGATTCAAACTTGATGAGGAAGGAAAACGAACTGACAAGAAGTTCGAGATTAGTGTAGACCTCCTACGGCGACACGGCGGAGTCTTTGGTTCAACAGGATCAGGAAAGACAGTTCTTTCCAAATGCGTCTTGGAAGAGGCAGCTATGAAGGGAATACCGGTTCTCGCATTTGATCCTCAAGGTGATATTGCGTCCCTGATGTTGCCAGGAGACCCTGCTGAGCTCAAATCGAAGGGAGTTCCTCCTGAAAGACTCAAAGAGTATATGGACAAAGTTATAGTTCGAGTCTATACTCCAGCTAGTAGCAAGGGGCTTGCCATTTCAATCAATCCACTAAAGCTTCCTGATCGAGATGCAGATCAAGATGACATCATCCGATTACTAGACAACTCTGCAAGGACGCTTGTGAAAGTGTTGATGAAAGTTGCAGGTCTATCGAAGTCTTGGGAAGGCAAGGCATTCGCTGCTGTCTATGAGCTTCTCAGAACCATTTGGGAAACTGAGAAAACGGAGATTGATGAGCTCTCGGAACTTGCAGATATGCTGGTGGCAGACAAGGAAACAATAGGGGTTGATTTGGAGCCCTTTATGAAGTTCTCAGAAAGACAGACCTTAGCCACTCGAATTAGGAGTCTCACTGTTGGCTCCTCACAGCTTCTCTTCAAAGAGGAAGGGAACATTGACTTTGACCATCTCACGAAACCTGTAAATGGCAAGACACCAATTAACGTGATTTTCCTCAAGACACTTAGAAGCGAAGAGGAGAAGCATTTCTTCATCGCTATTGTCTTGAATCAGCTTTACTCTTGGATGCTCAGGCAAGGATTCACTGAGAAACCACGTATGATGATATTTCAGGACGAGGCGGCTCCATTCATTCCCGCAGGGATGAAAGCTCCAGGTCCAAAAGAAACCTTTCTACTTCTTTTCCGTCAAGCACGGAAATATGGCATTGAATGTCTAATTGCAACGCAAAGTCCGAAAGATATCGATTACAAGGCGTTTGAACAATTCAACACTATATCGGCCGGTCGAATAAGTAGTGAGCAATCACTGAAGGTCCTTGAACGAATATTGGAGCCAATTGCCGGTGAAAAAGAATCTGAAGAGATCATCACTCAACTTCCCGGTCAACAGACTGCGAACTTCATCTTCTCCTCAGCGGACCTGAAACCGAAAGTAAACCGCATTGGGGTTCGTTGGCTTCTTACACAACACATCACACTTACTGAGAGAGATGTTCAGAAACATATGCAGAAGCTAAGGGTTGAACAAGAGAAGATACTCAAGAAGCTTGAAGAAGAACGTTTGGCTGAGGAGAGACGCCAAGCTGCCGAGAGAGAGAAGAAGAAGCTAGAACGTCAGAAGAAGATTGAGGCGGCAAAGAAAGAGGCTGAAAGAAAACGACTTGAAGCAGAAAAGGCAGCAGCTGATGAAGCAGCTCGAAAAGAAAGAGAGCGACTTCTTGCTGCAAAGAAGCAGAAGTTCAAGAGTGCAAAACCTAAGGACAAGGTCTTCGAAACCCGAGGTCAAGCGGGTATGCTCTCGTACGAAGACATCATCAATGGCTTTGTCGCAAGAATTGAAGCAATTGCTAGAAGAACATTCGGACTGCCTTTCTTGAAAGAGCTGGTTAAAAGAGGGGAGCTTCATTATGAAAAATCAATGTCCTATTACCTGACAGAAACACGAGAGGCTCTCAAGCAAGGATTGGCCAAGAAAATCAAGAAGGAAATCACACGAAAGGGCAAGACACGAAAGGTAGACTACCTCTTGTACGAGTTTGAATACATGCTTGCACTTGTCATTGACAGTATGGGGATCAAAGAACCTGATTATGTTGATGAAGCTCGGTTGAAGAAGCAGTTCGAACAGATGGTGAATAAGGCTAGCAAGAACAGTCTGATTGAAAGGATTGTTCTCGGACAGCCCTTCCTCGAGTTCTAGGACATGAAGATTATAGGCTCAGACACCCTACAGTCCAGCCATTGGTCAATCATATCAAGAGTGACTTTTAGTGCATCATCCATCACAGTACTCGTGACTGCCTCTGAGCCATATAGGAGGACAAGAACTCGAGAGCTATCCTTTGTGATCATCGTACGTTCCGAGTCGTGGGTCGCATAGCCAAAGCAGACAATCTTCTCATCGTCAGCCACAACAATCTCGCGTCCACGACACATTATAATCTTCCCCCCAATCCTCTGAAACATCTCTCCATTGAATGCTGTTCGTATATGTAAGTCGCCTTTCAACTTAGATGCATCAACTAGACCAATAGGGATCTTGTGATATGCAGAAGCGAGATTGATGATGTCTACAATGTCAGAAATCCGCCACAGGTTTAGACCCTTGAGAATCCTTCGCAAAACAGCCTCACTTGACACTCGAAGCTTCGTTGGGTCCATCCCGAAGCTCCAGTATAGGTCACGGTATGATCGAAAGATAGGATCGTCCTTTGCATCCTCCAGTGTTAACTGAGACCGTATCTCCTTGAAGGTTTCTTTTTCATACTCCTCAAATGAGGGTGCTGACTCCCCGACTTTCAGCTCATCAAGGATAATCATTGCAACACTGAGACTCGCTCGCTCTACATCAAAATATACTAACGGTCCTTCAGCAGGAGGCATGAAGAATCAGTCTACCTATGTCCCTTTGAGTATTGTGAGTTGTCTAAATCTTCGAAATAATCTCATCAAGTGACTCTACAGCAATAGTCGGTGTCGTATCTAAGTCACTTGACTCAAAGGCAACAATGTTGTCGGGATCTCGCTTAACTAGTATGGTGGTCATTCCTGCAGCATTCCCTCCAGCAATATCCGACTTCGGATTGTCACCAATCATCACAGAATCAGCTACATCATGACCAAGAGCTTTTACAGTTTCGACAAGAATCTCAGGAAGTGGTTTTCCAACAACCACTGCTTCTGCGCCTGTGGCGTGTTCGATGGCAGCAACGATGGAACGTTCACCAATGAAGGTGTCTTCAGATCCTAGATAGATGCCAGGATAATCTCTACTCCCACTGATGCAGATGATTAGTGCACCATCTTTGACCATTTTTGTCGCGAAATTCAACTCCTCGAATGTCATCCCACGATCCGCACCCACTGCAACATAATCGATTGGAGGATTGCTAGTTACATCCAACCCTCTTGCTACAAAGTCCTCTTGTGCTCCACCTTCTCCAATCACAAAACATCGTGCACCAGGAGATCGATTGTGAATATAGGCAGCGGCCGCGGCTCCGGCTGTGAACACACGTTCAACAGGTATCTCAAACCCAGCTTTTGAAAGGGCTTGGTTAACTTGCCTAGATGAAAGTCGACCAACATTAGTGAGAATGGCTAGTTCATACCCCTTCTCTATTAGTGCATTCCAGAGTTTTAGTGCATCATCAAATGGAGTTGGATGTTCCACATCCTGTATGAGTGTGTTATCAACATCAAAGACCCAGAGCTTTTTGTCGCGAAGATTCATTGTAGCACCATCTTCTGGCTAGTGTGGCCAGCAAGAAAAAACTACCTACTCTTTCTTGAGGAGAGGAATCACACAGATGAACTGAAATGATTTGGTGCCATTAGTATTGTCATAGCCATGAGGGAGATTCGACGGTACAAAGACAACATCATCTTTCTTAGCTACCAATCCCTCGTCGCCACCTAACACAATCGCTTCACCCTCCAAAACGAAAATCTGATGTTCCTCATCATGTGTGTGTAGAGGAATAATGCCACCAGGTCTTATCTCAAAGCGACGCATGGCATATGTCTTGGCTCCAGTCCCCTTACCAACGAGCCAGCGCACAAAGACATTCTCACTACCTGCAAAATCAACAGGGTTTTCTTCACGTTCTTTGTAATTGATGACATACATTGTTTAGCGACCCTCCAAATGGAGCCATTGCATTGGGTGTGACCATTTCTAAGACTGATATTAGTATTCGGTTATGGACTTGGGAGAAATGATTGAACCAGCACTAAACAGCACAGAAAGCTTAATCTTCAAAGATTAAGATGACCTGCTATTACGTGCCAAAAAGTGTCCTCTTACTCGAGGAGATTGCAATGAGCGAAGAAGATACCTATGTCAGAGCAAAGTTAACAGAGATCAATGGAGCCATCGAACGACTCACTCAGATGTTGAACAGAATGATTGAGGTTATTTCCACAATTACAGAAGTTCAAGATAACACATCTGAGCTTGTTCTTGCAGTGAATGCCAACACTGAGCGGCTTGATGAGATAACTCGCATGGTGAAAGAGCTAGAAACTGCAGCACCGGTCGCTGCAGCTGTAGGGCCGAGTATAGCTGACAAGGGTGCTGTGTCTAATCTCCAATCTGTACTTGATACTCTTGAAACTCAGGCTAGAGAGGGAGTGATAGCAAGTGATTTGGCACAACGGATC
>JASFEF010000169.1:0-6215 GCA_050124975.1 Candidatus Thorarchaeota archaeon | reverse complement strand
TCCAGACAATGTCTGATTGACAGATCTATCCCAATTGTAGAAGATCGACGAGAGATGTGTGTCTACGACAGTGATATCTACCTCAGTTCCGGATCTATGTACTGTTCCGTTGGAAGGTGAATCAAGATAGATCTCAGGTAATGTGTTGTCTCCCGTGAACTCGAAAATAACTGTACTCTCTCTGGAGAGCGAATCATTGGCAAAGACTGTTAATGTATGCAGAGTTTCTCCAGCAGGTACTACAGCTTCAAATGGTTCGTTCAATGTTGTATATTGAGAATCCGATTCCCATTTGTGGAGTACCACACTCGTGCTTGCGTCATTGACATCAATGTCCACTATACTTCCTGACTGCCTTGCTGTCCCATTAACGAGGTCTCGTAGAGTGATGATAGGAGCGTTATCATCCACTGTGAACATGAAATTGGTTTCGATCCAGTGTCCTGCTTCGTCCTCAGCATAGACATGGAGTGTATGGAGCCCATCACCGCTGATCAATTGTGTAGAGTACGGATGGCTCCAGACATGCAGTATCTCCTCATTATCCCAACTATAGAATACATCGGTCAGATGAATATCTGTGACAGTCACATTGATGTCTATACCGGATTGATGTAGTGAGTCATTAGTGGGTGTTGTCAACTCAATTTCAGGATAGGTCCCATCAGTGATGAAATAGAACACAGATTTTGTCCATGTGTCAGAGGTATCGTTAGCATACACGTAGAGGTAATGTCCAACCTCGCTGGTTCGGGCAAACAGGTCGTAAGGAGGATCGAGGGTCTCATTAGCTATCAAGTCCCAGTGATAGAGCACATGACTCACAGCCACGTTGTCCGAAACATCAATATCAATCAATGAGAAGGGGTGCACAACTGAACCGTTCCCTGGACTAAGGAGTGTGATTACTGGGGGGGCTCCATCATCACCAATCTGCATACACTTGACTAATACAGTATTCCAATAGTATTGGTCACCAGACGGAATAATAGCGAGTAGTAGAACGATAGTTGCTAGAGCTACGAGTCTGTTCCTCACACCCATTGACCTCTCCTGGTGTTAGAGATGGACTGCTAATAAGCCCTGTCAGTCTTAGATGTCGGAGTCGGATAGGTCTTAAGCAGGTTTCTCATCTAGCATTGCGAGCAAGATGAAGACACGAGCCATTGTACGACCACCAGGTCGCAATTTCAAGAATTGCTTGTCAGAACACCCGCTTCATCATACCCTAGATATTGAATTGGCTCTGGAACAACACAAGAGATACTGTCAAACACTTCAAGACCTAGGAGTCGACCTGATAGAGCTTGAACCTGACAATGATCATCCTGACGCTTGTTTTGTTGAAGATACAGTTGTTGTACATGGAAGTCGTGCAATGATTACCCGGATGGCAAAAGAGAGTCGTCGAGGTGAGAGTGACCGGGTGGAGGAAGTACTCTTGGAATTTAAAGAAATCCGATCTGTCACCACTCCTGGTACTCTAGAAGGTGGTGATGTTATTCATCTTCCCGACTCCCTCATTTGTGGCATTACGAAGAGAACCAACCACGAAGGAGCTTCACAGATGGAACAATGGTTAGAGGCCCCTGTTCATTGCATAGAGGATCCAAATATCATGCACATCAAGAGCCATGTCACTTACCTTGCTAGAGATACTATGCTGGTCAATCCTAGATATGTAGAGAAACCTGCTCTAGCACCATTCACCAAGATCATCCTTCCAAAGGATGAGTCGCATTCAGCAAATTCTCTAACAATAGGTGACGTAGTCATCATGTCAACTCGGCACAACCTAACTTCACAACTAGTTAGGGATGCTGGATTTGATGTGATTCAACTCGAAATGAGTGAGTTCGAGAAGTGTGACGGTGCTCTCACTTGTCTGTCCATCATTTTTTAGAAGTTATACATACTCTGCGTAGAAGTCCTTTGCATTCTGCCAGTAAATCTTCTGAAGGGCCTCATGTGGAAGATTGAGACCGTTGATGAATGTCCCACCTATATCTACAGTGTCTGCATCAGGGAATGGGAGTGGCCTATGCTCCACACCGGATTCAAGCAATAGTCTCAAGGCAAGATATCTCCCTTCATAGTAGTCCCTCTCAGGTCTCCATGTGACACAGTCAGTTCCAAAGAGAATCCTGTCCTGATACTTGATAGTGAACTCTCTAGCCTTTCTTAGATCTTTGCTCAGCTCTCTTGAAACCCACCTTGCAGAGCTTGTGTCGATATTGAAGTTAGGATATGTATCAAACCAACGTGCCAGATTGTCGAGTCTGTGTATCTCTGACTGAGAACCAAAGTGTGCCAACTGGAATTTCATAGAATCATGTCTTTTGAGTACACCTTCGAGTTCAGCGAGATCTCTCTCTTTGGATGTGTAGATTGAGGTGTCTGTGTATCGTGTGGCATAGTATGTATCTGGGTCTGAGAGATGGAGCAGAAAGGGAATCCCCTCGTCCTTCATCGCATCAAACATAGGGGCCATTTCATCCTCATCAAGTCTCAATTCATCCAATGATGCTGATGCTCGTCCTCTCATTACTGGTGCTGACTGCATCTTTGCCAAGTGATAACCCTCATTCCGAAGTGTGGCAATCTCCTCCAGGATTGACTCTAGACCTCCTCCAAAACGTGATGATCCTGAGAAATACTTAGCAAAGATGAACCGACCAGGGTACTTCTTCTCAGCATACCTCTTTGCTTCTAAACTGTGACAGATGAGGAGTGATTCCTTGATACCGAAACTCTCACTTATGTCTACTAGCATGTCCAGTGCATCAGTGTCAACCACATGGATGTGAGCATCGAAGATAGGTTTGTCAAATGTCAGTTCTGGAAACAGTCTTTGCACCTAAGTGCCGCGTTGCGTTTCTCCTTGAAAACTCTGCCCATCTAGTATAGGGATGTATGGGAAGCACTTTTGTGGGTTCAAATTTCACTCGAAGTGAACCGCAATCGCGGGTTTGGAGTGTTTAGAATGAATCGCACGCTACAAACATTACTAGTCATGTCATTTGTGGCTATGTTCCTTATTTCACCTGTTGCAGCAGCAACATCAGAAGGTCTCGAGTGGGGCGTGGCACTAAATGATGAATTCACCTTCCAGTACAAGGTTGTTGAGGAAGGAGACACACTAATTGATGAAGGTGTGAATTTTACAGTTGACGCAACTCCTGCATCAATCGATGATCCACTGACCTCTTGGATTGGCATTGACTATGTTGACATAGATATGGTCTATACCAATGGCACATCCATGGGTTTTGCAGCCATCTACCTGTTAGGAATCATCTTGGCTGGAGGTCATTTTGTAGTACCAGTAGGTAACTTCACTCTTCTGAGCGAATTACTCATGGACTCACCCTTCTGGACTGAAAATACTACTTTGATCAATGATGGGACTAACTGGGGTGCTCGACTGAGCGGTCTCGAAGATGAGATGGCTATGTCGGTATCCGTTAGGTACCTGAAGGCGGATGGATTTATTGCCAGATATACACTTGAAGCAATAAACACCACATCTGGCGTACGATCTAGTGCCTCATTGATTCGTGATGGACTCGGAATTGACATTATCGGACTTCTTACAGACAACATTCTCTATGTTGGAATTGGGATAGGTGTAATAGTCATTCTTGGTGCAGTAGTCTGCATGCGTCGAAGGTAAACAACGTGGGGTTTTGCCCCACCTGATTCTTTTTTTATTTTGGACTTAGTCGTGTCCAGAGACCCTCTGCAGACTTCTTTGAAACCTCTGCTACATGCTCATCTGATGTGAGTGTCAATAGCCTATCTTTGACAACAACTTTCCCATTGACTATCACATCCCGTACATCACGACCTCCGAATGTGTTGATCAGATGTCCGATCACTGAATTGGGAGTAAGCGGAGTTGGAACTCTCGCACCATCTAGTATGACAATGTCTGCGAGCTTCCTCTTCTCAAGACTACCTAGTTCATTCTCAAGACCATAGCAACGTGCGCCTTCAATGGTGGCCATTCTGAATATCTCATCTGGACCTGTTTCACTAGGATTACCACTAGCGAGTCTATGAACTGTCAAGGCACAGCGCATGTTCTCAAATGGATCGTATATCCATCCATCGTTCCCTAGTCCCACAGTGATCCCTTTCCTGAGCATCGCAGGCACTGGTGAAACTCCGACCGCATTGAGCATATTGCTCATAGGATTGTGCGCCACTGAAGCTCTTCTCCTGGCGATGAGGTCAATCTCGTTGGCATCCACATGAACACAGTGTGCTAGAACCGTCTTAGGTCCAAGAACCCCGAGTCTGTCCAACCGCTCCACCGTCCGCTCACCTGTGGTCTCAAGATTGTGATAGAGGTCTACGAGACCCTCAGAGGTATGTACGGTCACTGGTACATCCAGTTCCTTTGCTTTGGCTACTGCCCTAGTGACAATCTCATCTCCCACCGTGAACGAAGCATGTAGGCTTATCATCCCAGATACAATGTCTTCATTCCGACATGACTCAATGAACTTGACACCTTCCTGAAATCCTCTTGAGGCTTCTTCAGGATCGTTTCTCTCTGTCATCTCGAATGCAATGATTCCACGCATTCCGACTTCTTTTGTACCACGGGAAATCTCCTGCAGACTTCCCTCTATAGAGTTAGGGCCAGAGTAAGTATCAGCATATAGAGTCGAACCATTTCGCAGCATGTCTGCACTGGCTGAGAGGGCACTTGCGTATGCATCTTCAATACTCAAAGCTTCATCCACAGGCCACCAGACACGTTGGAGGACTTGAGCGAAATCCGTAGGCGGTTTGATGTTGAGACTCGCCCCACGTAGTAGTATTCCATAGAGGTGAGTGTGAGCCGTGATCAGTCCAGGAATTACAACACAACCCTTCGCATCAATGACTGTATCAGCAGTGAATTTTGGTTCGCCCTCACTGATTTCTGCTATCCTCGGACCATTGACTCTAATGTATCCATTAGGAATCACAGTTTCTCTCTTATCACCAGTAACAATCATTGCGTTCTTTATCAGTAGATCTTCGCTCATTGCTCACTCCACCAGGTTTGCTGTATCTACAGGTGATAAGATTAGTCTTTGTGTCAAGTTCAAATAACTAGAGCTCGATATCCACATAGCTCACGGTACCCTTACTTGAGCGGTATATGATTCCCTGTTTCTCCAACTCACCCATTGCATCTTCGAACTCCCCTTCACTCATTCCAGACTCTTCCGCCTTTATGAGTAAATCATTCAATGGAACATCCTTGCCTACACTTTCTGACATACGTTGTAACAACAAGAGGAACCTACTTGTTTGGGGAATTGTTGGGTCGAGAGGTAATTCCTGCGAATCAATCTCTGGATGGTGTTCTGGTTCTTCCATGGATTTCTTTTGTGCACCCAGGAGAGCTCCAAGAAGTATGGATTTGTCCTTCTCCTCCAAGACAGTGTCTTCATCTGTTGAGGAAGGAGCTGCAAGGTCAGCTAATGAGAGGCCTACTGGTTCAGCTTCTGGAGGTGAATCTGACACTTCTGCTTTATCGTCAACTGTGACTTTGGTCATGATCTCATGCATTGGGTCAACTTTCTCAATCTCAATACCTAGCCATTCAGCATCCAAGTCTTTGTTGGCACGAGCTGCTTTCAGAAGTTGTGTCCTGTATTGCTTCTCCAGTTTCTTTCTCTGCTGAGAGAGTGTCAAGTCGAAACAGGATATTGACCCGAGCATCAGTAGAGTCCGTTCAGCTTGTCCTCTGACTCTGGTATGAGTTTCTTTTACAAGAAAACTTAGTATCTTTGAGATTGATGGGAACTTTGACTTCTGAATGTTGAGATTCTCAAGAAGTGCCTGTTTGACCTGCCAGTTTGAATCACCAACTAACTCCATTATGAAACCAGAGGCAGTCTTAATGCCTGCATTGGATATTGCTGTGGCAATTTCGACTCTCTCTTGCCATTTACTCCCTCTTAGGAAGACTGAGAGGTTGTTGTAAGTTGACTGATCCACAATCCCGCAGATATACGGAAGCATATCCCTTCTCTTCTTAGATGCAATCTCTGTGAGAAGTTTGACGAGTCTTTTCCTCGTCGATTCTGGAAAAACACTGAGGGCTGGAACTGCTCCGAGCGAAACATTGTCAATATTATCACGAATCTGGCGTGTGACCCATCTTCTACCAGGTTCGCCAAGAAACCTCATCAATCCAAAGACTGTTGGTTGAT
>JASFEF010000168.1:0-6235 GCA_050124975.1 Candidatus Thorarchaeota archaeon | reverse complement strand
GCAAAGCGTGCAGTCCACAAGATTGTGAAGAACATCAAGGAAGCCGGTATTGAGATCACCGGCAAGCCAATCATTGTTGTTCAGAACATTGTTGCCAGCGCAAGTCTAGGAGCAGAACTCAATCTCGAGCTTGCAGCCATGAAGCTTGAGAACACACTCTACGAACCAGAGCAGTTCCCAGGTCTGATCTACAGGATGAGAGACCCAAAGGTCGTCATTCTGTTGTTCGGTTCTGGAAAGCTTGTCATCACCGGTGCGAAATTCGAGCCACAGATCGATGAAGCTGCAGAGAAAGTAATGGATCGACTTCTAGAACTCGGAGTCATGAGAATCCCAGAGGGCGAGGATTGGGGTCTCGAAGACTACATTGAGGAAGACTGGTAGATTATATTGTGTTCCTGGTTTCTATACCAGGATCACCATCTCTTTTTGCAATTTTGTACATAGTTCTACTGTAATCATTATAGTTGTCGTGGTGTTTACGAGAAAACGATAGATATTACGAGAGAGAGGACTTCCTCTTACTCCCTCTATTTTTCATTTCTTCTTTGGTTTCTTCCGAGTTGTCTTTTGCTTTGTCTTAGTCTTCTCCTTCTTTGAAGTGGATTTGGTCTTGGACTTGTCTTTCGACTTGATGCTCTTCTGAGTTGAAACTATCTCTTTATTTGATGCCGCGGCATAGAGCTCGACTGTTGCCGATTTCTCCTCATCATACGCGTAGCTAAGTCTTTTGATCTCCCGAATCCTCTCTTTCTTGACCATCTTTGCGCCCAATCGTGTAGCCAGTCTAAGAATCCGAACCGTTGATCGTTTCTGCATGGCTTCGTTGAACATGATCACAGGAAGGATGAATGCCATGACAAAGAAAGGAAGACCAATAGTCCAAAGTGTTCCCGTTGTTACTTGAAAGAAGACCTGTTCTGGTGTGAAATTTGTTCCTTGAATCCACGGAAGAATGAGTGGTTCATAGAAATGGTTTAGAAACATTGTGATTGGAAAAGCAAGTAGAGCATAGCCACCTAGCATATTCGCAATCCACCGACCTACACCTTGAGTATCAGGACATTGTCGTAAATCGAGCCTGTCTGACTTGAGGTGAGTGACAACTCCAGCATCATTCAAAACCCAAGTTGGCATGAATAGGAGCAATGCTATTGGCACGGCAAGTAATGCACTCATGAGGGACACTACAACAGGAAATAGTGAGGCAAATTCTGGTGGAGGGACATAACCAGCTCCGAAGAGATACGCTCTAAGTGGAACTCGGAATAGCTCTGCGGATGCAACAGCAAAGAGTGCTGGTGCCGCAGCTCGACGGACAATCTGTGTCCCTCCAAAATCTCTTCCAATATTCATGATATTGAGCTCATATCGAGTTGACTTGACAATCTTTGTACCAATCAATAGGACAACTGCGATTGGAACAGCAAATAGATAGTACTCGAGGAAGAGAATCGGGAAGGCAATCACCATAATCGTGATGATATCAGTTCCTAGTTCTGTTGACAATGTATCAGGGATTAATTCAGTAGATGGCATCCCTTGAGTGATGGTCATAATCATCTGAGTTATCACTAACATTCCAAGAAGGAACATTAAGACTGGCGCTACGAATCGTCCTGCACCCATTATAATGACCGCGTCTTGACACACATGAGAATATGTTAATGTTGTGGAATTTTTCACAAGCATTTGATCAGTGCTAGAAGAATCCCATCATCTGCCAAAGAGGTGGTATGCACACAACCAAGATGATCATTGATATAACAAAGGCGACTATTCTTCCGTTCGAGACCTTGACTGTGTCATTGAGTGGACCTGGATGACCACCACCTGATGACAACGCGAGAATCAATATTGCCATCAAATAATATCCTGTTAGCAGCATTATCAATAAGGCGACCCAACCAATCTGTTTGTGCCACTTGGGACCGACAATTGCTCTTAAAGCATGACCACCATCGAGCTGAGAGATTGGGAAGAGGTTCAATGCTGTCACAAGCATACCCACCCAAGCCGCAAACGCGATGGGGTGCATATAAAGCGTACCACCTACAGGGATGAAGTCAACGAAGAGAAAACCAACTAGTGTGAACAGATAGGGTGTGGCCAGTTCACCAGACATCCCTGGAAAGGCTTCGTCAATTGCTATTAATTCCTGTGCAGTGACTGGAACTGACATCAGATAACCTACGAAGAGTACAACTAGAGTTACGGCGAAGCCAGCAAGAGGACCCGCTAGTCCCATGTCGATCAAGTCCTCTCTGTTGGTTGGCGGACTCTCCTGACGTATGAATGCTCCAAATGTACCTCCAATATGCGGGAGGCCGGGGATGAAGTATGGAAGAGACGCTTCAATCCCTTTTCGTTTACACATCAGATAGTGACCCATCTCATGTGTGAAGATGATACCCATGAGGGCTAGTATGAATGTGATTGTTACAAACGCAATGTCTAGAAACGAATATCCACCGGGATAAAAGAGAGTTAGAAACACGGGACTCGTAGCCTGTAGAAGTCCACCGATTGCCATGGTTGCCAATGTTGCAACAAAGAGGGCATAGTTGACATTCCTGTTACTTGGACCAGGCTTTTGAATTGGTACAAATCGGACGAAATATTCTCCGGCGTCCTTGCTTCTCCAACGAACTAGAGGCCATACTTTGAGTGATTTTGTTCTTTCAGTGAGATCTTTGAAGACCTCTTCTTGTCGCTCTTTAGTATCCACGATACCAGCAGGCCAACGGACAATAAACGTAGGCATACCGAATTCTAGGACATTCATGACAATTTCAAAGTGGATTGAGAGGATATCACTCAATTCAGCGAATGTTGGATATGTTATGACACTGGATGTTTCATCATCGAAAGCCACTATGTTCGTTTCTCCCAGTCATGTAGACTCAGTAAGATTCCAGTTTGTATCAATTTAAGAATATCCGCTCAGGCAGGAAACTGAATCAGATTTGAAGGGATGTTTCGTGAGTTGACCTAACTGTAAAACTGGAACCAATGTTTCAGAGTCCTGTCTGCAAACCTTTCAGCACCTTCTGAAATGTACTGAGGGATAAAGTCTTCTTCAAGAAACTCATCGATGGTCATTCCGGTGGTAATGGCATCCTCAACATTTGCTCTCAAATCCATAAGAGCTTGAATGTATCCTTCAAGCTCACTAGCGCCGCAGACAGGACCATGTCCGGGGATAATTGTTTCAATGTCCAGCTCTAATACCTCTTCCAAGGCCATGATCCATCTGTCTGGGTTGCAGGTGGGGTCTCCGCCATATGGAAACATACCACTGAAGATGAGGTCCCCAATGAATATGGCATTATGAGGATGTGAGATAACAGTTGACGAACCTGCGGTGTGCCCGCCTAGAAGCTTAACTGAAATCTCTTCATTATTCCCAAGAAAGACATGCGTCTTGAAGACAACATCGGGTAGACGGATTGAGAGATCTTCAAGAGATTCCCATAGCTCAGGTCTCTCATCTTTAACTTCAGCCCAGTTCTTCTTCAGGGTCTCGATCTCCCAGTCACCTTTCAAGTTCTCCTCACATCGTTCACGCATTGGCACAGATGCTATGAGACTCACTGGTTCAAAAGCCTGAGCCCCAAAGACATGGTCACTATGAGAGTGCGTGAATATTAGTTTGAGAATTGGCCTACTAGTTTCACTCTCCAAGAACTCTTTTGCTTCTCGACTCTTTTGATGAATCATTCCAGCATCAATCATGATAACCTCATCTTCGAGAACAATGGCTCCATAATTACCTCCATTGGTTCCATCTGTGTCAATGTATATCCCGTCAACGAGTTTCCGCAGAGTCATAATCCCACGATATCAGTGCTTCCAGATATAGTTGTCCAATCATAATCTAGGTTGTGAGAGTACGGAAAATTCCGTCGAGAGCACCCTCTGGACCCTTGAACACCCGAACACGAAAACCAACACCCAGTCTTTCAGCAATCCCCCTGCAGGCATCAATATCAACACCTGGGATATCCACTGCTGATAGTTCAACTTTCATTAGTGGTTTGCACTGCTCTGTGAATTCAAGAATCGATTCAAACGCACCACGACCCAGCTTAGGTTGGCAGAGTTGAAGGTATGTGTCTGGATCAGGTGCATTGAGTGAAATCTGGATTCGGTCCAATCCTGCCTCGGCAAGTTCTTTCGCAATATCTCGAGTTGGGAAAAGAAGGAGAGCTTGTCCATTTGTATTCATTCGAATCGGAACATCGGTCAGTTCATTCAATCTTCTTAAAGCAGCTAAGACCGCATCGATGTTCAGTAAAGGTTCACCAAATCCTACAATCGCGATATCGTCAAATTTCGTGTTCCAAGTACTATCAATGGCCTCAACCATCTCCTCAGCACTTGGATCTTCAGCAAGACTCAGATTGAATCCGAAGACGCCCTCTCCGAAATGGCGAACACAGAACAAACAGTCGTTCATACACTGTGAAGTTGGGTTGATGTAAAAACTACTCCCGCGCCAATATGTCAGATCGCCTTTTGACATCAGGACAACACATCTTTCAATGATGCTCAATGAACTACTTATAGCATTCAGACCTCATCACATTTAACCGTCTCTAAATCACTGTCGATTTGTTTATCTCAAGTACTGATGTAATAGTGTTGAGTCGGTTATGTCTGGATTAAGAGGTCGGTTGAAAGAAGAAAGAACAGTGGATGTTCTTCTAGTCTGTGCTATTCTAGTTTCGGCCTCTGTAATCGTAGTCCCTTATCTTCTACCAAAGCCTATTCCAGAGATAACCCTGCGGATTCTTACTCGAGATGATTCATCAATTACTGATGAGATTGAGAATTCCTTTCTTGCTAGCTCATACGCAGAAGAGAATAACATCATCGATATCGAGTGGATTACTCACGCTAATAGTATGTGGAACATCTTGATTGGGACAGGGTCAATCGACTTGATTATGGGTCCTTTGGACATCATGGATGACTTCGGACAATCTGGTCTGTTTCGACCAATAACGGAGAATATTCTCTCAGAAGTGAATGAAACAATCGCAGGAGTTCCCATGAAGGGGTATAGTTCACTTCAGCCAATATGGTGTAGCTATGGAATTAGCGTCATGAATTTTGAAATACTATCCAATGAAACTGTTCTTCAAGAATATGACTTAGCAATTCCCGAAACAATTGAAGATTTGTTGTCTCCTGATTATTATATCGCTGCGATTAATTCCTCCCTGGTAGGATTAGATTGGCCAATATCCTTCTCAGTAGGTTATCATTTTCGAAATTTCCTAACAAAGGCTATTGGTTGGAAAAACGGAATTCAAAATCTTACATGTTTGTTTGCGAATTCAAGACTCTACCACCATGATGGTGAGGCAATCGAAGCACTCCTTGATGGAGAGATAGGTTTGACATTGACGATGTTCGAAGGTCAATCCTGGGAACCACTTCCGGGTACCATCAGCAGAACTCACTTGGAGAACATGACAGCTGTTAAGCCAAACGTCATAGCGATTGATAATAGAACGAGACAGGTGTCTCACTCAGAAGCGTTCATCGAACATTTGCTTTCCCCAATGGGTCAAACAGCTTTATTGGCTAATAATTCTGGTCTAATGCCTGTAAGTCGTGAGGCTTTTGATTATGCGGAAACTGAGATTGATTGGAACATCTATGCAGAATTCAACTGGACAACCAGGTCTGATGGATTTGGAATATCCGAATCATATTCAGTTGAAGATAATGCACTCGGAGTCTACATGGGATCTACATCTTTGTTGACTCATGGTAATCTATCAAACAGCTGGAGGAACATATTCGAAGCATATGGGAACGGTTCAATAAGCGAAATTCAATTCAACTACTTTAAGGGACTACTGGGTACTCCTTTGACAATCACCGATCCACTCTCTCACACCAATGAAAGCTTCACTCAAGAATATGCTCGTCGAATTCTAATTGATTTATACGATATGGACTATGCTGATGAGATTACGCACCTTTGGTTGGTTGCTGCAAATCAGAGGTACGCGATGATTCTCAGTGAACTCTCTACTCTGACGTAGATATTTTTGGACCTATCTCGATTTCCACCAGTCCCTAAGTGTCCACAGTACAAGTATGATGTACCATACTGCTGAGGTAATAAGAAGATAGACAACTAGTAGTATTGGATAGTCTATTGCTGTTGGTACAACCAAATCTGCAAAGACAGCAAGGCCAATTACAATCATAAACAGAT
>JASFEF010000167.1:0-6240 GCA_050124975.1 Candidatus Thorarchaeota archaeon | reverse complement strand
ACCGCGCCTACTGTAGGGAGGACAAATGTTTGAACTTCAGGGTATTCTTCAAGAGCATCAAATTTGCATATAGAGCAAAGATTCGAGTGTTTGCATTCATTCTGATCTATGCAATACTGTATATAATTGTGGCAAAAGGCTTGACAGCCAATCCAGGAGATTGGTCATACATTGGTCTTGCTTTCATTGTTGCGACTGTATACGCCATTCTAGTCTCACAATTTAGACGACGAGACATATCCATATTCAAATGTATAGGATGGGATAATTCGAATGTAATGCTTCTCGTTATGGGAGAAGTCATTCTCGTTTCTTTCACTGCATTTCTTGTAGTGTTTCAAGTAAGCGTAGAGATCCTTGGACTGACGGCGTATTTCCTTGGAGTCACAAATGTTTCAGGATTATGGTCTATCCTCTATGTTGATCTGATATCCATGTTTGTCACTTTATTCTGGATTATTGCAGCTCAACTTCCAGGATTGGGATTATCCATGTGGAGAGCAACTCAAGTCCCACCAATGAGGGCACTAAGGGAGGAATAAATCATGGCAGGACCGATAATTCAACTTGAAGAAGTCAACAAGGAGTATGGAAAAGGAAAGAACACCGTAGCTGCGATGAAAGATGTCAATCTTCAGATAGAAGCAGGTGACTTCGTAGCAGTCTTAGGACCTAGCGGATGTGGAAAGTCCACACTACTCCACGTGATGTCTGGTCTTGAGGCACCCTCATCGGGACGAGTTCTTGTAGATGCTGTTGATGTCACTCTCATAAGCGAAAGAGACATGCCAAAGGTTCGTGCACAGAAGATCGGGTTTGTGTTTCAAGCGTTTCTGCTTGTAGAGCATCTTACTGCTTACGAGAATATCGAGTCTGTTCTTTGGCCTAGGAATGACATGACAAAGCAAGAACAGGAAGAGCGAACACTGGCCGTACTTCGTGAAGTCGATATGCTGGAGAGAAGGGATCACTTTCCAAAACAGCTGTCTGGTGGAGAACAACAGAGAGTAGCCATAGCACGAGCTCTTGTTAATGATCCTCCAATACTGTTCTGCGATGAGCCCACCGGAAATCTAGATTCGAAGACTGGTGAGAACATCCTCAAAATCATTGCTCAACTCAACAAAGAGAGGAAGATGACTGTTGTTCTTGTAACGCACAATCATGACATTGCACAGTTTGCAAAACGAACGCTCAACATGAAAGACGGAGTCATTAGATAATTAACCTGTATTCACAGGATCTTGATGATCATGAGTCAGTCGGAATGCCAGAAACTAGAGAAGCTGGCTGAAGAGAAGGCAGACTCAGGGAAGAATAAGGAAGCCATGACTTTCTTCCAGAAGGCGGGAGATTGTTGGAGAAATTGGGAGTCATTCTCAAAGTCAGCTCAAGCATATGAACGGGCATATGAACATGGTATGTTGGCCCATGAGTACTCTGAAGCTGCATTGATAATGACAAATGCGGGTGCTTCATGGATTAAGCACGGAGAACATGAGAAGTTTGAGATGGATTTTCAGATTGCAGCTCAAGCTTATGTATCAGCAGCTGAAGAGAAGAAAGACCCCTTCTTACTCTTAGATGGGGCATTTTGTGCCATCACAGGCGGAGACCTTGACCTAACAAGACAGTTAATTGATGCAGTGATTCAAATCACAAAGGGAGAGGTCACAGGACACATTGATCTTGCTCTAATGCTGGCGGAGTATCGCTTTGGAGATGCAAATAAGTTAATGGAATCGGTCTTGGCGAGTGAAATCGACCGGGAGGAACTCAATAAACTAAGACGGTCCTTTGAGCTGGTTCTAGCAGGGTTTGTCAGGACTTCTCTTGAGTCTGAGGCAGCAGTGACCCTCGCCAGCCTTGAAGAGAGTACGGGGTTGGGGCGAAACCAGTTGAAGAAACTAGTTGTCAGACTGATAGAAAATGGGTACATTCCAGCTTATCTGGATGAATTTTCTGACGAGCTGGTTGTTGACAGTGACCGATTTGACATTGCTACACTAGAAACAAGAAAAAGACCTATTCTCAGTAGGGATCTTGAGGATCCTGGTGCATGGGACATTGATCTTGAAGAAGAGTGAGGGGAAGAAGACACTCACTCCTCATGTAGCTTCTAGAAAACGTTTTTAGTACCATTGCTGATTCTCACAACTGCCCCGCCCAATCAAACATAGGTGAAACTACAAATGGCTGAAGGGCTGAAATGGATGCAGTGTCCCGTCTGCAAGGAATCAATCTATTGGGAGGTTCCAAAAGACGAATTGAAAAAAGTCAAGCGGTTCCCAGCCCCTGTCGTTGTGAAGCACAAGGACCATTATCTTATCTGTTATTTGGACAGTCATTATCAGCTAGCGGATACTGAAGTAGCGATTATTGGTGTTGAGGGGAAAGCAAAGGAGTAATCCCCATCAGAACTTGTTTTGCTCCGATTATCCAATCCCATTGTCCATAGCCCACTCGAGAACACGTGCGGCTTGTGCGCTTGCCATACCCCAAGAACGGAGATTAGAAATCAGATTTCTGATCCCAGTTATCCAATCATCAAGGAGGTCCTTTATTCTCTGCCTGATGACAGGGTCAGTGTCTTGGTTGTAGACAGGGAGAATCATATCTACAAGGCTCTGTGAAAGGACAAGAATTGTTTCCAGTCTAGCAATCCACTCCTCCCTAGGTAGACCAGACAAAGTCTGTGCGACTGCTAGATGATAATCATATTGTGCTGTGAAATAGCGGAGTCTCCAACTCAGAACTTCCACGAGCAATGTCTTATGTGCCGTACTCGGAGCAGTCTTAATGAGTAGACTAAGAAAACGTTGGGTCATTTCATCTGCAGACTGGCTGGCGTCAAAGTAGAGAGCCATTGCTTGCTGGTACTCCTCATTGGTAAGACATTCGTTAGCGCGACCTACTGCTTGCTTGAATCGATCAAGCAGTGCCTTTGTAGATTCGCCTTCAATGTCTTCCAATTAGAAGTTCACCTTTCCGTTATACCAGTTAGAAGTGACCGTGAGTTCAATTCTGGGGAAGTGTCCTCTTGGTCCAGACCATGTTTGGGATTGCTGACAATTCCATTAAGATGTTTTGCTGTCTCTATTCATCATGGTCAAACACTGGCGGAGGATGTTTCAATTTGAACTCCTCTGTTGCTTGAGTCCAGTTCATGAACTCTTCACTCGGTGGGTTGGTTTTGTAGCGCTCCTCACGCTCAGCCTCAAGAAGCAAATTCTCAGAGCCGGAGAGTTCAGCCATAGTCAATACTTTGGTATCAGCCTTTTCAGAGGCATTCAAGACTGGGGCCATCCAGTCTTCCCACGTTTTATCCCTCATTAGGTGATGATCGACAACGAGTGTGGGAATTGTCGATGCAAGCACTATTAGAGAGTTTCGAGCAACCTCCTTCTCCTTGTCAGTAAAACGGGATAGATAGATTGGGGGGCCTCCCAGGATTAGCAGGTTGGGAGCGACTCGGAGGATATATTGCAGTGTGTCCTGCACAATCGGGCCTTGCACATCAGGAGCAAACATAAACCGAGAGCCAGAGTACTCGACAATTGTGGCCAATACAAACCCAAGTCGTGAGTCTGCAGGACCATGTGGTAGTGGTGGGGAGTAAGTCAGCTTGGTATCATCGAATTTGAAAGACCTATCATCCGCCCACTCGATCTTAGTAACCACATCTTTGATGTCTTTCTCAAAGTAAAATCCTCTCCGTCTTTGAGAGGGGTTGATGTTCTCTCGATTGTCCTTTGTGAGCACAATCTTATCTGCAAACATTTCGCGACGTTCATTTCTAGAGCTAAGATTGTAGAGTTGGTTGTCAAATCCAGGTCTTACATGGTCGTAGTGATAATGAGAAACAGACAGAACATCGGCTCTTCCAGCCGCTTTCATGATTGCCCCTAGGGACTTCTTGAGTGTCAAGTATTCAATCGGATGAGGTTCTAGGTTGTATCGTTTTGCTAGGGCAACAGATGGATCTAGTAGGAGGTTGACATCTGGTGTGACCACTTGCGTGCACAGTGAGCGGGTCCCAAGACTCTCTGCTGCAAGGGGAGAGATTTCAATTTCTCCGAGCCTCATTACCAGACTCCCTGTAATAGATCAGATGATACCTATTTTCATCATGTAGTAGCTCTGCTTCATAGATTGATCCTATTGACTCCTGATTCTTGAAACACTTGAACATCTGAAAATCAGATGGTAGAAATTGTTCTTCTGTAGTTACAATGTCATCCTCTGTGAAGAGTGCGAGGTCTCCTTCACGATGATTCTTACTGAAGGAGGGAATCTCTGCATAATTGACAAAGATCAGGAAATGTGCAGAGAGGGTCCCATCCGACTCAACCAATCGTTCTGACACTAGACCGCGATACATGTAGTTGTTGACCTCAGGAGCACCAGTTTCTTCCATAATCTCTCTAATCGCAGCTTGCGGTATATGCTCCCCCATACTGACTTTACCCCCAACCAAACTCCAGAGGCCTTCATATGGTGGATTTCGTCTCTGTATAAACAGATAACGATCATCACATCGGAGAATGGTAATAACAATAGGCACCATCTTTGTCATTCAATCCACCAGTATGGAGTTTAAATGAGACCTCTGCTTTAAAGCTAGAGGCCGCTCAATTTCTGTAGAAGCTAACATTCATAGCAAGCCACAATCATTTGGTGCACAGGTCTGAAGCTTGGGAACATTACTTTCGGAAAACGTTAGAAAACGTATTCTTGCAAAGGTGACACCTACACAGAAGGAACTAGACCTACAGAAGATAATCATTGAAACACTCAAACACGCTTTATCCGACCATCCAAGTTCAGCCAACTATGCGTACTCCTTCATAGAGGCACAAGGTTCTACAGGAAGAAAACAAACGCAACTTCGAGGAGCGGCAGACATCGACCTATTTGTGGGGCTTGTCCCAGAGAACTATGCAACTATTCTTGACAAACCTGAACAGGCGAAACACCAAGCCCTAGATGACTTGATGAGCAATATGGTCAAGGATTGGTTTGAGCCAGCTGTTGGAGGATTGGAAACAACAGATGTCCAACGAGCATTTTCACAACATCCGTATTTATCTCTGAAGATGATGGGATTGGAAATTGACGTACTTGGCTGTTTTGATATTGATGCTGACTACCTATCAGAAAAGGGACCAATTACAGCAGTTGACAGAACGGTTCACCATACACGCTTTGTCGCAGATTCGCTCACTGATGTGAAGAGAGAAGATGTAAGAATACTGAAGTCATTTGTCAGAGCTAGTCATGCATATGGCGACCAGTGTGCTGTGGGGAGAATGGGTATTACTGGAGTTTCCCTAGAATTGTTGGCGATCCTCTCCGAATCTCTTGATGATGCCTTTGATGCCTTAGAGCAACTAGGCAGTAGACCAATCGATCCTCTGAAACGATCATTGAAGGAGTTACATCAGAACCCAGCATTTAGAGATGACCACATCATTCTGATTGATCCCACTGATCATCAAAGAAATATTGCTTCCAGTTTCACTCCTAGGGCATATGAGTGGGTCAAACATCGGATTCACAGACTACGAGAGGTTTCAAAGAAGGGTGATGAGAATGAAGTTTTGGATATACTGTCTGAATCCCCGATTCCCACAGAAGCGTTACCGGACTGGTTAGCCAATCATGCATTTTCTAGAGAATTCAGGTCGGACGGTACGAGACACTATACGATCCTACGGGACAAGTTGTATCGGGTTGCTAAGAAGGTTCAGACTAGTCTTGAATCCGAAAGAACAGGAGAGCCCAGATTCGGAGAAACTCTTGTGGAGGTTTACTTCGAGGATGAGAGGTATTCAATAGGACTCCTCGTTGAAAATCCAGAGATCTCAGAACGCTATGTTAGACGAGGTCCTCCGATAGACCTTCTTGAGGCGGGAGAGGAGTTCAGAAAGAGTCATCCTGAAATTGAAGAGCGAGAAGGATTCTTGTGGACGACAGAAACAAGACAATGGCGAAACCCACAGAAACTAATTGATGATGTTCTTGGAAAGAACCCAGTTCAGGGATTAGTGCAAGAAACCAAGGCTAGTAGTGTTTCAAAGAGAGTCCTCAATGTACTCTACAGGTATATTCTGCCAATTGAATCTTCATTCCTCGGGAAAATGACAAGAGTTAAGGATAGAGACCTTGAGATTCCTCGGTGAACCATCGTGCCAAAGGACAAGATTGCATTCATCTCACACCCAAAATCAAGCTTACATA
>JASFEF010000166.1:0-6246 GCA_050124975.1 Candidatus Thorarchaeota archaeon | reverse complement strand
GGGTCTAAGGCATTGGCATCCATATCATTCAGCAAGGAGAAGGTGACAGACGAGTTTCTCGAACGAATTGTTGAAACATACTATCAACTAATGCAAGAGGACTCAGCTCGTGAATTTGTCACCACTGAGATCGAGGGGAAGAGCACCTGCATTTGCAAAGTGAGTGAGGTCACGATAATTGTCGGTGTGTCTGATACTGTGCCAATCTCAGACTCTGATCTCGAAAGAATGAAGCGGTTCCAAGAGGCCTCTAGCAAAGAGATTCTGCAATCATCGGTACGTGACTTCAAAGATGAGTTCACAGGTATTGCTGACGCGTTACTTAGAGAACGCCTTCGAGTTTGCTTCATTGCCAGCGAGGATCCCTCCTTTGAAGACAAATCGGGAAGTGCAGTTGATTCTATTCTACAAAACAGAGGACAAAAGGGACGTAAATACTCTGCTCCACTTTTAATCGGACCCTACGGCGTGGAGGTGATGAGGATCTCTCATGATGCACTCGTAAAGGCGGACTGGTCAGAGGATCTCTCAAGTGCTTCACTATTTGTCCTTGTAATCTCTCCACCACTTCCTACTGCAGACAGGGTCGAACAGATTGTGTTGCGGATTAGGGATGAATCCAACTCAGATCTCATTGTCGTGCCGGGCTCTGATGAACAGCTCGAACTTGCTAGAGAATACGAGAACCTGTATGGATTGGAACTCTCGGATTTGTCTTCACAGCCGACACATTTGCTCTTATCTACGATGGCCATTGCAGGGTTCATGGATATGCATCCTGAGCTTGCTTATCAGAAGTGGGAGATTGATAGAAACATCGATTATGTTTCATCAGTTGAGGAAACAGAGAGGGCTGAAGTTGGTCATCAGGCATTCTTCGTTGTAGACCGTCGAACGGGAGAGGCTGCCTATAGCTATTACTACGATGAACGGTCAAGCCTTCTTGAAATGGCACCAAACATCGTCGCTGCAATCTCCGCCTTCAAATTCGATCCTGCAAATCCAACTGAAACCTCCGTCTTCAGAACTGGTGACCTAAATTACATCACCATTGAACGAGGCCACTACGTCTACACCTTGATTACTGGGACTGGTGTCGATGTAGAATCCCTGCGAGAGAGATTCTCATTTCTCCCTGATCTATTCATGGATGAAGTGCCTGAGCTCATAGATGATCCAACTGATCTGTTCCGTTCACCACCCTTCACTCTCAAGCTTCTAGCAACTCTTCCGCCTGAAACAATACCAACACGAATGGCTCCAAAACAAGCCCGGGTTCTCCTTTGGGAGCGGTTTGAAAATGCACCTCTTCGGGATTTCATTGAAGGTGTGTGGAATCGCCTAGACGGATCTATGACGATGTCACTACTGGTCCCAGGACGTGGTCCTGAGATGATCTTGGGTGCAATTCATCTGCTTCACAGGATGGGCGCTATTCATTTGGAATTAAAGATTGGACCTGATGATTCCCCTGTTCTACTCAAACAGCCAGATGATGAGGTTTTATCTCTCTACTCTCGGATTGATGAGATAATCGGGTTAGTCAATGGAAGTCGAACGATTGAGGAAATAGCATCAGAACTGAAGTTGCAGCCAAGTGTTTTAGTGACTGTATTTGCTGAATTGCATAGACGTGAGATTATAACGATAAAAGAAGGATAATGCACGCACACACAAGGTTCATAGATAGAATAAATGTTGAAAAGCGCAGGAAAAATAGATAACTCATCAAGAAACTATAGAAATCCGACAGAGTGTGATGACCATTGATACACAACGTGTTACTGATTGAAAAGGGGAATGGTAACGTTGTGGTCAAGACTAGGTTTTGGAAAATAGATTTTCTTGAAACAGACATCCAGGAGTTTCTTGCTGGGTATCGTGACTTGCAGACTACTGATGGACTCGCTGAGGATACACCTGTCTTTGTTGCTGAGAAACACAAAATCTTTCATGGAAATGTGGATGGTGACATGCTCCTTCTGTTTGTTACTGACGGACGTGACGAGGACAGAGTAATTCAACACAGAGTGCGTGAGGGTGCTGCTCGAATTTCCACAGCTCTCCGAGGAAACAGTATTGGCTATATCAGAGATAATCTGGATGATATTCTAGGAGAGCTCATCTTCACAAGATTCAAAGTCAGCTTCGTGGGTAGTGGCGGTGTTGGTAAGAGCACCCTTCTCAGACTTATGTTCGGCAAAGAACCTGCACCAGGAGGCTACGTACCAACCATTAATGTCGCTGTTGACTCATCAGAAACAATTCAATTTGGAACATTCCTCGTCACAGTCTGGGACTTTGCAGGACAGGCTGTGTTCCAAGACCTCTGGAGCTTCTATTTCTCAGGCACCGACGTTATCTTCCTGATTACCGATTCAAGTTTCAGAAACGTCATGCAGACCAAGTCTCTCTTGCGAAATATTCGAAAGGAGGCACCTGCAGTTCCATTGTTCATCATAGCGAACAAACAAGACCTTCCAGAGTCAATGAAGGCTGAGAAAATCAAACGTCTATTGGGTGCCCCGACCTTTGCTATGGTAGCGACTGACAAGTCAAGACGTGAAGAGTTCATCAGACTTATGCTTGAGGTTTCTGCTAAGACTGTGGGAGTCCAACTCCCCGATTTACCAATCAGTGAGATGATCACTGTTCGAAGAGGCACAGAGGAGATCGACCAACCTGGAGTGGCAGCTGCTGCAGCAACGTCGTCCTCAGCGGAAACTCCCACAACTGGCTACGAATCAGTACCATATGATGAAACCAGTATAGAGGCAATAAGTGAAACACCAGTGCCTACTGGTGCTGAAGCGGTTGCGATGGCTGAAGCTGCTGAAACAACAACGGGGACAACTCAGACCGAACAAGTGGTGGCGCCGGTTGTTTCAGATCGTACGAAAATTCTCCATCTTCTCCTCATTGTCCAGAAGGAAGGAATGCCAGATGTTGCTTACCACCTAAAGTATGCAGACGATGAAATCGATACAAACGCAGTTGCATCTCTGATCTCTGCCCTTGACTCATTTGGTGGGATTGATGCAGAATCATCTGATGGCACAAGCTCAACTGATGCACTTGAAACTATAGAGCACGAAGGCAATCTTGTTATGGTTGAGAAGTCCAAGCACTTTGTACTTGCACTCATTGTTACAAATGATAGTGAGGAAGATGAGCAGAGAAGTACTCTGACCTCACTCTTGTTTGAGATCGAACAGAAATACCAAGATGTGTGGGACACGTGGGATGGCGACAAAGCAGTCTTTGAGCCTTCTGTCTTTGATGTACTGCAAAGGATGCCCGTGAAACCAATCAGTTTTGATTACATTGTGCGGGCGCGAGAGGCTGGGAAACCACTCCCATTTGAGAACCGGGAAGTAGGCCAAGCTATTGTCGCTGTTAAGAGTGCAATTGAAAGCAATGATACGATTGGAGGTCTTGTTCGAAGTCTAGACTTGCCACGTGAGACTGTTCTTGGCTGTCTTCAGATAATGAACCAATTCGGTTGGATTGACTTCAAGGTTGAGATTGGTCCAGCAAGCCACCTCAAGAAGCTGGGTACTGTGGATGAGGATACTCAGAAGGCATACGGGAATGTGGTTGTCAAGTTCGTTGACCTGTGTGATGGTACACTCCCTCTGCAAGATGTTGTCAAGAAGCTCAATGTCAGTCTTCCTGCAATGAAATTCGTGGCTACGAAGCTGGTTCTTGACGGAGTGTTAGAGGTCGTCGCTTAGTTTCAGGGCTTTATTGTGATTCTTTCCCGGTATTCAGGTAAAACTATGCCCTTGGGGGATTTCTCTATGGGGGTGTGCACCATTATCTTCTTCCCACTACATGAATTAACAAATGATCGAAGATTGGTTGCCGAGGAATGTGCACTTAGCCTAGCATATTCCAACTTGCACTCGTGTGGTTCGTATCCATGAAGTAGATTCCATCCCGGAGTTCGAGGAGCCAAATAACCACAAAGAATTACAGCCGCATTCTGGTTGTTACGCTGCTCGTTGAAATGGTATCGAGCAAGCCCTCCACCCATCATTCCGCCTCCAGCAACCAAAATGTCATCTTTGTCAAGATGTTCTTTATTTTTCTTGAGACTCTGCCAATGTCCCTGAACTCCAACTAGATTCGTTATGCGATCAGCCATGCCCGCTACAATCACATTCCGATTCTTGGTCACTCCTAAGTTTTCAAGGATCATAAGCATCTCTTGGGAACGGCCGACAGCGAAACTGGGAATGATTACTGGTCCATGATTTGCCACAATGTTGCTTACTGTTTCACTTACTTGCTTTCTGTCGAAATCCTCTCGATCCCAATATGTGCCATCGAAGATGATATAATCGGAATCCGTTGGGATGTTAGCTCCGGGGAATAGAACAGACTCGTCATTATTGAAATCCCCAGTATAAAGTATCTTCACACCCTCTACGTCGATCGAGTACACTGCACTACCAGGTATGTGACAGGCGTCAATTGGAGTCACAACAATTCCTGGACCCACCTCATTGCTTTTACCATACTCTAGGCGGACATGGTTGTCAGTGACTTTCTTTATGTTGTCCTCATTGAAGCGAGAAATTAGGTCTAACTTGTTGTATCGTCTTGGTGGAAATGGGGTTCCAACCTTGATAGCATCTGTTAGTAGGACTTTGGTGATGCCTCCTGTTGGACCAACAGAGCACCATTTGCCATCGAACTTGTCGAAGAGTACAGGAAGACCTCCCACGTGGTCTAAATGAGCATGACTCACAAGAATTGTATCAATCATCTCAAGTTCGGGAACCCATTCTGGAATCATGTGGTTTGCCACCGACAGACCAAAGTCAAGTAATACTCCGCCTGTGTCTGTCTTTATCAGAATACCACTCCTTCCGATTCTTGGTCCTCCGAGAAAGATGATCTCGATTCTCTTTGTCTTACTTGAATATGCGACTGAAGGAAGTAGCCCCATTCTTAGTTTCTGTGGGATTAACTCGAATATCACTGGATCAATTGCTTCTCCCGGTGGCGGTGAATCCATCTGTTGCAGACGCACTGGAAGAACAGCATCCTTGTGGCTCTGAAACTGACTTGCTTTGAAGTGTTTCTTCATCACATCAAGAGCGTCACTCACTGACATGTCCTGAGTCACAAGACTCTCAGCTTTGGCATATACCTGCTCTTTAGCTACTGCAAGCAACTCTGACAGTAATGCATCTGGTGTCCATTCTCTACAGGCTTCTATTACCTCCCTGAATGGTTTTCCTTCAACAGCTTCTCTGACATACTGGGGATGTCTCGTCAAGGCATCCACAAGTCTCAGTTGTTCAGAATCAAGAGCTTGTTTGATATTCACACCAAAATCATCGCCAGCCTCACTAAACAAACTAGGACTGAAGACCGGTGCACCCAAGAATTGAAGCCAGAGTCGGACCTCAGACATGACTTCGCTCGCCGAGTCGTGTTTTGCTGCGGCCAAGAATACTAATGCTTTCCGTAACCAACTCTCGATTTGATTCTGATTCCTAATATGTCTTAACGAGTATCGGTAGAGATACCTGAAATCTTCCTCGTTGTAGTTTCCAAGGACAAGTCCATACAAACACAGTGTCATTGACTGAATAATATCCGCTGGAGATGGTTCATCACGTGCATCTCTGAAGGTTTCCATCAGAACGGCATCCGCAGCCTTCGCTTTGGGCAAACCCTCAATAACACTCTCTGCTGCTTTTGCAACCTCAAAGGCAAGGAACTCCCTTGACTCCTCAAACGGCCCCTTCTCATCTGGAACCTTCTCCCCTTTCTTCACTCTCTGGACATCTGAAGACGCCTGGTTGAACAATTCCTTGATTCTCTTGTTCTTTGTCTTTGGAATTCCTTTCTTTGTGGTCATAGTAATCACATGATTTCCGCTTGCCCTTCTTTGAAAGAGCCCTTCTTAGGCTTTGTTGGTAACGTGATAGAGACCCTGTCTACTATCTCTCAGAGATATTTTCTTTGTAACGAGACCCTCACTCATCAATAAAGAGAGTGCATATCTCACTGTACGTGGAGGTAGCATGGTTTCTTCGATTATTTCCTTCTGGCTCAGCTGTCCTTGATACTCAAGAACTTTGAACACTAGTTTCGCACTTGGTGGTAATTCATGAGCAACATCCTCAGCTGTCTCAGTCTTCCTAAGCAACTTGCCGCGAAGGGCTTCAACTCGTTCCTCTGAGATTTTCACAAACAATGCACTAGAGTCTGATCTCCTTATTCGAACAG
>JASFEF010000165.1:0-6275 GCA_050124975.1 Candidatus Thorarchaeota archaeon | reverse complement strand
ATCTATGTCATCAGTCACGTTGAATGTCTTCTTTTTCACAACTCTGGCAACCAGTTCATCCAGACCGGGTTCTACGCCTTCGAAGGGTGATTTGCCGCTATTCAGGACATCAATCTTCCAACCAGAGCGCTTTGACCTCCTCTGCAGGCCTGTTACAGAATAGCCATTAACATCCGCAACTAACGCAGCGATTGGAATTCCGACATATCCCATACCAATTACTACAACCTTCGTAACCATCATCGTAACCTCAAGATTATACCAGTGGACAAGTCGAGTGTCAATATCAGCTGAAGAAAAGGATTGCTATAGGTTAAGTGGTGTACCTCATCTAACCAAATAGAATCCTTGTGTCAATTAGGTCCCTGACATGGAAGACACCTACGACATTAGTCCTTCCTGGAATCATCTTAACGCCTGATGTGAAGACGATGTCTTTCTCCTTCTCGATTAATCCCAAGTCAAACACTACTTGGACTGATTCTTTGACAATATCATCAACGCTATCCAGGTGTTGCTCGTGTCTTATCGGGTAGACGCCCCACAGTAGTCTAAGCCGTCTAGACACCCTCTGGTCAGCCGTGACAGCGAAAATGTGGCATGGTGGTCTAAACTTGGATATCCACCTAGCTGTGTATCCTGTACGTGTAGCCGTGATAATGCCCCCTATCTTGTCAGGAATCAATGTCACTGCGTTGTAGACCATATTCCCGACTATCTCAACAATCATCCTTCTAGGTGATGTGATATCCAGAGGATCCTCTCTTGGGATAGTCTCCTCTGTACGTCTGACAATTCGCTCCATCATCTTAACAGCACCCACTGGGTCGTGACCCATCGCGGTTTCACCACTAAGCATGACTGCATCAGCTCTTTCCATTATGGCATGTGCAACATCACTGACTTCAGCACGGGTCGGCATCGATTCTTCAGTCATCGACTCCAACATGTGTGTCGCAACAATTGCAGGCTTTCCCCAGATGTTTGCCTTTCGGATGAGGTCTCTCTGAAGAATTGGGACTTCCTCAATAGGTACCTCGATGCCCAAGTCCCCTCGTGCAATCATCACCCCATCTGACTCTTTCAAAATCTCTAAGAAGTTCTTTATCGCGAGTGTATGTTCGATTTTACTGATTATCCAAGCATCCTCTGGTCCGTTTGCAATGATGACCTCTCGCAGTTTTTTCACATTATCACTTTCAGTCACAAAGGATAGTGCAATCAGATCCGGTTCCAACTCGACCGCGAGGTCTAGATTTCTAAGGTCCTCCTCTGTTGGAACGTCACAAGACAGTTTAATGCCTGGTATATTGACTCCCTTTCGACTTGATATAGGTCCTCCATGGACTACTTCAGTCAGGACCTCCGTCTTACCTTTCTTCTTCACCTTGAGTCTGACCATTCCATCATTTAATGCAATGATGTCTCCTTTCTTCACATCCTGTGGAAGCTCTTTGTACGACACTGACGCCCTGCTAGAATCACCGACGAAATCCTCTATCGAGAGTGTAAATTCGGTTCCAGTCGTCAGGTCTATTCGACCGTCAATCTCACCTATTCGAATCTTTGGACCCTGAAGATCAAACAGTATTGGTAGTGAGTCATCCACTGAGCGGAGTGTGTCGAATGTCTTTCTTGCACTTTTATGGTCCTCATGAGACAGGTTGAGTCGTGCTACATCCATCCCTGCCTCGACCATCTTCTCTAGAACATCTTTTGACTTTGAAGCGGGTCCAATAGTGCAAACAATCTTTGATTTAGTTTCATGGAAGACCATTCAGTTCACTCCCGTAAATCATGCAGCTCAATCGAAGTAATAGAAATTGCTCCGATTGACATATGTGACTGCAGAAGAATACGAAGAAAACCTTTCTAAAAAATCAACCAGTATCCCTAAAAGACATGATATTCTGGGAATTTTCGGTTACGGAGCTACTCTCGAAATGAATCTTCGACGACACTCAGCGAAACATATTCTTTCAGTCATGATTATCTCATTATTTCTGCTAGCATTGATTCCGCAACCCCAAATTCTCGTTGGGAACGAAGTGACTCCAGAATCGATAGTTCGAGATCCAATCATCATACCTATTGAATCTGATGTCGTAATTGGTAACGTGGACTATTCAGTTACTAATACGCCAGATGCCTTCGATGGATATAATCTCTTCATGCTCTATGAACAAGCCCGTACCACTGGGGATACTGGCAATCTACTACTCATTATGGACATGGACGGGAATGTGGTTGCTCAGAAACAAATCGGGCTTGTAAGCAACTACAATTGTCCTGCTAAGTTCATCAATCCAAACACGATACTTCTTGGAACTGCTAGTGGTGCAGCGCTCTGGCATCTTGAAACTGACACCCTTCAATATCTTGGGTTTGGAGGACATCACGAGTTTGAATACAATCCCAATAGTGACACTGTCTTTACTTTCGTTCGTGATTACGAAAACATAGGGGGAACTCTCTACCTCTTTGACACTATTCTAGAGTATAATCTGGCCGGATCCCTAGTATGGTCATGGGACGTGAAGAACTTCATCTCTGAGGAATGGTGGTGTCCATTAGGAGATATGACTGGGAGCTATCGTGATATCAGTCACTCCAACACTATTTACTATGACGCAGATGAAGACATCATTTACTACATGTCAAGAAATACGAATACCTTCTTCAAACTAAATCATACTTCAAAAGAAGTCATCTGGGCTCTTGGAGAGCATGGAGACTTCGCCTTGTATGATGTGCAAGGGAATCCACGCGATAATATCTTCTTTCATGCTCATTCAATTGAACCAATCGATGAAAACACGTTCATCATGTTCGACAATGACCTTCACAATCAGACTGATGATACCACTAGAATTTCTCGGATACTGGAGGTCAAAATCAATGAAACCACAATGACTGCAAATGAGTCCTGGTATTACCAAACATCGACCATATATTGGAGTGCTGGATGGGGTGATGCAGACAGACTGCCCAATGGAAACCGACTTGGAGCATGGGGTTATCCTTCAGCTCCTGTAGGCGGTCCTAGTTCTGCACTCATAGAGGTCAATGAAGATGGTGATGTTGTCTGGGAAGTAGATTTTCAGTATAACACTAATTATCTGTACGGGACCTATCGGATGGAGCGTTTTCGTTATACTCCGATAATCAGCTCGCCTGCTGACATCAATAGTGTGAATTCAAGTGTAAAGGTCTCTTGGGACGCTTGGTATAACTTCCGGAACAAAGAAACGTTACCTGGGAATTACACACTCTATATTGATGAAGTTCCATCTCAAACTGGGCTGTTTAACTACACAAAATACTGGCGTCCAACCACGATATCCATTGATACAGGTCCTCTTGAGTATGGTACATACAATGTCACATTGGAGATTGATGATGGGTATGGAAACAAAATCGCTGATTCGGTGAATGTTTCAGCGAAAAGTTTCGATATCATTCGAACAGGACGTACCTCAGTTGAGAAGGGGCAGACAGACTTCTTACCTACTTGGTCTGGCGCTACTACCTCTGAGCTGTTCTGCAATATTACACTCAACAACGTTACACTCTATGATGAGCTGAATTGGACTGGTCAAGACATCACTCTTGATCCTGCTTTGATAGCCTTAGGAACCCACCAAGTCCATTTTCGACTATACAATGGTTCTTTACATGTTTATGAAGACACATTCTGGTTACAGGTTGGTCCCATGGAGCCCCCGGACGTGACACCTCTCCAAAACACTGAGATTACTATACTTTGGAATGATCCATTGGCCTTGTCATGGAATATTTCAGATTCAACGCCTTACTCTTGGAGTATTCTCCATAATGATACGGAAGTAGCTTCAGACACTTGGACTGAAACGGAATTCACGCTCAACTGGGATGTTCCTCTTTATCCTGAGGGCACTCACAACATTACGCTGGTCGCAATAGATCTTCTAGGACAGTGGACAAAGAACGTGACAATCCTCAACATCACCGCTCCACCTTATCCTATCATTCTTAGTGCTCCAGAAAACGCAACAATAGCATGGGGTAAAGAGAATGTTGTCTTCGAATGGGAAACATACAATGCTGATACTTGGCAACTCTGGCGCAATGGAACTGTCCATGCAAGTGGTGATGCAACTTCAGGACTCGTCAATCACTCAATAGTTGATTGGGTTGACGAGAACTGGATTCTTGGTAGATATAATCTAACATTTCAGGTGATAAAAGATACATATCTCGCGACACACACTTTCTGGTTGGACATCCTCCTAAATCCAGGTGATCCATATGCGGATTTTGTAGTGTCAACGGAATCTGAGTGGTATCTCAATGGGGATAATGCACTGGATGCTCCTGATGGTGAGGATGCAACAATCTACGAGGGATACACGAATGGCTATCTGACACTAGACATGGGTGATAACGAAGAAATCGTCGATGGCCCGTCAGATGACTTCACAGTATATGCTAGTGGGGGCGAGTACTCAGTTTCTGTTACAAAATCCCTTACTATAGACTTCATCTATGTGAGCACGGCCACTGGAACGCAGTCATTTGATCTCTCGTCAACTGGTCTTTCTGAGGTCCGCTACGTGAAGATCACACTCATCTCAGGGGTGAGTGTTGAGATTGATGCCATTGAGGCGATTAATTACAATACTCCTCCAGTAGACACAACTCCTCCTTCACTCGAAATCTATGGGGATTGGTTCCGAATTCCAAATGGGTCAAGCACCACACTGACTTGGATCGCGTCTGATGAATCTCCTTGGAGTTATGAGATCTATGAAAATTCCACTCTTGTGATCAGTGACTTCTGGAATGGGTCCAACATACACTATCTGTTTGAAGCAACAAGTGTCGGTATGTGGAATGTAACGTTGGTTGCATATGATGCACTGGACAACTATGCTGTTGATTTGGTCATGATTGAGGTCTACGAACCTTCAACACCATATCTTGGTGATGTGGTTATTATAATCGGTGTAGTATCACTTGTTGCTGTTGTTGTCGTGGTCCTAGTTATCTTGATTAAGAAGAAGAAATAGAACTCAAAAGGCTCTTATTCCCCCTTATTCTCCAAAGACACGGCCACAATGATGTATTGCGCACGCAGGTTTCAACGTTCCTTCAAATCTCCCATGATGGCTTCATATCTACTTCTAACACTCTTAGTTACCCCTATTTCCTTTAATCTCGGCACTACTTTACCAATCGATGCAAACCCCACTGCCAGTTCTCCATTTGCTCCCTCACTGGATGTTGCTATCTCTCCAAACTTCACAACAAAAATCAACACACTCGCAATAGATATGGGTGTTGTAGACTATACTGTTGTAAACTCACCTGAATCCTTTGATGGTTATACTTTGTTCAATCTCTATGATTCTAACGGTCTTGATAACGATTTGATAATCATGGATATGGATGGAAACATCGTGGCTCAGAAGGACATTGGTAACTGTCCAGGGTGGTATTGCCCTGCTGAATTCATTGATCCCAACACGATACTAACTGGTTCTGAGTGGGGTGCTGCATTATGGCATCTTGGTAATGATACGCTACAGCCTCTCGGGATTGGAAGCCATCATGAGTACGAGTACAATCCCAATAACAACACACTCTTCACCTTTGCCTACAATGTATTTGAAATAGACGGGATTGGCTACAAGTTTGACTTCATCCGTGAGTATTCGATGAATGGGACATTGTTGTGGGAGCTGGATACACATGATTTTGTTTCAGAAGAATGGTGGTGTCCATCGGGAGATATGATGGGGACAAACCGTGATATCACTCACTCCAACAGTCTATTCTATGACGCAGAAGAGGACATGATCTATTATAATGCTCGAAACCCAAACACGTTTTTCAAGATAGACCACTCAACAGGCAACGTGCTTTGGGGACTGGGTGAGTATGGTAACTTCACAATGTATGACATTAGAGGGAATCCGACTGACCACCTTTTCTTCCATGCCCACTCTGTTGAAAAAGTGGATGAAACAACGTTCATTCTTTTCGATAATGACTACCATAATCAGACAAAACCCAGTAGCAGACGCTCGAGGATACTTGAGATTGAGGCAAATGAAACTTCGATGACTGCAAACGCGTCATGGGTTTACACAGCTCCTACGGCCTATTACAGTGCTGGGTGGTCTGATGCTGACCGTCTTCCCAATGGAAACCGAATTGGTGATTTCGGATATCCTTCAGCTGCAACAAGTGGCTTTAGTGCAGCCTTTGTTGAGGTGAATCCTGAAGGCGAGATT
>JASFEF010000164.1:0-6288 GCA_050124975.1 Candidatus Thorarchaeota archaeon | reverse complement strand
CCGGGGGTGTAGACTTATTCGATTTCGGACCAAATGGGGATAATGTCCATGGTGCGAACGAATGGGTTTCAATCAAGTCATTGAAAGAGAACGCTGAAGCCTTCTATTCCATGATTGAAATATTGACAAGGGACAAGAGCCCTGTATAGTTGCCTATTTGGGATTTATTCCTACTTTCAACTTGAGATCATCTATCTCCCACTCTTTGACATATGAGAATTCCTTCCACTTTGGTTTGGCACTTGGTCCTCTCATCTCAAGAGAATCAGCACGTATCTCATTAGCTAGAAATGCCTTATGCATCTTCGAGAGTTCAACTGAGTCTGCGTCTGAGAAAAGCAGCAAGACATCGACTGATTGTTCTACTTTCAAGTCGAGTTCCTTTCGCATGACTTGTACTCGTCTTATGACATCTCTCACTAAGCCCTCTGCTTCCAGCTCCTTTGTTCTAGTCACATCAACGTAGACTTTGCCTATTTTACTATCAGCAGATGAGAGATGGTCCGGAAGCGACTCTTCAAATTCAACATCCTCTGGCTCAAGTGTCAGTTTCTTCCCTTCAACTGTAACAGTGGCTTTTCCTTTCTCTAAATCAGACCTCAGCTTCACTGCATCAACCGTTTCGAGGGTTGAAACAAGCTGCTTCATCATATCCTTGTATCTCGGTCCCAAAGTCTTGTAGTTTGGTTTCACTGTCAGGGTTGTGAACTCCGCCAAGACATCGGTCAACAAGGCCTCGAAATCTCTAGTGTTGAGATCATCCTTCAGAAGTGCTGTAAGACTCTCCGCCCTCTTTGCGGTTTCCTTACTGTCAGCTATGAGTGTGACCTTGGCTACTGGATGTCTGAGCTTGACACCCTTCTTGTTGCGTGCATGACTTGAGGCACTTCTCAGTTCTTGGAGTATTTCGAAGGTTCTTTCCATCTCCTCATCTAGGAGTTTGTCGTTTGGTTCTGGCATATCGGTCATGTTTATTGACTCTGGTAATCCTTCTGCAAAACGCATGAGGAAGTCAGTGTGAAGTTTCTCTGCTAAGAAAGGTGTGAACACATTGAAACACTTCAAGAATGTTTGAAGTGTATAGTACATGACATCATAAGCCATTACTTTCTTCGGATCATCACTGTCAAGCCAGACTCGTTTCTTCACCAGTGGTAGGTATATTCTGCTGAAGTCCTCTGATATGAAATCCAAGAGAACGCGTCCAGCATGATGCCATAGGTACTTGTCCATATTGACCCTGAAGTCTTTAACAACACTCTGCATTCGAGATAGTAACCATTTGTCCTCGAGATCTGCCTTTGTTAGAGCTTTACTCATCCTCTTCTCATCGTACTTGAATTTGTCAAGATCCATGTATGTTTCTGCAAACAGAACGACGTTCCAAAGAACATCCAGTTTCTTCCTAGTGAGCTCTATCTCTTTGGAATCATAGTTCATACGCGACCATGAAGCTGCACGTGTCAGAACAAATACTCGGAACGGATCAGCACCTATGTCCTCAAATGCATCCTTAGCCCAGACAACATTGCCTCTGGACTTGCTCATCTTTCCTCCTTCTGCATCTAAGACATGTTCCTGACTGACAACTGTCTTGAAGGGGGCATTTCCATGCATGACCACTGCTGTGTAGAGTAGGCTATAGAACCACCCACGTGACTGATCCACAGCTTCGGTTATGAAATCATATGGATACAGCTTCTTGAGTAAAGTTGAATCCTTGAGATAATCGAGACTTGCAGTGTGTGCCATCCCGGAATCGAGCCAGCAGTCAGTCACAAACTCCTCTCGATGCATCTTTCCTTCGCATTTCTCACACTTCAGGACCACCTCATCTACCCAAGGTCTATGCATCTCGAAATCATCGGGGAACTTGACAGCACGTTCTTTCAGCTCCTTTCTTGAACCTATTACAACCTCTTCTTGACAATCATCACAGACCCAGACTGGAAGAGGAGACCCCCATACCCTTGATCTGGATATACACCAGTCATCCGCATTTGCTACCCAATCTCCAAAACGACCTGTTCCTGCCCATTCCGGTGTCCAATCGACCTCTGCGTTAGCTTCAACAAGCCTGTCCCTGACACCAGTCATCTTTAGAAACCACTGCGTCTTGTCTGCAAGATATACGAGTGGTGTATCACATCTCCAACAATGGGGATACTCGTGAGATATTGTTTCTTCATGAACAAGCAAGCCCTTTTCCTCCAGAAGTCTTGGAACCTCCGGATTCGTATCAAAGACCATCTTTCCTTCGAACATTGGAACCTCGTCTGTGAACTTTCCAGACGAAGTAACAGGTGCAAGAACTGGAACATTGAACTCTCGACCTACATTGAAGTCGTCTGGACCAAATCCCGGTGCAGTGTGAACAAGGCCTGTACCATCCTCCACAGTCACATGTGTTCCAGTCACAACTGCATGCATGTATTCTTCATCATGCTCTTGATGAAAGGGAACTTCATCTCTGAATGGATGCTCATATTTCCACCCAAGCATCTCTTTCCCAAAGACCGATTCAACGACGTCATATGTTTCCACTTTCGCTTTCTTCATTACATCAGCCACAAGGTCATCAACAAGCCACCATAGTTCTCCGTTCACATTCACTTTGACATACTTCATTTTTGGATGGACTGAAACCATCTCATTTGATATCAGTGTGAACGGGGTTGTCGTCCATATCACGAGATACTCGTTTTCTTTTCCAACCAGTTTGAACTTGACATATACTGATGGATCTGTTTTAGTCTGATATCCCTGAGAAACCTCATGTCCCGACAATGCAGTTACACAGCGGGGACATAGTGGGTTGACCCGGTACCCTCTACCCAAGAGCCCTCTCTCATTAGCCATCTTAAGGAAATGCCAGACATGCTCTATGTAATCATCTCTACGTGTCTGATACGCTAGAGGATAGTCTAACCAAAGACCAAGTCTTACAGAATCATTCACCCATCCCTCAAGGTAGTAGTCTACCAAATCTTTGCACTTCTGTACGAAGACATCCATCCCAAGATCGGATTCTATGAGCCCCTTCTGATCTATGCCTTCTTTCCTCTCAACTTCAAGCTCTACAGGAAGTCCCTGCATGTCCCAACCACCCCGCCTCCAGACATTGAATCCTCGCATTGTCATGTAGCGGAGCTGTGCGTCCTTCATGGCACGTCCACGAGCGTGGCCAACATGCATGAAGCCGTTTGTGGTGGGCGGTCCTTCTAGGAAGTTCCATCGAGGTCCCGAGTTCCTGAGCTCTATTGTCTTTGTGTAGACATCACTTTTCTCCCAGAAATCAAGTACTTCTGCTTCCAGTGTCTTTGGATCGTATCGTTTTGGTAATGGGCTCATGGTAGTATCCTCTCACTTAGAAAATTGTGCGAGTAATCACAAAATGTCACTAAGCATCTCAGAGGTGAGAACCTTACATAGTCCTGACTAAGGGGATGACAACCATTACTAGTTGATTTGGCAATCCATCCTTTTCTCACCTATTCGCTCTCTGGAATCTCATCGTGACTCAGTTAAAAACCTTAGGCTAGCAATACTTGACCATCAGGAGGTCCGACCAATGTTTAATTGAAACCTCTAAACACCTCTAGTGAAGTGTAAACTATGAGTGCGTTGGAAGAAAGGACACTTGACAAACTCACGGACATGATTTACAACATTCTTTGGCAGGACATTCTTCAAGTCTGGATGGCTATCAGGACAAAAATGGACCAAGACGGGAAAGAAGCTGTGAAAGCAGCCTTTGAAGGTGCAGCCGACCGGTTCATCAAGGGTCCATTCAACGACCATCTTGAGGTTCGATGGGGTATGAACCTATGTGTCCACTGCAATGATGACAACATCGAGAAGAACGGTATTGCCTATGTAGAAGCAAGTGGTGATGGACTTGAGTTCAACCAATGCTTGAATTGCCGCATTGGCATCCTCTACAAGCTAGTTTCTGCAAAAGCAACCATGGACACTTACACTGTAGGTCTTGGAGACTTTGAGCAATTCAATGGGATGTCAATCTATTGGAATGCCATTGTACCAGACGGGATGAAGAAGTTTCTACCGACCTATGAGATTGTTGACAGTGAAGGTCAATGGCTAGGAACAATTTCGATTGACGACTCATTCAATATCAAGTTCCTGCCTTTCACAGCAATGACCGAGTCAATACCAAGAGATGCAGAAGCTCCGTGGACAACAGACCTTCCAGGCCCAGTAAAACTTGCAGTTGACGCGTTCTTGGAAACCGCCAAGTACCAGGTCGAAGTTGCACTTACTCTCAAATAGAAAATGGGTGACTTTTTTGAAAGAAAAACTAGTACGGGACAAGATCCCAGAAATGATTCGTGAGAAGGGTGGAAATCCCAAAGTACGAGTTGCTGGTCCTGATGAGCTCGATGTGCTCCTCCGAGAGAAGATTGTCGAAGAAGCAAAAGAGTTTCTCTATTCTGGTGACACAGAGGAATTAGTTGATATTCAGGAAGCCATTGATGCGCTTCTAGCGCTTAGAAAAGCAGATCCCGCTCTTATTGAGATTCAACGCCACTCCAAGCTTCTTGCTCGTGGAGGTTTCACAAAGGGTTACGTGCTGTCTTCGAATGAATCTGAGGAGGAGTGACAGCTCACTCTACATATTCGGAAACATTGGATTAAACTTATATTCTAATTTTTGGCCCACCGAGCTCGTGAATACCACTCTGTTCAGTGGTGGTTCCATGTGGTCATGGAGTGAATAATTATGGCTACTGATGATGTTAAACGAATTCCAGAAGTGCCCATCAAGCATGAAGATGGTGGGCCAATCTCAAGGTATCGTGTTGAGAGATACCCAGTCAAGGACCTTCCATACGACACAGAATCGATATGTCCTGAGTGTTTCCTGACTGATGACAAAGTCCATGTAATTACTGCTACCCTCTATGAGGAAGATGGCAAGGTAATGTACAAGAAAACCTGTGAAGATCATGGTGAGTTTATTGATGTTTATTGGGGCGATGTTAATATGTTCAAGAAAGCCCAAGGTTGGTGGTACAAATCTGTTGGCCTTGATAATCCTCGAACTGAAACCGTGAAGGGTTGTCCAGAAGACTGTGGTCAATGCCCCGAGCACAAGTCACATACTGCTCTAGCTCTACTTGATGTGACCAACCGTTGCAACCTTAGATGTCCAATCTGTTTTGCTGTTGCAGCAGAAGGTGGTACTGTCTATGAACCAGAACCAGAGGAGGTTCTGGAAATGATGAGGAACCTTCGCCGAAACTTACCAGTTCCTGCTCCTGCAATTCAATTTGCTGGTGGAGAGCCGACTGTAAGCAAGCACCTTCCACAGTACATCAAGTGGGCTAAGGAGGTTGGATTCAGACACGTCCAAATCGCAAGCAACGTGATTAGAATTGGAAAGAGTAAGGAATACTTGCAGGAACTACGCGATGCTGGTCTTTCTACCATCTATATGCAGTTTGATGGTATTACTCCGGATCCCTACCTCGCCGCTCGTGGAACTGATCTACTTCCACTGAAGAAGCAGGCTGTTCAGAATGCACGTGAGGTTGGAATGGAATCCCTTGTTTTGGTTCCAACAGTGGTCCGTGGAGTGAATGATGACCAATTGGGTGGAATTATCGAGTATGCTGTCGAAAACCGTGATGTTGTTCGATGCATCAACTTCCAACCTGTGAGTATTACTGGTCGTATTGACTATGACGCCCGCAGAGATATGAGAATCACAATTCCTGATTGCATTCATTTGATTGAGGAACAGACAGGCGGCAAGATTCCAGCAACTGAATGGTACCCTGTACCCTCAATGATGCCTGTTGGTCGTGCACTTGGTCTTATCAAAGGCGGCCCAGACCTTGAGCTCAGTTCTCACTTTGCTTGTGGAATGGCCACTTTCATCTACATAGATGACGATGGGGATTACAAACCAATTACAGACCTAATTGACGTTGACAAGTTCCTGATTCTACTTGAAGAGATTGCAAACCTCTATGCCAACAAAGCAAGAGGTGCAAGCAAGAGGGCCAAAGCCAAACTTGCAGCAGGTGCTCGTCACATCAAAAAGAAGGGTCTAATCAAGGACCTACTGGGTGCATTCCTTAACCGTGGTGACTATGAGTCACTTGCGAAGCTCATGCGTAGAATCATTATGGTTGGCATGATGCACTTCATGGATCCTTACAACTTTGACCTTGAGCGAGTCTCACACTGTGATATCAACTACTCTGTGCCTGATGGTAGAATTATTCCCTTCTGTGCAATGAACACTATCCACAGGTCCAGGAT
>JASFEF010000163.1:0-6321 GCA_050124975.1 Candidatus Thorarchaeota archaeon | reverse complement strand
AAGGAAGAAGAACGGTATTTGCTTGTTCCTTACCTGGTACAGATAGCTTGCCCACTCAAGACCGTATACGTCAACGGTGAGTGTCTCACTTGGATCTGTGGAGGCAGGATCAGCAATGATGTTCTCGATAGCCTGCTTGATCAGCAGACATGCTCCCTCACGGACATCATTACCCTCGTTGTAGTAGATGTTGAGGGTGTATGAGTTGTTGTCCAGAATGTCATCCAGACCGTTTAGCATGGCTTCGTTCCAGTGTTCTACTGCTGTGTCTAAGTCCAGTGTGGGTGTACCCGGATCCGGATGTGATGCGAACATACCAGCCGGAATTGGTCCCTTCAACGGAGTAGCTATTCCGTTTGCAACGTTGTCAATCAGTGCTTCATAGTCGAACGCGTAGGATATTGCTGCTCTGACTTCCCAGTCCTGGAATGGACTGATGACGAAGTTGTTAGAGACGTTCAGGTATTCGTGCATGTTGAATCCAAGGAACATGACGTTGAAGTTTGGCAGGCCAGTCCAGACCTTGACATCGGGGTTGAGGCTCTGTCCGAACCCAGTTGGATCACGGTCAGTCACGTTGTTCCAAATGTCATAGGCATTGGTTGTCATCCAATCACAGTAGTCAGTGGTTCCAGCCTGAAGGTTCAGCATTCTGCTGTTGATGTCGGTATTCAACTTCCAGGTGACTGTTTCAATAGTACCTGCGAAGGGATGAGTGGTCTTAGCATCGGCAGCTCTCCAGTAGTCATCGTAGAGCTCGATTGTAAGTCTATCATCCTGAATCCATTCATCAAGCATGTATGGACCAGTTCCACAAGCCTCTTCGTTCAGGGTAACATCTGCGCTCTCAGGCGACATGCCACCATGAGCCATAAAGAAGGTTGGGCTGATCATACATCCGACCTGGTAGGTCAAGGCTGGTAGGAAGGGTGAATATGGCTGTGCAAGCTTCACTGCAAGAGTATAGTCATCCACAACTGTAACAGCGTCAGAGTTCTTCCATTCTGTCCAGTTACCGATGTGCTGTGGACTTCCATCTCCGTATTCATAGACAGCATCCTCAACAGCTAAACCACCTTGAATTGGTGTGGCAATCATCCAAACTGGACCCCAACCATCGTCCCAACCGCGTCCTAGCATTCGCCAGAAGTTCATCTGAGCTGCGGAAGCGTTGAAGGGTGTGCCATCATGGAATGTGACACCCTGACGGAGGGTGAATGTGTATGTGAGTCCATCTGATGATATATCCACGCTTTCAGCAAGCAGTGGTACAGATGCAGAAGTGTCTGCGGTGTCCCAGGGGTACGTAAACAACGTCTCATAGATGTTGAACGCCACGTGGGAACCTGCTGATTCGTAGTTCTTGTGTGGATCCATGTACTCTGGAAGACCAATCGTCTCGTAGATGATATTCTGGTCTTCAGCAAGTTGTACAGCTGGTGGTTGAAGCAAAAGATATGCTCCAGCAGCACCAATGATCACGACAATAACGACGACAGCAATTAATTGATTTCTCTCCATGTCATCCATCTCGTGTTTTTCTAAGTTGCGCTATGAACGATCCAATGAATGGATCGTAACAACAAACTAGGTTGAAGTCAAAATCATGTAGTTCTTGTTCAACCTAACTTCGCTATTAGTTCTCTCGCAAGATATTTCTGCTTTTATAGCTTACGAATTTGAGTTTTAGAGGATAGTGCCATTGATGACAACCAAAACCTTAAGTATTACACGAGTTCCGCAGCACTAGTTTACGAGAGTGGATACGTAGCAAATGTAAACAAGCTTAATCGAGGCCTGATTAATGAAGCTCAGAGATTTTATACTTCGAAGGTTAATCTTAGCAATTCCTGTTATTTTCGGTGTTTTGACAATAACATGGTTTCTCTCCTACGTTGTTGGAGATCCACTGGCCATGTATGTAACGGAAAGAACGCCGGACTCAGCGATTCCTGGTATAATCCGAGCTCGTGGACTCGACCAACCTCTCATTGTACAGTACTTCGTCTATCTGAGCAATCTGTTCCAAGGTGATTGGGGAGTAAGTACATCAACTGGCGCTGATGCCCCAGTTCTTTCAGTTCTTGCTAGACTATTCCCAGCAACCATAGAGCTTTCAATCGTAGCTATGATTTTTGCAGTTCTTCTTGGAATTCCACTGGGAATCATTTCTGCCACCAGAAAAGACCAGGTTGCAGATCACATCACTCGTATCTTTGCTCTCTCGGGTGTAAGTATGCCGATATTTTGGTTCGGTCTGATGCTCAAGTACGTGCTCTTCTACCAATTCTCGGTATGGGAATTACCTCACTTACCTGGAGGAGACCGTTATAACATTCGTGCGTTTACTTGGACCCCCACAACAGGGTTCTTACTTGTCGATTCGCTACTCTTTGAGCACAACCCTGGCTTATTCATGGACGCACTAGTCCATCTTATTATGCCTGGGTTCTGTCTAGGATACATCACGCTAGCCATCATCACAAGGATGATGCGCTCAAGTATGCTAGAAGTAATTAAAGAGGACTACATCACCCTTGCCAAGTCCAAGGGTCTCGCTGAAAGAGTTGTGATATACAAACATGCGTTGAGGAATGCACTCATCCCCACAGTGACTGTCATAGGTCTGGCATTTGGTGGATTGATAACAGGAGCTGTGCTGACTGAAACTATCTTTAACTGGCCAGGACTAGGACGCTGGGCAACGCGAGCAATTCTCAACTCGGACATGGCCGCTATAAACGGGTTCACCCTTCTTGTTGCGTTCATCTTTGTAACAGCGAATTTCATCGTGGACATGATATATGGTGTGCTGGATCCACGGATCAGGTTTGGCTAATGGGAGGATGAACTAGTATGGAATCAGAAACACATATCCCCGATACAACAAATGGTGCAGCTGCTAGCATTCTTTCAATCATCCAGATTATTTTCATAATGGTCAGCCTCATGGTTGGAGGAGTGATCTTCCTAGGGAATATCACCTATGCCATCCAGGGATGGCTAGGAAGTAATGTTATACCACCTCAATTTCTTAGCACATGGGCATTACAAGGGATGATTATCCTTGTGCTAGCCTTCTTCCTCTTGAGAACAAATTCAGGAGTCATGGAAAGACTACCAGATGCCTTTGGCACATCATTCTATCTATACATCTTCCTTGCCATCATTTATGCAACAATGGGTACGACTGGTTTCATTTTCGTCATAATCGTAGCTTTTCAATTACTCTTGATGTTCCTTCCAAGTGTTAGGGCTTTGTGGTTTGGAGAGTTTGTAGAGGATACAAGACCGAGAGTAAAAGAAACTCGTTTCACACTTCACCTAGTACGGAAGAGCCCACTGGTTGTGGTTGGGATCCTGATGATCTCACTCATGGTCTTTGTGGCTCTAGCAGCCCCGTGGCTCGCAACATATAAAGGAACTGACATGGTGTTTGCGGATAACCGACTCCCACCTGGCGCACCGAGTAATGATATCAAACAGGAGTACTTCTATCTTTTTGAAGACACGAATTATGACCCGGATATTGAAAATCCATTAATCGAAGAGTTAAAAGTAACGGAGAAGTACTTGGAAACGCCTGAGATACCTGAGTTATTCATCGGAGTGTCTAGCATAGATACAGGACCGGATGCTGTATCATTGAATGTTACATTTCGAATCTACAACCTCAATTTAACAGAATATGAGGGAATGACAGCATCTCAAAGACAAGCGTATCTCTATGCAAATGTGTCAGTTGTTGATGAACCTCTTCTCGAATACATCGAACTCCCTGATGAGGAAGGTGTATATGTTTGGGAGCTTGAGTTCATAGCACCATACAAGACCGCTACTTGGTCCACGAGTACACGGATTGTCCTATCCTACTTCAGTATATACCCAGTCCATATTTGGGGTACTGACAACTATGGTGGTGACATCTACAGCCGAATCATCTGGGGTGCACAAGAGGACCTGAGGATTGCGCTCAGTGTTGTTATGGTTGCCCTATCAATAGGCGCAATCATTGGTGCGGCATCCGGATATTTCGGTGGGAAACTGGATGAGCTCGTGATGCGAATCACTGACATCTTCTTCGCATTCCCAGGCCTAGTACTCGCCATGGCAATCGTCATGGCTATTGGTGTGCGAAGTCTAGGCACAATCAGTATTGCTCTTATGATCACGTGGTGGCCAACCTACGCGCGACTTGTGCGAGGTCAAGTACTTTCGGAACGTGAGAAGCTCTACATTGAAGCTGCACGTTCTTCAGGCGCAAGTGACACAAGAATCCTATTTGGCCACATCCTACCGAACACGATTCAGCCAGTCATTGTACAGGCCACAATGGACATTGGCTCAGTTCTTCTGGTTGCAGCCGGTTTGGCCTTTATTGGCTTTGGTCCTCCAGTTGGAACTGCTGAGTGGGGAATGATGATTGCGCGTGGTCAGAACTATATCCTTAGCTCACCTTGGATGACACTCTATCCTGGATTAGCAATACTTGTCACAGCTCTGGCATTCAACCTTGTTGGAGATGGGATAAGAGACATCTTAGATCCTAAACTTAGACGGAGATGAAGCAATGACAATTCCTGAAGAACTAGTACTGAATGTAAAGGACCTATTTGTCAACTTCTATACCTACGAAGGCGTTGTTAAGGCGCTTGATGGTGTCGACATGTTTCTTAGACGTGGTGACACCATGGGTGTGGTCGGTGAAACGGGTTGTGGAAAATCAGTAACTGCAAAGTCCATCCTTCGTCTTGTGGAGGCGCCTGGGAAGATAGAAGATGGTGAAGTCCTATTCTACTTCAAAGATGAAGAATCAGAGGAATGGGTAGAGGTTGACCTAGTCAAACTTGAAGCTGAAGAGATGCTCGAAATTCGAGGGAACAGAATCTCAATAGTGTTCCAAGACCCAGCAACATATCCGAATCCTGTGTTTCGAATTGGAGACCAGATTGCTGAGGTTATTGAGCTTCACCAGGATCTTTCACGTGATGTTCTATACATGAAGATAGCACAGCTCGAGCTAGCATTGTCTGAGGCCGCGAGCGAGGATAACCGTGCTGAGATAGAAGGCAAGATTGCGTACTATAGAGAACAACTAGATGATCCTCCCGAACCGGACAAGAAGTCTATGCGTGAAGCAGCTAAGCTAAAGGCTATCGAGATGCTGCGGCTGGTTCGAATGCCTGCTCCTGAGCAAGTTGTGAATCAGTATCCGCATGAACTCTCAGGCGGGATGCGTCAAAGAGCACTGATTGCTATGTCATTGGCTTGCAATCCGAGTATCTTGATCTGTGATGAAGCAACAACAGCTCTGGATGTTACTGTCCAGGCACAGGTGCTTATGCTCTTGAACCAGCTAAAGAGCGAAATAGGTACTTCAATCATCGTCATCACTCATGACATGGGGGTAGTTGCAGAAACCTGTAACTGGGTCAATGTGATGTATGCTGGAACTACAGTAGAGTCATGCGCAACCGATACCCTGTTTGCTAACCCTCTGCACCCCTACACAGCGGGGCTTTTGACAGCTGTGCCAAAACTGCATGAGGAGAAGGAACGATTGCCTCAGATTCGAGGGTCAGTACCCAACCTAATCACACCACCACCTGGGTGTCGTTTTCATCCACGGTGTGATTATGCAACGGACATATGCAAAGAACAGAAGCCCAAATTAGAGGAGCTTGAACCAGGTCATTGGGTGGCATGTCACCATCCACTGACAGGCTGAGGAGTTGAAAAGAATGAGCGAAACATTAGTTCGAACTGAAGATCTCAAAAAGCACTTTCCGCTGACTGGTGGAGTATTCAGAAAGGTCATTGGAAAGGTTCACGCTGTTGACGGAGTGAGTCTTGACATCAAGAAAGGTGAAACACTTGGCGTTGTTGGGGAGAGCGGTTGTGGCAAGACAACCCTTGGCCGTACAGTTCTTCGACTATTAAATCCAACAAGTGGGAAGATCTTCTTCGAAAATGACGATATCACCGAGCTCAAAGGGCGAGCCCTCAGAAGGGTCCGAATGAACATGCAGATTGTGTTCCAAGACCCAATGGCTTCACTTGATCCTCGAGTGACTATCAAGAACTCTATCGGAGAACCATTGGTAGTGAACAAGGTTGCCAAAGGTCGAAAGATGAGAGCAATGGTTCTTGACCTGCTTCAGAAGGTCGGTCTTACGGAAGACCATCTCAACAGGTTCCCACACGAGTTCTCAGGTGGTCAAAGACAAAGGATCTGTATTGCCAGAGCTCTTGCACTCAATCCAAAGTTCGTGGTTATGGATGAACCAACATCTAGTACTGATGTATCTGTACAGGCTCAGA
>JASFEF010000162.1:0-6324 GCA_050124975.1 Candidatus Thorarchaeota archaeon | reverse complement strand
TCTTTTGCTTGGTCCTGGAACTTCTGCAATGCTCCATTTCGGATTGCTTCTACCTCTTCCACTGCTCGACGTGCAAGTCGGTCCTTAAGCGGCAATTTTCCTGACTGGATTGCTTCCTGTAGCCCAGTTAGTCCTTCAATAAGACTAGGATATCCCTCCGATTCCTCGGTTATTGCATTGTAGGGGTCTTCAAAATACTCAGTCAATGCTTTTTGACCTGCCGGACTTACTCGAACTCCAGTGTCATGTTGAAAGAACTTCTTCACCTGTTTCTTCAAAGGATTTAACTTCATTCTGAGAAGACTTCCAATGTGATCGGCTTGCTCATCCAGACTGAGGAGCTCTGAAACATTTGAGGTGTCTGTAAAGGTATCGTAGGCTTTCTTTGCAGAATCATATTCAGCCTGTGCAGTATCAATCTTATCTCGAACTTGACGAATCTGTTCTTCGAATATCTCTTTACTGAAAGTCAAATCGTGAAGTGTATCTATACGACCACCAATTCGTTCTAGATCTTTTACCCAACTATATTCGAATAACAACTTGCTTATCTTGTTCATTTCTCGGGCAAGTTCTTTCATATAGGTATCAAGTGTTTTGATTTCCTTTTTGTATCGCTTGTCCATTCTCCGAATCCATCGGGCTCCTGCACCCCATAGTTCTTGGATAAAATGTTGAATCTCACTCTGCATTGCTTCAGTGTTCTCGTATGTGATATCCTTGTCGACATAGAAGTCAGAAACTATCTCTCCGATTTTCAATGCAAACCTTGCTGCGATGCCACCAGATTCGAGTTCTTCGTCTTCTTCCTCTTGAAACGCCTTTGACAGTTCCTCAATATCCTTTAGAGCGGTTTCGACGATCTTATAGCTTTTCTCAGCCTGTTTGATGAAGTCTTTTGACTTCTTTCTAAGCTGTTTCCGATACCATTTCTGTAGCTGTTCAACATTGAGCTTTGTCATGGGAAGAGCACACCCGAACCTGTCACGGTCTTTGTGGGTGGTTTATCAACTTTATGAACTGTGAAACACAGCAATGCGTTCGATGTATCATGACGTTTATATCATGATAGACTCAGGATTCTGTAGCATAGGTAGCGTGATCAGTCATGTCTGAGACCTTGGAAACCGGTAACCGGAAGCCGAGGCTAGATCTCACATATTGTGTCGAGTGCATAACCTGAGGCCGAGGTACTCTGGGTTTCTTCATGAAGCGGCTCAGTCTGATAGATTCCCGCGGAAAGGATCGCCTGTTACTCCGGAATCCAACAGGGTACAAGGGTGGATTCTGGCAGACATACTATGTAGATGAGATGTTCTGCATGGCTGCGTCTACCGAGAACGATGCCTTCTCTGTTGTGAGTGAAGCGACGAGGAAGGGCAAACTAGATGTTTCCCTTACTCATTCACCTTTACTCGATGGAGTGCCAGCGATAAGGATAGACCTGCAGGTATGGAGCTACAACAAGCCATTCATGCTGATACGGCATATGACCACGAATGTAACGGATCAAATCATCAATGACATGAAACTCTTCGAGTTCATCGATTTTGATGTAGGTGGTCCTGCAAGTTACAAAGACGACAGGGGGGTCTATGATCCTGACACAGGTCTCATGCTGGTGTATGATGGGAATCCGTTACTCGTCGGGGTTGTGTCTCATCCGGCACCTGACCGCTGGGAAATATCACCACCCACGAAGCTGCTGATCAGTGAAAAATCTCCAGATCTACAGAATAATCTGAAACTCGGACCGATGGATGTGGCAGCTGGACTCCAGTGGAATCTTGGTGACTTGGAACCGGGAGCGACTGGAACAATTGACATCATCATTGCATCGGCGACAAGTCTTGATGAGATCAAGGCTCTCATCCCAGAAGGATGGAAGCAATTCAGCAGGAAGATACGGTGACACAAGAACGTAAAGCTAGGCAGTTCTTGTTGAGTGATGGGTAGCACCCATAGTCTTCTGCTGATAGCTTTACGAAAAAAGTAAGGAGGGGACTCTAGGAGCCCCCATAGTCTAGAGGTTATCCTCTAGGTAGTCTGCCAGCATCTGGGCCTCAGTTGTAAGACAAGCTAGTTGTCCTTTACTACTGAGATTTCCACCATTCAGCAGCCCCATGTTCTTCAGAGAGCGTAAGTTCCACTTCACAGTACTGTAGGCAACATTACTTCGTCGTGAAACCAGGTCTGCTAGAGCTGTCAAAGTCATCTGACGATGTTTGAGAAGCTCATGACTCATTCGTAGTACCTGCTTCTGAGTATCGCTCAACCTAGCTTCCGCTAGTCTGAAGAACGATGCAGCAAGACTTTGAAAATCAGTCGTCGAGACCTTACGGTCACCTAAGAACACATTCACCTCGTGACTTAATTTGGCAGTCACCTGCTGGATGGTAGTCACCTTTTGTGTTCGAGACCCGATATCGATGGGCAGTGGTTGTTGTTTCAGTACCCATTGCGTTTTTCACCTCGTTTTAATTTGGGTCAGTTTGGCCAAATCGCTGTTTGTACTTAAGCTTTGTCAGTAACGCGAAAAATCATGGAAAACTATTCTATTCAATGTCGGGCATCTCAAGACCCATACTCCTGAGCTTTCCAAATCCTTGGCTAAAGAGACTCATATGATGACGAATGTTCTCTTCCGCGTCTGCAAGATCAGTGAGAGATGGCATGATTTCCTCCAATCCCCCAGACTCGTATTCTTCCTTCATTGAATGAATTGTATCACTCATCCCAAGCATATCTTCAGATAAAACCCCTGTCAAGTCAATCATAGATTGCACGACCTCACGTGCTGTTGGATCAGGCATGTATGGTAGAAAATCCTCAAAGGCAACACCAGCATTTCGACACTTCTCCACACGACCAGGAATAATCTCGTCATACATAGATTGCATCCAGCTTATTCGTTCTGCACTTGTGAGGTCCCTCAGATTCTCGAGAGAAAAATAGCCGGTGTATGGTCCAAACTCAGTACTCTCGTAGTATATCCAGTCCTCAAATGCCTTGAGTACTCTACGCCATCCTTCCTGTTCAGACATTGGCCCACCTAAACCACTGTAATCAATGGGGGTTATAAACTAACGCGGTTATTGAAAAATGACGATGTCACCAGATATACTGAATGTAATAACCGAAGTTCTTAGGCAAACTAAAGAGAATGGTAAGTTATTTTTCACCAACTCCTTGAACAGAGAAATGTTGGAGAGTCTTGGTTTGTTACAAACCGGTGATGAATTCATCATTGATAGGAATCAACGGATTGACCTTGCTAAACGAGCTGTGCAGCAGGGAGTAAGCATCGGTGAAATAGTAGAACTACTAACTTGGAAAGATTTCGAGGGATTTGTTGCTTCGATACTGATCGCTAACAACTTTCAATGTATTGAGAGTTTCCGAAGACGTGGAAATTCGTTGATACAAGGTATGGAGATTGATGTTATTGGTGTGAAGGGAAAAACCATCATAGCGATTGACGCTAAGATGTGGGGGACTCGAAGTGGTAAGGCATCAGCTCTTAAAACAGCAGCTGAGAAACAAAAAACAAGAACACAAGAATTGAGCGAGGAGTTGGATCGACTATCCACTAAAATGGGAAGTCTGGATATGCAAGAATATCAACTCTTCCCAGTGATAGCTACCTGGCTGGTTGAGGAGGTAGAACTTCACGAAGGTGTTCCAGTTGTGCCTATCTTCAAATTGAATTCGTTCATTCTTGATTTCTATCAGTATGAGGATTTGATTGTATCATATACAGGCAGTTACAACCCATCAAATTGATGCAGAGTGTTTTTGACACCAACTATCACTCTAAAGAGACCTTCACCAGTAGGTGTGAGGTTAACACATAGCTTGGCTAGATTGTGTCCTGCGTGTTCCATCATCAAGTCAACAGGAATCTGAAATTCTTCCATCATTATACGGTCTACTTCAACCATCTGAGAGGCTGTTATTCCAGGAAGTCCCATAAGGCAAGGAGCTCACATCTGCTATTTGGATTTGTCTGAATAGGGTTTCAGTTTCGTGGATAGCTCTTTTAACGGAACTCCAAGTTCCAAGGTGTAGTAGCTCTAGGTGATGTCCATGTCTAGTCGTAAATTTGGAGTCGTTTATCATGAGAATGTGAATAATTGGGCAACCAAGAGTCTCATCGAAGCGATGGAAGCAAAGGGCTACTCAGCCAAACCATTTAGACTTCCAGATATCTCAGCCCAGCTTCCAAACAAGTTCACACATCTAGATGATGAAGATATGTCTGACATGGATGGAGTGATGGTGAGGACTATCGGGTTTGGAACTGGAGATCAAATAACCTTCAGAATCAGTCTATTAGAGCACTTCGAAGACTCGGGCATTTATGTCATGAATCCAGCGTATTCTTTCAGAAGAGCTAAGGACAAATATGCAACATTGACTGCGTTGCACAAGGAGGGAATCAAGGTCCCCAGAACCTACATTGGGGAAAACCTTGAGGCTGCTATTGATTTCGTTGATGAAGTGGGGGATGTGGTCGTCAAACCACTGATTGGCGCACGAGGAATGGGATCTATTAGGGCAGAGCATCGTGAACTGACCTATCGTGCAATGAAGTTCATTCATCAATTGGGTCAGGTTCTCTATGTTCAAGAGTTAGTTGAGAAGCCGAATCGTGATATACGAGCTTTTGTCATCGGAGGAAAATTAATCGGTGCCATGTTTCGATATATTCCAGAAGGCATTGAGGGTGAATGGAGAACGAATGTACATGGTGGAGGAAAAGCGGAGTTGACTAAGTTGACTCCTGAATATGAGGAATGTGCAATCAGGACTGCTGAAGTATTGAAATTAGACTACACAGGTATTGATATCATCGAGTCTCCTGATGGTCCTTGTGTTATTGAAGCAAACGCAGCTCCTTCATGGAGTGCACTATCTCGAGTCATTGGTATTGATATTGCCACTCTGATTGTAGATAGATTGGTTGAACAATCAAGCCGCTAGTCTAGCTTTCAAGACTGCTTCGACTTCATCTTGACTCAAAATTGTAAAGGATTTCTCCTTTGTATCTATTTTACCAATCTCAAGAGTCTTGGCTTTCTCTTCCGGTTCAACCTCAGCTTTGTCTGTTGCCTTCAAGAGACCCTCAATAGCTAGCTCAAGAGCTCCATCGAGATTGATGGAGTCTTTGTATTTCTCACCAAAGAAATCGCGAACCACATCTGCCTCCTTACCAATCGCTGCAGCTTTCCATCCCCAGAAGGATCCAGAGGGATCTGTTGTAAATAGTTGCGGGCCACTGTCGTCAACACCAGCTACGAGAAGAGATACCCCATAAGGTCGCACTCCTCCATATTGAGTGTGTAACTGTTTAGTGTCACAGATGTTTACAACAAGAGAAGATATAGTGATTGGTTCATCATAACTGAGCCTATTGATTTGGGCTTGAACACGAGCCTGATCAATTAACTTCCGAGCGTCAGCGTGCAAACCCGCAATTGCTGTTCCAACATGATCATCGATAAGAAGAATCTTCTTGAGAGAGTCAAGATCAGCCATCGGATGAGGAGAGCGTTTCTCTCCAACCAGGATTACTCCGTTGGTGGCTTTGACTCCAACGGCAAGTGGTCCATGTCGTACTGCTTCAGTGGCATATTCAACTTGGTATAGTCTGCCTTCAGGACTAAAAACTGTAATCGCTCTGTCATAACCCATTGACTGTGTGGGAAACATGTTTTGAACAACACTCCAGCAAATCTGACCTAGCATCTGGTGTGGTCAAAACAACGTCATTCCTAGGGCGTTTAAAAGGTTGTCTGTGTGTTCGCCCAAGGTTTTACTCTATCGCCACTCAAATCGAAGCCTAATACCTGAGGGAATCTGGTTGATGATTGATTTAGGTTCATCAAGGTTTGGTTCTGAAAATGATTCCACATCCGCCTTACGAGTTCCTGAAGTTTTCATGAAGTTCTGAACCACATACTCGCCCTCAAATCCAAACTCACTGAGTAACTCAGTTATTCTAAGAATGTCAGATGGTTCTGTAAGTCCACCAACATATGTTGTCCTTGGCCAGAAGGAAATGTTAGCATCAAGAATTAGCTTGATACTTCGTGCAACCCGAGGCCAAGGATCATGCTCAACTCGAGTCACTCTGCAATATTCTTCTGGAATTGTTTTAATGTCAAACCATACAGAATCCAAGTAGGGCAGTGATTTCTCTAGAACATCTGGAACAGTTCCCTGTGTGTTGAGATTGATGTGTTTGGACCCCTCAGACCGTAGTGTCTTCAGTAATTCTGGAAGGTCCTTCTGAATAGTCGGTTCACCACCCGTGATGCAATA
>JASFEF010000161.1:0-6354 GCA_050124975.1 Candidatus Thorarchaeota archaeon | reverse complement strand
AGAAACGAGTAGTCTTCACCACTTCCGGTGGTAGAGCAGTTGAGGGTTGTTTGAAATCCGCAATCGATCTCTCAGGGAAACGTAGGGTTGTTGGTTTCAGACCCGCATTCCATGGTCGGACAGGCTACGCTCTTGCAGTCACATCTTCAAACTCCAAACACAAGTCTGGGTTTCCACAAGGATTGGATGTGCTCCGTGTTTTCTATCCTTATTGTTACCGATGTCCATATGGCGCAACCGAGGATGACTGCAGTCTTGAGTGTGTTGAGGCTCTCAGATATGCACTGCAAGTAGAAGGTAATGATATTGCAGTTACAGTCATGGAACCCCTCTGTGGTGAGGGAGGATTAATTGTTCCTCCAGCAAAAGCGGTTCAAGGCATATATGATTTGACACGTGAGATAGGTGCCTACTTCATGTCTGATGAGGTTCAGGCTGGAATGGGTCGTACTGGTAAATGGTGCGCTGTAGAGAATCATGGTGTTGTTCCTGACTACATCTCCATGGGTAAGGCAATAGGTGGTGGTTATCCAATGGGTGCATCAATTGGTCCATCTCCAATGTACTCAAGCGGTTCCCGTCATTCAGAAACGTTCTCCGCAGAACCAAAGATGTCTCTGCTCTCTCTGTGGATATTTAAAACACTTGAAGAAGGAAACTATCTCAGGAAGAATGCTGAGAACGGTGCCTATCTTCTGAAACGTCTCAATGAGCTGAAGGACAAACATGAGATTGTTGGAGACGCTCGTGGTATGGGTCTGATGGTTGGAATAGAGTTTGTTAAAGACAAGAAATCCAAAGAAAAAGCTCCAAAGCTTCGAGACGACATCGTGAAGAATGCTGTCCAGAAGCAGAAGCTTTGGGTCCTTGGAGCAGGGCAGAACGTGATCAGATTCACTCCCAGCTATGTCATCACTAAGGAAAACTTGGACGATGCTGTGGATAGACTTGACAAGGCAATTTCAGCTGTCAAATGATTTTTCAAAAAGAGAAAGTGGAATGCTAGCACCAGCTTGAGAGAACTGGTGCTGAGCAAACCTAAACTATAGTACAAGTAGTATCGAGCCAATGATGACTAGAACGCCACCAAGGCCACTGGCAAATAGGTACATGAGAATACCCATTATCAGTATGACTAGCCACTTGTTACTAAACTCAAGTGCGCTAATCTTAATGACACCACTGTTTACTAGGGCAATCAATGAGAACAGGATTCCAAGAATTCCTGTTACCAAAGCACCGAGACCAAAGCTTATGTATGGTAGAAATGTCAAATAGGGGAGTCCCAACACTGTTAGGATACCCTCAATGAGGCCAATAATACCACCAAGTAGGATAAGCAGGTCGCCGATTTTCTTCAGATCTGCCATTTCGGATTTTTCTCTCCTTCTACATACATTACCCTAGAAAGGGTTACAATTTCACTTCAGAAGTGCAATATAATGTTAACGCACCGGTTAACAAACGTTAATTTGTAATGTTAACCTATAAGGGCACAATTTCTTCAGACTCAGTGTTCAGTAAGATGATGGGTGGTTTTGAATATTGGAACTGTCGACCCAAACTGATACACTTGATGACTCCACTCAGGAGGACTCAATTGAGTTCATGGAGTTTGTGGGAGATATCGACCCAAAGTATGACATACCCGACCAAGGAGAGATCCTCATCATCAGTCATGACCAATCTTATCTCACCCACGGTGTTCACAAGTTTCCCGCTAAATTCTTCCCAGAACTACCTCGATATCTGATTCGGAAGTATTCCAACAGAGGTGAAACTGTTCTCGATCCTATGTGTGGGAGTGGGACAGTTATTCTAGAAGCAATGTTGAACAACCGAATAGCGATTGGAATTGATATTGATCCTATAGCCCGATTGATTACAAAGGTAAAAACAACACCCATCAATCCTAAAAGATTATTCAAAGCAGCACGAGACTTGAACTCACAGATTCACGGGTTTGAAAGCAACAATGAACACCAGCCCCAAATACCTGACTTTCACTATCGAGATAATTGGTTCCGTTCTTATGTCGTACGAGAGATAGCAATCATCAAGGACCGCATTGAAACTCAGCTCTTAAAACATCGAAATGACGCTGATTGGAAAGACATCGGGGATTTCTTCCGAGTTGTCCTCTCCTCGATTATCCGGGATGTGTCCAATGCAGATCCTCATTGTACCAGAACAGTCCTACGAAAGAAGGTCGTCAAGACAATCTCTCCTGGTGACACTTACATCAAGTTCTCAGAGAAACTGGACCATCAGTGTCAGTCCATGTCTGAGCTATATCATACCTCAAGATCGCTGAGTAGCATCGATGTACGACTCCCTATCAGGAACGCCATCACAACTGGACTTGACAGTGATTCAATTGATCTCGCAGTTACTTCGCCTCCCTACATCAACGCTGTAGACTATCCGCGTACGCATCAATTGGAGATGTATTGGCTCGGTCTGCTTGGTGACGGCCCGCTATCACATGTGAAACGGGGGTATATCGGTACTGAGACCGTCTACAAGAACGAGTATGATACATTGAAGACTTCGGGTTATGAAACCCTCGACCCTATTATCGCGAAGATTTACAAGTCCGATCCTAGACGGTCGTATATTGTATTCAAGTTCTTTGAAGATATGAGAATGCAACTAGCAGAAATATACCGAGTACTGAAGCCTGGGGGTAGGTACTGTATCGCAATTGGGAGCAATCTGATTCGTGGAGTAGAAGTGCGATCTGATAGGATTCTCTCAGAAATTGCAGTTACAGATATTGGGTTTAAGTTGGAAAGTTCTTTCTTCTCAAGATTAATCCGACATTTCATCAGGATACCTCGTCCTGAACGAATGTTGGGCGAATGGATACTAGTCTTGAGGAAGTAATACGATATTTGAGGAATTGAATCTGCTGAATGTTTTCATTTCTTCTTTGCTTCCAAGTCTTCGTCTATACTCTTCAACAAATCATCAAGTAGAGCGCTAGGAAGGTTCTTAGCTTGCCCTACAATATTATTTACTTCCTCTGGTGGAAGACCTCTTTCCTCAAGTTGTTTACGAAGGTCCTCAATTTCAAAATCACTGAGACGGTCTTCAAACTCAATATCCTGAATTGGTACCTCAAGTCTAGTATCTTCAAGTGATTTTACAAATTCCTCAATCTTTTCCTTCGGAGCGGTTTCTGCCTCTTTCATGATTGCTTCAATTTCTATTTCTGGAACTTCCTTCCGAACCAGCTCGGCTTGTAGATTAGCACGCTCTTCTTCTGTTAAAGTTACAACTTTCCTCTTACGTCTCCTCTTCTTTGGTTTTTCTGGCTCTTTGAAGAACTCGAGTGCAAGTTCCCTAGGAAGACTCCGTGCTTGTTCAATGATTGAATCAATTTCACGTTCACTCGCCTTTCGTTTAATCAACTCGGCTCGAAGCTTCTCAAGTTCCTCCTCAGAGAGATGTTCAATCTTTTCTTCAACTGGTTCAGGTTTCTCTCTAGGTGTGAAACTTTGAAGGAGCATCTCCACTACATCCTTAGGTAGTGTTCTAGCTTGAGTAACGAAGGACTCTATCTCATGGGATGGAATACCACGTTTTTCTAACTCGCTTGCCATCTCTTCAAGTTCAAGTTCTCTCATTTTCTGCTCAAAGTCGATTCCTTCTTCTTCTGACACATCTTCTTCTTCAGTTATATCGTAAATCTCTGGTTTTGTTTCAGATGGTGCTACACCAATTCTCCTTCTCCTTTCTGCTACGACTTCTTCAATAACCTGCTCTACAGACTTATTCTGGATACCTGCTACTCTGATTACCTCTTGAGCGATGACCTCTCTCACAAAACTAGTTTGTTGACTCATCTTCATCTTGGATATTTCAAACTTGAAGTCATCCAGTTCTTGTTGAGTCATTTCAGTGAGTATAGCTAGATCAATAATCAGTTCATCAATTTCGGGAACTTCCACAATTATGGGCTCTGCCGGTATTTCAGCGGCTTTTCTTTTCACACCAATCGATTCATGTAATTCATTGAATAATTCAGCAACTAAGGATTGCCTTGATCGCATACCCCTCGCTGGCTTTGGTATTTTACTTCTGCGTAATTTTCGAACTTGACCACTGATTATCCTGATGATCTTTGGAACTCTTAGAATCCGTACCCAAACAATAGCGAAAAGAATCAGGAAGATAACAAATGCACCACCAAAAGTGACTGCAGTCCGAAAAGCAACTTGTTCAGGAGACGGACCAACTGAAACAGAAAGTGTCACATCCTTAGCATCATAGTATGTTTTGTTGAAGTGAATTGTTATTTCTGCAACACCTGATACTCCGAGTGCTGTGACTCTAAATTGATAATATCCCGGACGGCTCTCGTCAGGACCAAGATACTCAATTGTCGCAAATCGGACCATATTCGGTTCTCTATACTCAACTACAATTGTAGCATCAGTAATGCCCTCTCCTGAATGTCCTGGCCATGCATCCAAATACTGGACCCAAAATGTTGTGTTCACTTCCCAGTGAAGCGACATTACTGAGGGCCCAACCACTTCAAGGTTAGTTTGAATCTTGATTATTGTGATATCAAATGCAAACTCAGCCATAGAGTGATTGTCAAGCTCAAATTGAATGTGAAATGAAATAGTGGATCCTAAACTCCAATCAAGTGTATTGAAGACAAATGTATAGTTACCATACTCTTGTTCAGACAAAGCAAGTAGTTCTTCATATACACCCGGTCCAGAATAATACGAGTTGTTTGATTCCGCTCCAGGAATTCCTCTGGCACTGTTTGTATCATTGTATAACAACGTGATTGTGATAATATCTCCATATGGGACTTGAAGATTTGTCCATGTATCTCCGATTTGATAAAGATCTGGAAGAAGAACTCCAACTTCAGTGGGGACAGATGCAATATGAATCCTAATCGTTATTTCTGCATCATCATAGTTCGCTTTGCGGAATTCAACTGCGATTGAATATGTTCCTGGTCTGAGTCTTGTCGTATTAATCGGAATGCCGTAGACTCCTTCACCTAGATATTGTGCGATACCAGATCCACCAGCCCATGAATATGTAGCTGCGTCTGCCTGTACACCTTGTTCATGATAGCTATCATAGTATGTGACATTCACCAGACCTGTCCATCCCCAAACAAGTTCTGGTGATCCTGGTGACTGAATGGCTGCCTGTAGATTTCTCACGAATATTGATGTGAAATTGTCTGCTCTCTCGTAATCTTCATTACCAATGGGTGGACTGGCCGAGATGATGAATGTATGTAGTGCAGCAATACTTTGACTGGTATTAAAGTCGTGGTAGTAATACCCTGAACCGCCTATTGATACTCCATTGATGAGTGTTCCATTTGCGCCAAGTTCAGGTGAGGTCCACGTAACAACAAAACCATCCAACCCAGTCGAGAAGGGATATGATGCATTGAGAGCTGGAGCAAGAACATATACCCCAATTCTAACAACCTCCGACCAATAAACTGATGTGTATTCATAGGCTGCTGTGACATTGTCGAGCCATACTACCATCTTTATTTTCGAGATTGACATAATCAATGTTGCTGAAGCATTACCGTAGTTGTTCTTTGAAGCGTCAATCTGAATTTGGTAACTACCGGAACCAGCTGATCCAGTGGGGAATTGAAGAATGTAATTCCCAGGTTCGGTTGGTATTTCCATCAAGGTGAGATTGGTGTCATAATCCCATCTTGCCACAAGAGTTGCTTCAGTCACGTTAGAATCAGTGTAATCCCTCAAATTGACGACTACCTGTGCAGTGCCTCCTTGGGAAACTGTGAAGACATACCCTCCAATAGGGGTAATCTCCATTGGTCTTGGCAAGAGTCTGAAAACTAACTGATAGGATGCATCAATGTAGTTAGGAGCACTACCTTCAATCCTGACAACTATGGTGTCTGAAATAGTGCCCAAGCTTGTATCAAGAATTGCTGTGTAGTTCCCAGGTTCACTAGTGGGTAGAAATGAATCAGTTCCCCACTCCCATTCATAGGTGATTGTAGAAACTGATACCGTCTGATTCCTTAGAGTATCGTTGATTGCAGCGAATATAGTGAGGGGTTCACCCCAATATACCTCATTGGGAAATGTTGGGCCAGTCCAAGATACTATTAGTTCAGATGGGACTGAAAGGAGGTTAATTTCCACATTCAGTGAAGTGATTGTGTAGTGTATCAGATTGGCTGTTACATTCAAGATTTGCGAGCCATGAGCCAAATTGGATGTTTGAAGTGTTATGTTATAACTGCCATCTCCAAGATCAACATAAGACGATGAGTCTCCCCAAGTTAGAATTAGAGCAGCTCCTAGAAGAGGACTATCGTTAGCG
>JASFEF010000160.1:0-6498 GCA_050124975.1 Candidatus Thorarchaeota archaeon | reverse complement strand
CTCCACTTCGCTTGGCTTTCTGTGCTCTTGCTAGGACTCCTTTCAGTGTCGATCTTGTCGTCGCCCATGCAAATACAGCTGATTTGTCATGTACCTGAAAAGTTTCCATGGCTTGTCTCGCAGTTGAGTCAAGGGGGTCTATGAAATCTTTATCTATCTCATCATGCTCGGATTTTCCTGCCTTTTCAATGAATGATGCTACAAAATCCATGATTGCATCCATAGCCTGCACGTAGGTTGGTCTACTTGAGCTATCTGTCCGAATTCCTCTCATTTCTTGGAGCAAACTACCATAGGTTGGCACTTGTGTCAGAGGTCTGTTGTAGAATGTCACCTTATCCTTTATTCCATAAATCTGCTTCAGGATTTCGTTGGCTTTGTCATCCTCCTCAAAGTCCCTTGGTTTGACAATTGAACGTGCGAAGTGGTCAGGAGTTTTTGCCTCATCCTCAAGCACAATGATGCTCGGAATCTTCGGGTCCATGAACACATCACTGAGCAGGAATGGATACTCACAACTGATGTCGAAGATTACTAACTTGGTGTCTTTGTCATGGTAGAGAATACGTCTGAACAGATTCGAGAGAAGATTGCTCTTTCCACCACCTGTGAAGCTGAAGACTCCAAAGTGATAGCGTACAAGTTTAGCAAGATCAACGTAGATTGGAACTTCTTGACCAGACTCCATGAACATTCTCAATACTCCCACGCGAGGATCTTTCTTGGGATCGGCAGTTGATGTTTTCTTATCGAATCCCATTGATTCCTTTACTTTTGCATTATAGATGAGGTCAACTGTTTCCATGTCTATGACATACGCTTTCTCTCCAACGAGAGGATAGGAGAAACCCTTCCTAAAGGCAATCTCTCCCTTTTTGTCTATGATAAGATCATAATTGATTGGCACTGCGTTCATGTGAACCATCATTGTGGCCTGGTCATCTGTTGACCAATCTGGTACGGACTGTTCGATTATCTCCATTTGAAGTGGGAAGTAGTGACTGTCACTGACTCCACCGAGACCATAGTGTAGCGGCCAGACTTTACTGATGACCATCACTGTATAACGTTCGATACCCTCCTTCGCAGCTTTCTTGGACTGACCTCTGAAATTCTTGACCGCCAGAAGCATTCCTTCTTCGAGTTGTGCCATGAGTTCCTTATTGTAGCGAATCTTTATCCTACAGTCGTATCGTGCTGCAGATCCGGACCATTCTGAAGTATAATTAGCTGCCACTGGAATGACTCGAGCGAGTCTTCCCTCAAATGCTCCATCAAAGTCTGTGAATAATTTTCGCTTACTGTTGTCTTCTTGATTGCTCAACGCTTGACCTCCGTTCTCTAAAACTGCTTAAGTAAAATAGAAACTCTCTCAAATCTGGACGATTGATGAGCCAAACTCCGGCGCTCTCAACCATACCCTTGAATTGGCTCCAGTAGTATTTTGCGACTTTATCTGCAATGTAAAGGGGTTTCAGATGACCAAAGAGCTCGGGTATACTCATACTGGTCATTGACTCAAAGAGTGGGATGATGAATGATTGGACTGGATTATCAGTCCCCTCATAGAATACAACATCTACTGATTCTGGACTATCTGGTCTGTTTTCATAATCATGAGGAAGTGTAGTCAGTTGTTTCACTCCCTTATCGAATTCTGGGTAGATTAGCCTGTCATAAAGCAATACATTGCTCCTTAGTTTGATATCAGAAGCTGCTTGACAGAGCTGGAAATATGACTTTGCGAATGTCCTTTCTAGCGATATCTGATTCCGACGAGCTCCTGACACAAGACCTGGTTTTCTTTCAAAGTGGGGGATTATAGTTTTGAATGCTGTGTCATACTCCACAGTCGCCCATGGTACTAAGAGTTTCTGTTGCTCATGCAGTGAGATCCACTGTAGTATCATTCGATCTGTATCTGGCGTATCCTGCCCCTTGTCTCCAAACCCACCATCAAAACGTCCCACATGATTGAGGACTGGCAACACTTGTCGCTTGAGGTCTCTCGCAGAGGTGTCCTTTGCAACACCAACTAGAAGAGTTCGGTTTTCCCAACTTCTTTCAATCATCAAAGACAAAGACGCAAGACTAAGGAATGCAAGATCATTTGTTGTGATCCATCGTCCGCCGACCTTGAAACGTTCCTCATATGTTACATCGGGATCTGCTGAAAACATGCGTCCACATACTTCTTGAACAAGCTTCTTGATACGTTCCTTAATTTCGCGAAACTGAGGCTTCAGGACGAAGTGTTTGTCCTTTCTTGTGAAGAATCCTTTAGCTTCACCCGACCCCCGTATCCCGTTCTCGAGTTCTTTGTCTAGTCTGGATAAATGAAATTCATCAGTCAATCCCAATTTGTCAGTGATCTCTTGTCGAGTCAAGGAGTTGCCAGGGGTTCGCAGGAGCTCCATGATGACCCTGGGAAGAAGAAACTCGCCTCTTGCAGGAGGAGTACCGAACTCTAAGTTCCCAAACAACTTCCTTGCGTACACCCATTCAGTCTTCGTGAAAGGTTTGCCATTTATCTTATGACCAATTAAACCACATTCGTGATCTAGACTCAGTCTGAAATCTGAAGTTTCTGCATAGAATGATGCTATCTCGGAAGAGAATACTCTGTCTAGGAGAAGAATATCAACCGGATTTTCGGAGCTCACTAATTGGAATCCAAGGTAGAACTCAGCCAGCCCCATCAGAAAGTCTGCAAATGCTGAGTTGTCTACCACCCATGCATCAGTGAAGGTAAATGAATTATCTACTTGTCCATCATCGCCTCTTATTAGCAGAGTCTGGTCAATCAATGGAACCTCATTGATGTAGACAGGTAGGACACTTGAAACTCCAATTCCTCGTTCCAAGTATTTCTCATCGTAAGTGATTTTCCCTTCTCCTGAATCAAAGATCTCAATTTCTCCATGTGCGCTATATGCTCCTGCAAAGAAAACGACCAAATCAAAGACATCGTACTTCAAAACGGTACCATCAATTCCTGCAAAGGATAACCCCCGTTTTCCAAAGAACTCATCGACAAAGGATGGGTCGAACTTAGTTCCTGAGTATGAAACAAGTAACTTTGAGAGAAAATCATCATATGTCCCTTTGAGACCCTCGAATTTTGACCGGTAGTCTCCAACTTGCTTCTGAGCTCCACCTAACAGCAAGTTCCCTGTCTGTCTTAATCGACGACCAATGAATGATGAATCATCGTCATCCATAATACTCCCTCAGGACCCCAGTTAATCTCCTTATTATCGCGAACGAAGATAAGAAGATTACTCGGTACCGTTGAGTGTTTGAACTTCTCCTCTATATTCAAGCCTCAGTGTCATAAGGGTATATGTAACCCAAATCACTAGTATCATACCCGCTATACTAGCAATTCCAAATACTATTCTAAGACTACCAAAGTAATCCCAGAGAAGAGCTCCGGTGAATTGGCCAACCAATCTTGTTGAAGCCATCAAGAATTGATATGTTCCTAAAGCTCGCCCCTTCATCTCATCACTGACGCCATTGACAGCAAGCGTCTTCTCAGCACCACTCCAGACCACTATTGGCATTGCTAATAGAATGTTCACAAGTAATAGATCTACGAATGTATGACCATATGCATAGAGACCCACGACAAAGGCAGTCGAGAACAAACCAGCTATCAATGCAAATCTGATATTCCTGTCTGTCGCAGTACCAACTCCATACATCGTGATCACACACGTGAATGACCATCCACCCCATGCAATAGCATACAAAGGCTCACTGACTCCCCATTCATTCACAACTAAATTCCCAAGGTAGGGGAATGCAAAGTTCATCAGAAACACAAAACCAAACATTCCTGACACGAAGATCCAGAAGTTACGTCCTAGACCTCGCAGGGCAATCATAGAACCTGCCTTTGCCCTTTCTATGACATCTTTGCCGAGGGACTCTCTCACTCCGAAACGGGTTGCTACCATTGCCGCAATGGCTCCTACGGCAGCAAGAAGATGCAGGTCTCCAGCCACATAACCTGCATTTAGAAGAAATCCAGCAATAATAGGACTTGTCCCGTCAATGAGGAAGGCTGGTAAGACAACCATATTGAATGTGCGTGCAGCATTCTCCCCGCTTGTTTGAGCAATCTCATCCGCTGGCATTGCACTTGTCATGATGAGAATGAACGCCCAACCGATCTGAATAGTGGCATATTCAAGGGGAATTATCGGCCAGACCGGGAAGAATCGAAGAGCGAAAAGTCCCGAAAACATTGGAATGAATGCTACTAGCATGACATTCTTTCTACCAATGTAGTCTGCTAATGTACCTGAAATCGCATAACCTAGAATCATGGCAAATGTACCAATAGAGAATGTGATACCAATTTGCCAAAGGTGATTCACGTTAGCTTGAAGAAAGATACCAAATTGCCAAGCCCACACACTCATTGAAAACTGTGCAATCCCTGTGACAAGCGCAAGTCGTTGGAGATTACCACTCAATCCAAACCGAAGCTTTTCACTTGAATTGGAATCGACTATGGACTTATTTTCAATGGGCTGTCCATAGTCAACTGTCATTCTACATCACTCTAGAAACAGAGAATTCGAATTACTGTCCTCCTTATGATAATGTCTGTCTAGACCTAACCAACGTGACACAACCCTTAAAGTGTGCATTTTTCGATAGCATTTCGCGTTCAGAATCTGGATGGAAACCCACATTGATCACCTTGGAAGATGCAGACCTTCGACTGAATAGAGCAGTCACGTTCGAGTGGCTGTATGCAAACGGTCTAGGTGGTTATACATCTTCCACTATTGTTGGTCTTAACGTTCGTGGATATCACGGCTTACTCGTTTCATCTTTGAACCCTCCAGTAGATAGATGGCTGACTCTTTCTAGGCTTGACGAAGCACTCGTCAACAAGGAGGGAGAGTGCAATCTTAGCACTGAGCAGACAAAGAGTGGAGTCACGCATAGGGGATATCGCTACCTCAATCGATTCGAGCTCAACCCTCTACCACAGATGGTGTATAAGACTGGATGTGTTGAGCTTGAAAAGACTGTGTTCATGGCATATAGAAGGAATATCACAGTCGTGAATTATGAGATAACCAACACCGATGAAACGGTCTTCACTGTGACCCCCATTCAAACCTGCAGAGACCTTCATGCTAGACCGCCTCACCTTGATTTCACTCCAGCGATAGATGCACTTGATAATCACTCGTACTTGTCCTTTGATGACCGTCCGAACAGTCCATGGATGTATGCCTACACTCCTGATGCCGAGTTTATGCCTAGTGAAATCAAGGTAACACAACCACAAATCTACAGAAAGGACAAAGCGATGGGGCTTCCTCACGAGGAAGAGATGACAATCCCTGGTGTGTTCCACACTGTCCTAGAACCTGGCGAACATTTCTTGTCATTTCTCTTTGCGGTCGGTCCAAACCAGAAAGTATTGATGAAAGATCTAGGTCCCTTAGCCAAAGCAGAGAGAAAGGATTTTGCCAAACTGCGCTTCGAGGAGCTTCGACGAAGAAAAATACTGAATGACCGAGCGTACGCAACGGCCCAAAAGGAAAGGGACGAGGATATTGAGTGGCTCATTCTAGATGCTGATACTTTCATTGTCGATCGAGCATCCACGAAGATGCGGTCAGTAATTGCTGGGTATCATGAATTGGCTGACATCGGTTTGGATGCCCTCATATCTCTACCTGGACTGACAATGTCTATTGGAAGATTCCAAGATGCTCGAGCGATTCTCACCAATTACGCCAGACACTCAAGATACGGACTTGTGCCAAATGATTTTCCAGATAGAGGGATACAACCAGAGTATGACTCTGTTGATGCATCCTTGTGGTTCATAATGGCCTGTCACAAGTATATTGAAGCAACAAATGATGTCGAGTTTCTACGCGGAATCATTTGGGACACAATGGAGTCCATAATCGCAGCATACAGGATTGGAACTAAGTTCAACATTCATGAGGATCATGATGGGCTAATTATATCTGGAATTGAAGGGGTTGAGGTTTCCTGGATGAACGAGCGCATTGGTGACTGGACTGCAACGCCTCGGTTAGGAAAGTGCGTTGAAGTAAATGCGCTCTGGTACAATTGCCTAATGGCAATGGGCGACATGAGTGACCTTGTTGGTCGAGATCCGTACGAGTTCAGAGCAGTTGCATCATGGATTAGGGAAGCATTTCAGCAGACATTTTGGGATGAGGAATTGGGATATCTCTATGATGTAGTCACTGATGATGTGAAGGATGATTCTATTAGACCAAATCAGATCTTTGCCCTCAGTCTCCCGTATCCCCTTCTTGAAGATATTCAGGCTAACTCCGTCCTGAAGACTGTCACAAAAGAACTACTCACTCCATTTGGTCTTCGCACTCTTGCACCTTCTGACAAACGATATGCACGAGCGTACACTGGTGGTCCAAAGAGTCGGGCTGCGGCTACTCACCAAGGTACAGTACATCCCTGGCTCATCGG
>JASFEF010000159.1:0-6517 GCA_050124975.1 Candidatus Thorarchaeota archaeon | reverse complement strand
TCTTCTAGAGATCAAGCGATTCTGGTTTGTCAAATACAACAAGCCTGTGTACTATCAGCCTAAGGAAACGCATGAGATTCTGAGGAAAGCTAAGAACATCATCATACCTCAAGAACAGAAACCCGATTTTATCCAAAATCTCAAAGACCTATTGTCTCGTCTGAAGACACAAGATCCAATAATCGTGCCAACGTGTCAGCATTGCCTTCGCGATGACCGACTCACAATATTGACAAAAAGGAACGCAGTGAAAATCACAGAGTTTCAAGTCACTTGCACATCTTGCGGTCAGGGAGACCTTCGACTAGAATTGAAGACCATGGGGGTTCATCTCTCCAAAGCAATGTTGAGTCAACTGGAACGTCAGGTGTCCAAAGTAAAATCCGTTCCGCGAATCATCGACATGATGACTCCAGGGTTTGATCCAACGAGAGAGCCCGAATTGACATTGGTTGACACAGTAGTTGCAAAGGGTGCAGGAGCCATTCAGAAGATATCTGAACTGCCAATCCCTCAACAATTCAAGGAGAAACTCGCTTCAGAGGGATTTGAGGTCTTGCTACCTATTCAGTTTCAAGTCATAGAAGCAGGACTGTTCAAAGATACAAACATGCTAATCGTATCCTCTACCTCCTCTGGAAAGACGCTATTGGGTGAACTAGCCGGTGTGCCTAAGGCTATGCAGGGGAAGAAGATGGTCTACATGTCCCCTCTGGTAGCACTGACTAACGAGAAGTACGAGCAGTTTCGAAAACGGTACAAGTCAATTGGTCTGAGAGTAGGTATCAAAGTTGGCATGTCTCGCTTGGATGTTGGGGATGAGGGTAAACCTATTGTTGACACAGACATCACAAAAGCAGACATTATCTGTGCAACGTACGAGGCTCTTGACCTCATCTTCCGCTCTGGAAACACTTCTGATCTAGGGGAGGTTGGAACAGTCGTGATAGACGAGATTCAAAATCTAGCTGACCCTGAACGAGGACCAGAGCTTGATGGAATTCTCACACGAATGCGCATGCACTATCCCAAGGCACAGTATCTAGCATTGTCAGCAACTGTCGGTTCACCAGAAGTGTTGGCCAAAGAACTGAAGATGAAACTTGTGAACTATGAGGGACGCCCTGTTCCTCTTGAACGACATCTTGTCTTTGCTCGCTCTGATGAGGAGAAGAGGTCTATGATACGACGTCTTGTTAACCAGGAGTTTCGTCATGTAAGCAGCTCTGGCAACAAAGGACAGTCAATCATCTTCACCTACTCACGAAGACGGGCTCATGCATTGAGTGATTGGTTAAGAGAACATCGTGTTTCTACATCTGTCTACCACGGAGGTCTCTCATATTCGCGTCGTCGTCGTACAGAGCATTCATTCTCAAAACAGAAATTCTCGAGCATTGTGACTACTGCTGCTCTTGGAGCTGGAGTTGACCTAGCTGCATCACAGGTAATCTTTGAATCTTTAGCGATGGGCGCAGATTGGTTGTCCAACGCCGAATTTGAGCAGATGCTAGGAAGGGCGGGTCGACTAGGTAAACATGATAGAGGAAAGGTCTACATACTTGTTCAGCCTGAGAAGAAATATCATGGAGGTCAAGACAAAGCTGAAGATGAGATCGCAGTAGGACTGCTAAATGGAATAATCGAAGATGTAGAACCCTTCGCAGACAAGGAAACCAGTGCTGAACAGATTCTCGCCACGATCTGCTCTATTGGACTCGTAGACCTGAAGGATGTGGCCCGTGCATACAAGCGGATGCTCTCAATGTCGGTTCCACCCTCAGAAGCACTCAAACATCTTGTTCGGACCCACATGGCTCGCGTGAAGGAAGGCGGTATTCATCCAACCGATCTCGGGAGAGCGACTTCCCTTTCATTCCTAACTCCTAGCATGGGGCTAGAAGTTATGAAGCTCACAACCTCCTATGATGTGACCGATATTGCCATCATGCTGGAACCATTTGAGAACATCTACCTGAGTGTCAAACTCCAAGAAGAGGTCAACTCAGCTTTTCGAACTCATATGCCTACAAGACTATTCTCAGGAGTCTTCAGTGAGATAAGCGATGCGAGTCGCCCAAAGGGAGGAGCTGGCAGGCTTCCTCAATGGGTCTTTGAAGTGTTTGGGAAATGGACAACTACATTCTTCAACTGTGGGTGCCGCGAGTATCCAGAGTGTGACCATGGTAAGATTCGCCTCGGTAGATGGCTCGTTGAGAAACGTAAGGAAGGTTTCAATCCATCAGGGCTTGCTCAGAAGCTTCATGATGACTTCGAGCTGTGGGCGTATCCTGGTGATATCTTCTCTTGGCTTGACTCGCTAATCCATAGTCTCAAGGCAGTTCAGAGAATAGCGAATGTTGCTGGCAAAACAGATCTCAGTGTGGAGATTGATGATCAAATAGCCCGAATTGAACGTCCACAAGAAACTACTGAGAAAGCTGAATAACAACTCAGGATGTTACATTGTCCTTCTCTATTTCAAAGAGGACACGAATATTACCCACAACGTCTGGAGGCATTGAGTCAAGATTCAGATCGAGCCATCTGTGGAGGTCTCTCCTGATCGACTCCTTCGCATCTATCTCCTTTGGGAATTCCGACCTGTCTTCAGACACCAAATGGAAGTGAGTGCAGCCACAACTGCAAGCTCCTTCCAAGACCATGTCAATATCAACTGAGGACTTTCCACATACTCTGCAAACGAACATCATCTTTCCGTAGCTCCAAACTTTAGCATGAACAAGTATCTATGAGGATTGGTATGGCCTAGGCAATACTTCCCATTTCAGGACTAGACTTATTTGGTGCCGGTTAGCGCATGTTTTCGGGGTGATGCAGATGGCGCGGACCTGTACATTGTGTCGTGAGAAATCAAAGATTCGTTGTGACCGTTGTCGCAACGAGTTTTGTCAAGATCACGCCATCAAATGTCCCTCATGTGGTACTATTACCTGCATCCGGGATCTAAACCGAACAACTGTCTGCCCAGCTTGCAACAAAAATCTGGATATATGTCCAGAATGTCTTCTTAATGGGAGAGTTGTTAGGACTATTACTGGCACCATGCAATGTCCTGAGTGTGGTTGGAGTGCTTAGAATCTCCAGAAGAATACGATGAGAAATAGTGTAATTGCAACAACGGCTGCAATAATCCATCCCCTTTTTCCAAAGCCCCAAACAATGGGAATTGGCCCTAATAGTATGACTCCCTTACTCTCTCTTCGTTTTTCAACTCCCTCGATGTCTGAACGCATTACCATGGAGGCAATACCGGAGAATATGATTATACACCCTATGATGATAAGAGCCCAAGCTATCAGGTCAGTGAAATTGCCGATCTGCATCCATGTCACCTTGTATCAAGGATTGTACCAGGCAAGTCAAACTCCATTCGCTCATAGCCCCCTACTTCGTCTCCCTCATGAGCCCATAATGTGACAAGGTCTCCATAGATTTCAAAGTCTAGTGTGGTTTCAATAACTTTGATGTTTGTGCCAACCGGAAATCTCCATAGTATCTCAAAGTCGTATGGCGCCTCTTCCTCTTCAAGCCAAGTTTCAATCTTGTTTGTACCCTCTTGGAACCTTCCGGCGAAGTCAATCAGGTATATGACAGACACAACTTCTGTTGCTCCTTTGAGGAAGATGTCACAATAGTCAACTCTAGACCTCACTCGCTCGCTGTTTATCTCAACCCTCTCTTGATCAAGAAAGTACTGCATGTTGTCTGCAAGTTTCTCAACTTCTTTTTTCAGAAGATACTCATCGCGAATGACTCTTCGATAATACCCGTCAGGGTCAAGGTACTCATACGAGAGGCGCTCATGTATTTCTCCAGTTCTAGAAACAGAAAAGAACGAATCAGCATGAAGAGGTTCGACCAATTCTGACAGAGCTTTTTCCATGACACATCACCTATTCGAGTGGTACTGCATGGATACCGTTGTCTGAAAGATGTTTTGAGAGGGTTCTCCCGTTCTCAGTGAAACAGTACGCGACTCGTGGATTGACTTCTTTTGCGAAATTCAGAAGACCGTTGAAATCAGAATGAGCACTCAATGGAAATCCCCTCTCTCTGAATTTGCCAATTGTCCATCCGGAGAGATTGAAATATTCAAGCTTCTTCTCATATCTGGCGAATATTTTCCTTCCCAGCATTCTTTGCATATTGCCTATTGTATGTCGAGATGATGAACTGATGATAACTGCCCCTTCATCCAATATTTCAGTCAGATTCTTGCTCTGTACAGTGTGATGTCTGAGATCCACCCCATGTCGTTTATAGACGGAGCAGACTTTGTCAATACTTGTATTCCCAGAAATGACTCTGAATCCACCACTCTGGAGAAGTGCGATTGCTTCTTGGGATTTACCTAGTGAGTAAGCATGAAACAGAGGTACTCGGCCTTCATCAATCACCTTCGTTGCTGCATCCAAGATGTTGTCATACACTTTTCTCCTATCAGGAAATACCCACTGAGGCATTCCATACGTCGCCTCTGTTATCAGAACATCTGCGTCAACAGGTTTCGCCGCCTTATGGATCAGACTATCAACATTGTTGAAATCTCCTGTATAGAGAACCCTAAGATCATCATCAAACTCTAACAGGAACATAGTGGAGCCAAGAACATGTCCAGCATTCAAGGCAGTGATGTTCACACCAATCTGTCCGAACATATCACCATGTTTGATGATTGTCTTGTTGCCAAACCTGTTTGATCTCCTTGCCTGCCAAGTGTCAATGGTTCCCTTTGTGGCTATGATGTGTCGTGCATTCTTCAGACCGCCAATATGGTCAGAATGGGAGTGTGAGAGAAGAGTAGTTTCACCCTTGATGCCTGTATCTAGTGCCAGCTTCACATCACCGTATTTCAACAGAAATCCAGTGCCGCTTTTTTTTAGACTGACAGTAGACATGTTACAACCACTCAATGACTGATGAATGAGGAACAAAAGGGTTTCTCAGTGTTTCTACTTTAGAGTGGTTTCCTTAATAGTGATAATTTCCTACAAGATGAAACACTGCACATATGATCCAAGGTCTCTATGAGTTTCTTCTGTCCTTCGCCAATAAGGGGCAACTCGATTTGTTTCAAACCCCTTACCATTGCCTCACCAATCAAACTCTCCGTCACTACATCCCAACCTATTTTTTCAGGATCTGAAACCAATGGCGACACACAAAGTGCATCATCTACATTCCAAAAACCAGCAACTGCTGCTATCTGTTCGTCAACAGAAGCAGCTGCAAGGCAATTTCTATTCAGTGCAAAATCTCGGGCAAGCCACACCAGAGAGTTAGTCAGTCCCAGGGGCTTGCTTTGGTCCCAAATCAGTTCTCTAACTTCCTCAGAGTTGATGCCACTTGTCCAGTTGATTGTTTTTTCTTTTATTTCACTCTCAATCGTGAGTGTGTAGTGATAGAGTGTTCCCACTTCTGAAAATCCAATACGTGTGATGATGTCTGATATCCAAGAGTCTAATTCGAGACTGAGGGGAAATCCAAGAGAGTTCTTGTTTCCGTCATCTGACACCAAGGCATCAACATCTCGAATGGCCACGGTTTTGAAAAATGGCATCGAGGATTTTACTATCTGATATGTTGCTGACTCTCTGAACTCCATGTTGACTGCAACGGATGCCAGGACCATTGCAAGTCTGGTTCTGTCCTTGTAAATTGAGGTTCCTCCTATTATCCTACTTTCAAGAGAGGAAACAAATGTGATACTCTCTTGAAGCATGAGAAATGCCTTTGCAAGTTCACGGTCTTTGAAACCTGACTCACTGGTTTCGTCTAGGAGGTCTAACCATGTATCTACTTCATCCTTGTTCAACCGTCCGTTGAACATCACTGGTCTATCCATCTGTTTCCCTCTGTGTTAGGAGTGGAATATCAAGTAGAGGTTCGATGTGAAGCTCATAAGTGATGCGAAATTAACATCGAAGGGTTTATCCCCCATTGGGAAACTAGCTAGAAATTGAAAATGCAATCGTTAGTACTAACTGCTGATGGTCTACAGATTGCGGACACGCCTATTCCCCCACTCATGCCAGGGGATGTTCGAATAGAAGTACGCTCAGTAGGCATCTGTGGGACAGATCTTGCTATTTGGAAGGGTGACTTTGAAGTTCCCATACCCATTGTCCTAGGACATGAAATTACTGGAGCAGTGCATGAGAGCTCAGTTCCAGAGCTTACTCCAGGTACAATAGTGACAACGGAGATTGACATATCGTGCGGTCGATGTTGGTATTGTAGAAGCGGAGCACGTCAATACTGTGATGACAAGGATGTCCTTGGGATTACTCGAGATGGAGGTTTCTCGGAATACATCAGTGTTCCTGCAGATTTAGTTCATCCCCTTCCCACAGGAGTTGATGCAGTTTCTGGTACCTTTACCGAACCTCTTGCATCCGCCATTAAGACAGTATCTGGCAGTCCAGCTGAGTTGGGTGAACCGGTGATGATCATTGGAAGTGGGAAGATTGCACTTCTTCTTGCACAGGTGTAC
>JASFEF010000158.1:0-6784 GCA_050124975.1 Candidatus Thorarchaeota archaeon | reverse complement strand
TCAGTCGTGTTTTGAATTCTATCCATTTATACCGGTCGAGTATTGAGATGAGAGCAAGGACCTTTTCATCTCCAAAACCAATGAGGTCCATTATCTCAGAAACAGTTCTTTTCCCATTAATGAAGGATTCAATCTGTTCAAGGTCATGGTCAACCGATCCTACTCTGAAGGGGATTCGTACTCCAGTTGATTTCCTGATAGGAACAAGGTCTAGATCGACCGACGAGAATGGGAACTCTCTGACAATATCCTGTGCAAACTCTCTGAATCTACGGATGTCACCTTCAAAGTGCCTGAGCTTATGTCCATGCTCACTTTCCACTTGCTCTAGAATACGTTTGAGTTTCTCACGATAGGGAGTTTCATCTGGTACTGGATCGACGACAAGAAGGACTAGTACAGTTTCGCCTACCTCAATTAGAATATCGTAAGCTGCCTTTCTGATGGTTCTAATTGGAGTCTTCGCAAAGATGATCACTGCTGTGACAAATCCTGCAATCAAATCTGGATCAACAGTGAGTTCTGCATATGGGATGTTCAGTACTGACTCTCCTCCCTCCATTCGTATGAGGGAGATATATCGTACTTTGGAAACATCCAATGCCAATCCTCAAGCCTCCTTCTTTTCCCCGGTCACTGGGGGAGTGTCGACATAACCCAACACTCCAGCGTCAATAAGACGATTTGCTACGGTTTTGACCGCCTCCATGTTGAAAGGTAGTAATTCGCATATTCTCGAGAGCGTCCTCCTACCATCAATCTGCTCGACAAGTTTGGTCAGTTGGTCGCCATACACACCAAGCAAGAACATTGGGGGGTCCATAATCTTAGCTAATATTGAATTGTCTTCTAGACGTCTTGTCAATGTTATCCATTTGTATTTGTCTAGCATCGACATGATTGCCATTATCTCAGAGTCATCGAGCTCAGACTGCTGCATGATCTCCTCAATAGTCCGTTTTCCATTGATATAACCCAGAATTACCTGAAGCTTCTCATCAGTTTCACCTACACTCCATGGAATGTTGGCATGATGATCAGGGGTTGCTTCAGATTTGCTCACCAACCTAGGAATCATCTTGAGATCAAATGTTCGATAGGGATACACCTGTAGGATATCCAAAGCATACTCCCGAAATGGTCGAATATCTCCTTTCCAAGCAATAAGCTGTTGCTCATAATTGGTTTCGAATTTCTCTACTATTTTTATCAGATTGCTTCGATAGGGTTCATCATTCTCAACTTTGTCAACAATGAGTAGACCAACTACATACGAACCTTCTTCGATGACGACCACGTATCCTTCTTTTACGAATGTCTTCAGCTGTCTATTCTCAAAAATGATGACAGCAAGAACGAAACTGGCAACTAAGTCAGGGTCAACTGACATTGCTCGATAGGGAATTCCAATTATGGGTTCTCCCCCTTCTTTTCGCACAAGAGAGAGATAGCGGACCTCTGCCTTATCCTCAACCGTTTCGTTCACATCTATTCGACTACGAGATACCCTAAATAACCTTGTTAGAAGAAATCCATCAGACCACTCTGTGTTACCATGGTAATATCTCCATCAGATTCTAAGCTATATCCGATGACCTGACGTAAATCTGCCACAGTATATGAGCTCCCGATGCTAGTGACAAGAAGAGAGCCCTTCATCCCCACTACGTCACCAACTAGAGGTCGTTCATCAATACGATCCGACCTCTTTCTCCAAGGTGCGGGTTTAGTTTCTAGAATGGGAAGTGAATAGTAGTTTGAGAGGTCCTGCAATCTCACTTGGGTTCCCAATTCAATGTGCTCTATTCCGACAATGAAATCATCAACAATTGACTGTGCAGCTTCGAAGCCAAGTGTGTCTTGAAGGCTTTTGATTTTCCTCTCTCCTCTGACAACCTTGGTAATGTTTGATCGTTTTCCAAGTCTATCTTCTAGACGCCTTGCCTTTCTTCCCCCTGTGACTGTATGGATAATCCCTCCAAAATCAGCTCCCTGTTCTATCCACCTCAAACGAACTCGCTTTTTTGAAGACACTCCAACTTTGAGTGTTGTATCATTGAACAAAACCACATATATTGAATATTCTGAAACGTCACATTGTGTCTTTCTTGCTTCTGTGGCCATACAAGTTCTTCCATCACAGCGAATGCAAGGATCATAGAAGTCCACTGCTGAACAAGGTCCGCACCGAGTTCCCTGACGAAGAATGATAGCTTCCTCTGGACATCTTACTAATTTCCCTGTTGGGTCAATGTTGCCAACACATCGCTTTGGTCCCTTGAAGGACCAATTGAGATGCATACCAAGAGTTATTGGAAGAAAGTCGAGTGTTTCATGATCCTCTCTCCAGACTCGTAATCCCGACTCGTAGGTTTCGTCATCTGAAGCTCTCCAGGCAACATCTACTATCTGCACTTTATTGACCTCAAAAACGTTTGAACTGTCCTTTGCCTTGAACCATCCATTCAACTCCAGCAATGTTCAGATCATTCTGACACTTTGGGCAACGGCCATCCTTGTTTAGGTTGTTCGAACTGAGGAATACCGAGTAGCGCTCAACTGCTTTAAAACCACACTCTGGACAATAGGTGTTTTCGTAATCGTGGCCTGCGACATTCCCTGAGTAGACAAAGACTAATCCCGCCTCTTTTGCGGCATCAATATGAGTTTCAAGTGTTCTTGCAGATGTGCGAGGTAAATGGGTCATCTTGTAGGTTGGAGAGAAAGCTGTAAGATGAAAAGGTGTTTGTTCTCCAAGATTTTCAACAACCCATTTTGCCATAGCCCGTGTGTCCTCTACGAAGTCGCCGACCTCAGGTATGATCAGATTAGTAATCTCAATGAAGATATCCTTCTCATTCATAGCGAGCATTGCATCGAATATGGGCTCAACCTTCGGAACAGACATCAGCTCTTTGTAGAATTTCTTGTTTGCACTTCCCTTGAAGTTGACAGAAGCAGCATCAAGATATGGGGCTATGTAATCTATTGCCTCCTGTGTCATATATCCATTCGTGACGAAAGTGTTGAACATCCCTTGGTTATGTGCTATCTCTGCTGTATCGTGCGCTAATTCCATGAAGACTGTTGGTTCAGTGTATGTATACGTTAATCCTGCGCAGTCATACTTGTGTGCGAGAGCCACTATGTCTTCAGGTTCCATTCTTTGTCCTACAGGAGTTTCTCGATGAGCAGAGTGATAGTTCAAACAGAACTGACATCGAAAATTGCATGAGGATGTACTGATTGAGAAGGCGCTACTTCCAGGTGCAAAGTGAAACAATGGCTTCTTCTCAATTGGATCCGGAGCCATTCCATCAATCAACCCATAGACCAATGAGTACAGTTTTCCATCCTTTACAGTTCTTACTCTGCAGAAGCCTATTTCGCCATCATGAATAACACATCGTCTAGCACAAAGATCGCATCGGATTCCACTCTTCAGATTAGAGTACAGTGCAGCTTCTCTCATTTCGTAATACCTTCAGATTGCGGTCTTATGCCTCTTACGGTGTAGTATGCAATTTCTAGTAGTCATTGTTAAAAGGATAAGTTACGGACTAGTGATTGGTTTCACAAATGCCCGCACCAAAGGAGCTGGAAAGATTAGGAGGTCTGTTCAATCTTGCATCAGATAAGAGTAGACCATTTCTAGATCGATGCTCCGAGACGAAATACTTGGCTGTAATGGATTACAAGCGTGCGACCAGTATCACTGTTGAACTCGCACGACAGACCTTGGAAGAAGCCAATTCCGGGTTAACAAGTCGTGATGACTGCAGAAGGCACCTCATAACTTTGCAAAGAGCTGTGGAATCAGGTCAACTTGATACGAGGGTAATCAGTGCTTTGGAAAAGTTAAGATCAAACTATCTCGAAAAGGTTCTCCGACCGGCTGTAAGAACATACCTCGAGAATGAAGATCTAAAAACTACAGAGATTGAAAGACTCTATAATGACGCCTTGCGAATCGAAGGACTTCTGGAAGTAGTACAATTTCTCAAGAAGGTTGATCCTGCTCTCTAACTTGCCCTTTACTCCTTCTTGAAGTCACGATGGACAAGCTTCTGACCATCAACAACCCATGCGATACCTAACGCTTGAAATTCATCAGCCCATTTCATCACTATTGCAGGAGCTACACCCAGAGACCTGGCAATCTCCCGAATAGACATCTCGCCATGTTCCTCTACCATCAAGAATGCTTTAGTCTTCTCTGTACTATCCATTAGATCAAGATAGCCTTCGAGAGTTTCTTTGGTATGTTCGAGTTTGGCTTTCGTTTCCGTAAGGTCGGATGTTGCTCTCTCAAGATTGGCTGTTGCTCGCTCGTGTTCTGCTTTTAGCCTCTCAAGTTCTCTAGCCTTATCACCTGACTCAAACGATCTTAGTCTTGCTCGAATCTCCTCCATCTCTGCCAAGCGGTCCGCAGTTTTTGTTTTCTCATCTTCTAACTGGCGCACCTGGGTCTTCAGATCACCAACCTCAAGATCCTTCTTGGCTATGTCATCTGAGAATTCTTTGCCTCTCTGTTCTGCGGCGATTGCTCGTGCTTCATACTCTGTAGCTTTCTCTTGGAGGAGTTCTTGCGATGCTTCCAATGTCTTTACATTTGCCCTTAGTTCAGCGAGAACCTCAACATCAGTCTGGGGTACCGCTTTCAACCTAGCAAGCTCTTCCTCAATTTCCTCATTGATTACTTTGAGCGATGCATTGTCTTTGCGGAGAGTTTCAATCTCGCCATCCCGTGTTTCTACTTTTTGCTGCGTGATACTCAGCTCTTGGGTGATTTCTTCGATTCTTCTCTCAAGCAGCTTCATCTTTTCAGCTACTTCCTTTGGAACTTCGATCTTTGGTTTCATACCAAGCTCAGAAGCAAGGAACTCCACCTCTGTTGTGGCTCGCTGAGTGAAATCATCTATGTTGGACTTGAGGGCGGTTAGTTCTTCATAGGTTAGTTTCATTGCCTCTTTGAGGCTCTCTGTCAGATCACGAACCTTCTCTAGGATTGGTGTTGACATTCCTGATGTTAACGACTCTTCTATTCTGTGGAACTCCTCTTCTACAATCGGCTTCACATTATTCTCAATGAATGTCGTCTGCAAGTTCGTCTTCGAAGTACGTTTGCTTCTAGTGACGATATCACCACGCATGCTGACTAGATTTCCCTTTAATCCGACTAAGAAAGAAAGAACAACCGGAACTAGGTCTCTTTCAATACGGTCAACTGAACCTTCAATTGTCATGATGTTCCGTTCCAGAAGACCGATACTATCCTGCAACCGCTCTATGCTCTTGTCAATCTCCATCCTGCGTCGTACTTGATCAGCAGATTCTACTCTCATGACATCGCTCGACATTCGACCAGAATCTATGAGCTCCTGTCTCATCTCATCGTCTACTCCGAGTTCTGTAAGAAGCTCATCTACGACGCCTTTTTCGCCAGAGGGTTTTTTTTCAGGATCTTTTGCCATGCGAAAACCTCGCGTTCCTCAATCCCCGAAAGGACAGATGTCTAGTAAGTCAGACAATACATAAATCTATTCGAGTCAAGCTCAATGTACCCGAGGAGCCAGTGAAACAACTATGCGCCTAAGGATTGAGATGCAGGCTGATGTTCACAACCGCGGTTCTTCGAAACTGAAGCGAGGAATGATGGTCTGGCATCTTTTCACAGACATAGAGAATCAGTTTGTAGAGATGATTGATGTTTTCCCTCCTGCTAGAGTCACAGAAAAAGCTGAGAAGAACATGGTTGCGGTGATAAAAGTTCCAGAGCTAAATCCAGGAGAGAGTTTCTCACCATCTGTTGTACTACGGATTGATACGATTACCCGAGACTGGTTGATGGAACCCAAGACTACCACTGAGGAGCGGATTGCTAGAACTCGTGGAATCTATTGCTCAATGCAAAAGTACTGGGAGATTGACGATCCACTAGTTCAGGAGATGTCACAAAAAGCAGCAGAGAGAACGGGTGACGATGAGTCATTTGCTAGACTCGCGTACCAGATGGTCAGAGATAGTAGGAAACTCAAGACACATCTAGATGAGCGAATTGGAGCTGCAAGAGCCGTCAGAGAGAAGGAAGGTGACTGTGATGAGCATGCAGATCTCTTCATTGCATTACTACGAGCGGTCAGAATACCTGCAAGAAGAATTGTGGGTCATTACTACCGTGGAGATCCTGAACCTGAACCCCACGCTTGGTGCGAGATGTTCCTCGAGAGAAATGGATGGATTCCTGTAGACCCTGCTCTTGGCAATTTTGGTACGATGTCAGAGCACTATTTCTCTCGAATTCGCGAAGGTCTTGTTTCTGAGCGCCCGACTATTCACTTGAAATGGAGTGGAATTGCCTCAGAAGCTCCAACAGTTGAAGAAGAGGTAAGGATGTCCATCTTAAAGAATGGTTAAGCTTGAAGACCTGATATTTTGCCTATTGTTTCTAATTGCACAAACATCTCTGCTCCAAAATACCAGCAAGAGTGCGTGTCAAAGATGCAACATCTGATACTTGGCAAGAGAGGAGCTTCAAATGCTGAACGGAGTGTATTCGCAAGATGATGTGTCATCATCTCACCATATGCTGAAACCTGTGGAATGGAGTCCATAAAGCGACTCTTTGTTCTCTCTAGTGGTCCTGGTTTGTAGTCACAGACATGGATGACACCATCAACATAACGGATGATGTCTACGTGACCAGTCATCTTGTAGCGATCTGACCAAACTGGGACCTCTATGGCTATAGTGTTGGGATCATTCAGGATGAACTCTTTGAGAA
>JASFEF010000157.1:0-6810 GCA_050124975.1 Candidatus Thorarchaeota archaeon | reverse complement strand
ACCCCTGACGCAGTCTTGTGTCGGGAGAAAGTCAAACGTTGGACTTCTGAAACCACCAGGTTCAATCTTTGAGTACTTGCAATCATCCTCATCACCAGCGAACCGAAGAGCATCCCTCGGGAAAGATATCAAGTAGACAGTGACATCTGTGATCATGTATAGCGATTCATTGACAACCTTCACCTTGAACCTCATTCTGTTTCCCACAAATTCGCCGCCGCGAAGAGCCTTCACCTTCTTCTCGCTGACAGAAGGAGGTTTCTGGACTTTCCTAATCGCGTGAGCTACACCAGGAATTGGTCGCGTTGTCCTGACTGTTCGTCTAATAGTAGGATCTCTTCTAATCTCTCTCCAGCTCATTGTGGGCGATGGACGTTTATCGGATTTGATTCCTGTTTCCCTCCTCACGCTGAGTGGAATTGTTTCCTCTCTTTCGATATTTCCTCCTGTGCATGCTAACCAAAAAGCAATACAAGCTAGGAGAAGAAACACAAAGATGAGAAAACTATTGAGCATGGCATCCGCGAATTGAAGCATTAACAGCATGTATCCCTTTCCCACCAGACAGACTGGATGTTTACCTATGAGCTCATGCTCAGGAGGGGCTTTAAAATCTTTGATGATTCGTGTCTTGTCTTAGATAATGACAACGACCATTAGAACTCCAATAATAGTGAGAATTGTTCCAAGGGCTACGCGTTGATTCACATCCTCATCAAGATAAATCGCTGATAGTGGCGCCGTAAACATTGGTGCCGATGCCACAATCAGTGATGTTACGGTTGCTCCCACAAACTTGACAGCGAAACTATATGCAACGAGACTGAAGCCTAGCCCAACAACACCTGTTCCCAACGCGAACAAGCTGGTTCGTCTACTAGGAAGAGACCTCTTCCCTCTCAATGAGAAGAGGAAGATTGGTACAAGTATCAAAGAAGCGGCAAGTGTCCGATAGAAGTTTGCCTCCGCAGGTGCAACACCAACCAGACCAAACTGGAAGATGACATCACTAAGAGCCCAGCACACAAATACGAGAAAGGCCAAAATCAAGCCAATTCGAAGTTCATCCTCAGACCAGCGATTGTTCTTTTTTTCATCCTTTTCCGCTCTGGCAATCATTATCACACCAAAGACTACAATGAAGGCCCCAATAATCCTCTGAGGAATGATTGGCTCATTAAGAAATAAAGCTGCTAGAAAATATACAAGGAGAGGATAGCTCATAGCTATGGGAAATGCTCGTGCAACTCCGATTCTCTCTTGGCTATAGAAATACATCCCATCTCCAATTACAATTCCGATGACCATTGAGAGAATGAGTGGGAAGAGAGCCTCAACAGGTATAGTAAATGTTATAGATCCTGAAGCTATGACAGCGAAAATGTACGCAACTGGTAGACTCACCCACATACGGGTGAACATGATGTCCATGACGCTGATATCTTCACTCATTTTCTTGTATAGGACATTTGTCACTCCGAAGAAGAGCATCGCCAATAGAGCACTGATTATGCCCAAGACATAGGGTTCGAGGATGAGTTGCATTGAATAGGGTAAACTTCATTCTGACCTAATAATTTGCCGTTGGAGGATTGGATATCTATTAGAAATACAAAGGACTATTTGCTTTGGCACCTTTCTTTACATAGTGTTGTGGAGAGGAAGAGAGAATCATTGTTTCGATATTTGCGAATAACGAGTAGCTTACCTGCCATAACTTTCGTTTGCATATTGGTACTTGTAACTATGCAACCAACTGTTGGTGTCAGCACCATCGATGAATTCCCGATAGGTCTGCATTTCTCATACCAAAGTTGGATTGATATCGCTCAACCCCCACAAGGCTTTGGCGATTTGTTCTTCTATGAGTTCGAGAGTTGGATTGTAGATCGGACAAACGGAACAGTAGACTGCACTTGTATGCTCTCTACAGGAAATGAAACTCGAATCGACCACTATCAGAATATCCGAGTCGATATTTACGGTAATCCTCCTTTACTGACAAATATCACTACTTGGATTGTTGGAGATTATGTTTGGGTTGGAAACAGTGAATTCCGTATAAGTCGTCTTACAACCTATGATTATAACGGAATTGATTTGCCATGTTATAGATTAGCCAATCTCACAGTATTTGGTGAATATGCGAATGCTACAGTGTTGTTCTATGATTCTGAGTTAGGTGTTCTATTGAGAATGTCTCAAGATATGATACTTATCGCTAATGATACATCGGTTGCTTCAACATATTTCTCCCTGGTTCACAGTAACTTTCTGGAGTTAATCGACGTAACCATTCTAACTACAACTCCTGCAACAGCAACGATGACTCCTCCACCTACGAGCTCATCTCAAATCAATGATTTAGAATCTATGCTCATACTTCGTGGATTTCTCATTTCATCAATTGCTGTAGAGATAGTGATCATTATCGTGTTGATTAGGAGAAGATATGGGGGTTCTATCCAATAACATCAGCTATTATTGGAATCATGTCCAAGCATCATCAGATGCTGGAAGTCAATATACTGGATGAACTTGAACCGTATGACCCATTTCTACAAGGATTTAACTTGACTATTATCTCCTTATTGAGATTATGATAGGGTTTATCGTAGCGGTTGTTCTTTTAATCAGACGCAACCAGCTAGCACCAGCAGGAACTCAAGCTTAGGTTTCAAGACTGACTTACCTGATTCAACAACCAAGTTTCTTGCAAACTTCAGCATCTAGGTCTTCTGGTGTTACTAATTGCACAGAAGGGGCTGCTTCTTTCAGGAGTTTCTTCGCTTTCTTCTGAAGCTCCTTCTGAACAACAACGTACACTGGTATATTATACGTCTTGGCCCGATATAGCAGATTCACAGGAGTTGGGATGGGTCTACTTTCTTCATCTTTTGGATGAAGAAGTTTGTGTAGATATGCAATTATGATATCAACTTCACCTGGTTCTATATGAGTAGCAATCTTCCCGTGACCGTCCCATTCATTCCCCAAAGGCATTGTGCAGAATCCGTTGGCTGCGAGTTTTGTTAAAAGCGCTGAATCAGTACCGTCGAAATAACCAATGGTTTTCATTAAAATCAACTATAACCCGTTGTTGACTATTCCTATGAATCCTTTGGTTGTTGTATTTTGGTCAGACTTTCATCTTTGGATTGGCAGGCTCTTTCATTTCCATGCTTCATCAGATGCTGGAAGTGTGTCGGTTGGAGGTTCAGTTCCTTCATGCTTCTTCACAATGTCGACAACTTCTGGAATCCAATCGAGACCAAGCCTCTTGACCTTCTCCAGAGTGGGCACACCATTGCGAGTCCACCCACGTCGTTTGTAAGTTGCGTCGGTCAGAAGTCTGTACCGCTCCTCCCTGTACTCTCTAAGCTTCTTGTTCTTCTCTTTTGTACTCATTCCGGATATGTCCACGCCGATTTCTTTCAGTTGTTCATCATAACGATCGGTCCTTGACTCATACTCCCAGTCAGTCACAGGACCCGCACTTCTGTAAGGGATGAACGAGTCGTGGAGTCTGAGACCCTTGCCCTGTCGAATGTTGAATATCCTCTGGAAGTTGTAGACCTTCTCTGACATCCCAATCAGGTCATCGCCCTTCGTAGGTTTCCCAGTCATCGCCTCAAAGAATCTTGCATAAAATGCGACATGTCCTGGAACTTTTGCTGGTTCGTCTGTTTCTGCGTTGTCTGCTGGTACAACGTCATTCCAAGGCAGCTTACAGAGACCGTTCAGTCCGAACCAAGTTCTCCAACATGGGAAGTAGTGCAACGCTTCAGCCTTGTCCTCAAAGGTGGGCATGTAGTTGTGCACCATATCCAGGAAAATGAGCCAAGCCTCGTCGTGCTGCGGACCTTTCAATGTGAGACCGTAACCACCCTGCTGAGCCAGACTCTCTTTGGTGACATACTCAGAGTATTCGAGACCTTTGTGCTCCATACCGATGTCCTGCATCACCTGTTTGTCTACACCGAACTTGTCACCGAAGTATCCCTTAAGATAACGTACACCTTTCCCGAAGTGTTTACCACCAAAGCCCTTGCCCTCTGCCATCTCGTGTAGGACAGCGAGGGTTTCTTCAGCAGCTCCCCACTTAAGCTTGTGACCACCAGTAGCCTTCTTGTCGATGTGACCTTCCTCAAAGAGTTCCATGACAAAGCCCATGGTCGTTCCGAAGCTGATTGTGTCTATTCCGTAAGCATCGCAGTAGAAATTCAATTCCGCAACGTAGTGTGGGTCGAAGATGCCGATGCAAGAACCACAGCCTGCAATAGTTTCGTACTCTGGTCCGTCAACCACGACATTCTTGCCCTTGAAGGGTCCTGTCTTTGGAACGAATCCCTCTATGCAATGTGAGCAGTTAATCGCACAGGGTCTCCAACAACCGTCCCAACCTTTGCCAGCGTTGGTAAAAATCTCCTCCCAGACATCCCCAAAGAGCCTCTTCGCTTCTGGATCACTACCTGTCCTGAAGTTACGGGTTGGAAGGAGGTCGAACTCATCCATGATTGAAGGTAGATGTCCAGTACCAATGACCCTCATTCGATTCTGTTTTGAGTCAAGCTGAAGTATCTCTCCTGAGTGGTCCCGACCAACCTTCTTCACGGCTTCCATGTTTGCTGGACCATTCATCTCAAGGGTGATTTTTTCTTTCTTCATGATGATGGCTTTGATCTTCTTGTTCCTGAACACGGTTCCAATACCACCTCTCCCCGCTTGCTTGTATCTAGGGAGGTTCCGTCGCATGTCCCACCACGAAAAGTTCAGACATCCCATCCATGCATGCTCTGCAGCTGGACCTGCAGTGACAACTGCCATGTCCTTGCCCTCCTTCTCAGTGTGACGATCTGTGAGTACACGTGTGATTTCGTAGGCTGTGTCAGGAAGGTCTCCTGCATCATGAATCTCAATCTTACCATGGTCACCATCAATGAAGATGTACACATCCTTCTCCGCTTTGCCCTGAATCTCCATGGCATCAAAACCAGCGAATTTCAGATTCGGACCGGCGTATCCTCCAACATTGCTGTCGATAGGAATTCCGGTCATCGGAGAAATCGATGTGACGATGGACTTACCAGCTCCTGGGTACTGAGTGACGCCACCTAGGGGTCCGGTTGCTATGCATATCTCATTCTCGGGGTCATCCCATTTGACGATTCTGTCTTTGGGTAGACCATTCCACATCAACCAGAGATCGAAACCTTTTCCCCCTGTGAAGGTTTCCTTCATCATATCATCCACAGGTTTGATCTTGATCTCGTTGTTGCTCAGATTCACGTAGAGCGTCTGGTTCGCATAACCACGCTCAATCTTTGGTACGTCATAGGTGAACTCCTTCAGCATAGAATCACCAACAAATGTTACTGCCTTTCCTCAGGCTTCTGGGCCGTTGTCGCAGCGTGCTCACATTTGAGTCTTGTCGTCTGCGATATGCATGGTTATGCACTTTGGGTCAATAATGAGGTTGATGTTTCGAGTTGGAAACTATGTGGCTTGTCTTTCTCAGGTAGATCCAAGAGTACCCCCGCAGTATCTACATTTAATATTGTATCCTAATTCCATTTGTTCAACATCATTACGGTCTAAATCAGAACCACAAATTGGACATGACCATGACACAACTTGTCTATCAATTGTTTGGTTTGGAGTGTAAACTATCCTTTTATAATCCTGTGAACTTGGTGTGTTTATCCAACGCCACCAGTCAGCGAGTCGACCTTTACTTCCTTCTTTCATGAACTTGGGTGTAACTCTCAATGCATAGGTTACTGACACTGAGAATATAACTAATACAATGACGCCAATGAACCAATCAAATATGGATGGTTGAGTTTGCAGCATCATTATCTCCCGCTTCGCCACTCAAAGCTCTGAAACTTATACTCTGGAAATGTGATAAACTCTTTGAGGTTGCTCATAAAAACCACGAATAATGGATAGTACTAACGATTCTTGATATATGCTATTCGATTTTTAGATGAAAGAATAGTAGATGATTTTTACTATGAAGTTTAAGAGAATAAATTCCAACATGTTTGAACGCAATCTGACACGCGTTCATGAGGGGCCGCGCTTCCTCGAGGTTCGGAGGCAAATATTTGCAGAGACGAGGTAGGTGTAGAGAGCGGTTACTATTTCTAATCGGAATCAGCACTATCCTCCTGGTCGCCCTTTCATCTACTTCTACCCCGTATTTGCCAACCATTAACACCACGCATGAAAGAGTGAAGGAATTCTTTCAAGCACTAGTTCCTCATGATCCAATCTCGATAACAAAAGATGCAGACTTTGAGAAATTAGGTTTCGAAGGAAATGGAACTGAATCTTCACCTTACTTGATCAGAGGTCTGTTAATTGATGCAGAAGAGGAAATCTGCATTAGTATCATATCGACATCAGTCCATTTTGTCATTCAAGACTGTGAGTTCTATTCTGATGATGATGAATCAGGTACAGGTGTCTACTTCGAGAAAGTTTCGTATGGTGCTGTGATTGATTGTAGGTTTCATTCGTTATCAATCGGAATCACTGCATTGAAGTCCGAGTATTGTGAATTTATTGCAAACTGGTTTGCTGGACTCCAGAAAGGGATTCATCTCTCTCAGTCGTTGTGGATGGTCATTGAAGGAAATGAAATCATCAAATGTGGTTATGGAGTTCATCTTAAGAAAATGGATTACTCTGATGTTGTGTCGAATACCCTTAGTGATTCTGACTATGGTTTGTTAATTGAGAGTAGTTTTGACATTCATACTTTGTCGAATCAAATATCAGGGTCATTCTTTGGATTGTACTTTC
>JASFEF010000156.1:0-6910 GCA_050124975.1 Candidatus Thorarchaeota archaeon | reverse complement strand
TAGACTGCTTCAGAGAGTGTTGTTCCCAAATATAGAGAAACCAGCCCCAGAATTATGGTGAGTGTCACCATTATCGGTGTGTACTTTCGGGAGAAACGAGTAATTAGCTTCTCAGTTGGGGCTTTCTTGTTCTTCGCTTCATCGACTAATTCTACTATTCTTGAGAGTACAGTGTGATGTGATTCAGAAGTGACCTCGACTTCTAAGTAGCCCTCCTGATTGATGGTACCTGCGTAGACTTGGTCTCCTTCTGATTTGGACACTGGAAGCGATTCGCCGGTTATTGGAGCTTGATTAACAGAAGATTCACCTAATACAACTATTCCATCAAGTCCTATCCTTGTACCAGGGCGGACTACAAGAGTATCTCCGATTCTAACTTCTGAAGTTGGAATTAGAGCTTCTGCCCCTTTACTCATCTTGATGGTAGCCGTTGGAGGTTCCAATTCAACTAGTTGTTGAAGTTCTTTCTTCACTTGATCCTCAGCTCTCTCCTCTAAAAGCATTGAGATGAAAAAAAGAAACATCACTGCGGCACCCTCAGCTGGTGCACCTATAATGAATGCACCAATTGATGCTGAGGACATGAGGAAGTGCATATCGAGTTTCAGATTCAAGAGACCCCGTGCTCCACGTGGTAAGATGAATTGCCCCGCAGAGAGCATCGAAACTAGAAACACGCTATAAACTAAAATAATGTCGAAACCTGTGAACTCGAGAAATAGACCTAGGACAAGAGTGCTAGCTGAAAGGACTGCCATCCTGTATTTGTAACGCTTAGGTTTGTAGCTCTCTGAGCCTGCCGATGCCGCACAAGTAGTGCACGTGTGTTCAGTTACCTGCGACATGGTCTCTTGCCCTCTTCATGATATCTGTGATACAATCGTCATCAATACTGTAGTAGACTTGTTTTCCGTCTTGCTTTGATTTGACGAATCCCAGCATCTTCAAAGTACTGAGATGATGGCTAACCCTACTAATTGGCATCTTCAGTGACGCAGCGATCTCTGAAACACAAAGGCTCTCTTGTCGTGTTAACGCTGAAATAATGCGGACCCGTGAATGGTCCGATAGTGCCTTGAAGATGTCAATTACATCATCTAATTCGCTGTCCTCGAAATCGATGTATGTCGTTTTCCTCTTTTTTGTAGTTGCCATCTGTTCACACTTCATTTCAACGTTTGTACAAACGTTAAAATGTCACCCGCGCTCGCTTAAATACAATTCTATTACGGAATACTGCTCACCACGTAGATTTACACAAGCAACCTATATGTGGGAAATTCCGGTTTCATGAATTGCGCAAGAGCAGATTCAGTGACTCAAGGCATATCTAGGCGGAAATTGTATTGGAAGATCAGCATAACAAGAATGCCACAAACCTCGAAGACGAGTACTTCGGAATGGTCATGTTGGCAAACGATGGGATTGTCATTGTACAAGACGATAGGATTGTCATGGCAAATCCTGCATTCTTGGAAATGCTAGGTTTTGACTTCGTAAGTCTAGAGGGCAAACCAATCACAGATCTATTGGATCCCACGATTGCCCAGCAAACCTCAGAGGTTCAAGATGCCTTCAAATGGGGCCAGAGTGGTAGTTCGGCTTTTAGATCACGATTTGTGAACAAAGATGGAAATATAGTTCATGTTGAGATTAGTACGTCTGATTTTGCACTCTCTCGAAAACCCGCTGTGATGGGAATCGTAAGAAATGTCACTCGTCAGGTTGAACTTGAGTTAGCGATTGATGCATCTGAGAGTAGATACCGTGCATTGTTTGATTCATCACCAATTGCCTACTTCTCACTTAGCCTGATGGGCAATGTCTTGCATGTGAACAAAGCGGCAATTCGCTTACTTGGATATGCAGAGGACGATATGCTCAGGAGACACTTCTCTTCATTTCTCCCCAACGGGGACGGAAAGGAAATTGTAAGTCAAATGCTCTCAGAGGCGGCTAATGGGAAGAATGTGGAAGACTTCGAAATGCAGTTGAAGACCGCGGATGGTCGGTCAACATGGGTCAGCGTGACTGCCAATCTTTTGGAATATCCAGACCAGTCATCAAACATCGCTTTGATGGCACTTGATATTGACCGAAGAAAGAACGCAGAAGCAAGAGAAAAGATTGAGCGTGAAAGAGCGAATCTGTATCTAGAAGTGATGACCCATGACCTGAACAATGTGAACCAGAGTCTATTATTCTCAACTGGACTTCTTGAAAACTCTGAAGACATTCCTGAGCAGTATCGACCATTGCTGCACGAATCCAGTTGGAATGTACGACGAGCCGCACGTATGGTGGCGAACCTTAGATCTCTATTCAGATTGGCAAATGAACCCCCGACTAGGTCAAAAGTTGATTTCTTCAATTTTCTTGATGTTTCTCAAGCAATAGTCAGAAGAGACTTTCCATGGAAAACTCTTGAGTTGACTACCAACATCGAGAAGGACATGTACCACGTAGCTGGACACGAATACCTTGAGCAAGTGTGTTTCAATATCATTCACAATGCTATGACATTTGATGAACGCGATACTGTTGTCTTGGAAATCAACGCAGAGATAATTGAAGAGGTGAAGATGGTGAAGATTGAGTTCATTGATCAAGGCCCTGGTGTGCCAGACAGCGCAAAGGAATTCATTTTCAGAAGAACTGGCAGTCCAGATGATCAGATTGTTGGACGAGGTCTAGGTCTTACCCTTGTTGATAGGATTGTAAGGAACATCGGTGGCAAAATTCGAGTCGAGGACAGAGTCAAAGGTGACCACTCCCAAGGTGCCAAATTTGTGTTGATGTTACCTCTATGGATCGAGGCTCCTGAACTCCAATGTGGGCGTGCAACTTGCATCACGTTTTACAAATCGAATCACTGCGTCTTTTGTGATCCAGCAATGGAAATCCTTGTTTCAGTTCTTGACTCCATGGGTGTGCCGCAGAGCATGGTCGAAACAATCAACGTTGATGATCCCGGTGTCGAGGTGACTGAGGAGGAACTTCCAATGTTGCCCTACCTCAAGATATGCAAGCAAGAATTGACTGGATTCATCTCAGAAAGCTCAATTCGAAACTCAGTCATGAACCTCCTTATGACACACTGCTATCCTGACTTTGCGTAGTTTCAAGCTAGTTGTAAAAAGAAGAAGTATGAGGGGAGAACCCCTCAAAGCAAGAGTTCTAGAATGTCATTGTTGTGTCATGCTTGAGTGCGTCATCAATCATGGTGGCTGCGCCAGCAATCTCGATTCTTGGATCACGCAAGTCTTCCTGACCAATGCCTCTGAACTCAACAGAGTTTGAGCAGACCTGAATCTTTCCGCCTGCCTCAAGGAAAGCGTCAATCAAATCAGGTAGTGGAGGAAAACCAGGGGCTTTGACCTTCTCGGCCATACCCTTCTTCATCAGCATGACACCATCCATCATAAGAAAGATGTTGGCATCGACGTCCTGTGCTTGTGCAGTGGTGCCTGTGACAAATGGACCGTAGCATCGCTCGGCTGCCTCAGGACCCCATTGACCAATTATGTATAGACTAGGCATTTCTTTTCATCTCCTATAGTGCCGCAATCTGTGCGTAGTAGAGTACAAGTCCAAGCAGCAGGAACAGTGTGACCAACAAGTTGGTGTTGTGCGAGCTGTGGAATGGAGCACCCTGCATTGTCTTCATGAGTATTGGTACAATCTGAAGGAATTGCATTAGTGTAGCTAGCAGTACTAGTACAAGGTCTACGATTAGTAGAATGTAAAGCAGATCAAATCCAAGGATCTGGAAAGTTGGTGCGAAGACACCTACGACCAGAACACCTATGCCCACCATCATACCGAACATGAGCATCATGACCTGCATCATCAAGTAAAAGCCCATCCTCCTAGCCAACATGAAGCCCGAGAACATCGCGCTCACGTTCAATGCGAAAAGGACGAACAGGAATAGTTGAAACAGTGCCATTATATTCACCTGTTATTTTGCCAAACCGCCGGATTATAATTAATAAGTGTGACCTTAAAGGAACAGCCGCAAAGCACCGCGGTTAGGGGTTGTAACCAAAACCCCCTTAACATGGTTAATCTTAATCACTACTGCGATATAGAAACGAATAAAACCGAACAAATTTCGAACAAAGTCGATTGACAATGACCGAGTACGAAGTAGCAAGGGAATTTGATGCAAGTGGGCTCAGATGCCCGATGCCTATTCTAAAGACGAAGAAAGAGATTCAAGAGATCAATATCGGTGAGATCTTGAAAGTGATTGCCACTGATGTTGGAACCAAGAAGGACTTTCCAGCATGGTCATCTCGAACTGGAAACGAAATCCTTGAGCTTGTCGAAGAGAGTGACAGACTCATTTGGTACATCAAACGTACTAAGTAACGTGGTATTCTTCAAGGAGCCCCCATATAGGGAGCTCCCTGAGTTAGCGGCCGGTGAGGATAGTTACATCCCGCCGACTACTTCTATTTCGATTTCTTTGGTTCCTCAGCGCTAGCCATCGGTCCTAAGGCGTCCTTCATGAGACCCTTGAAGTCAAAGCCCATCATTCGGGCCATGAGCATCATTGGTAGGAGTACATTTCCGAACACCTTGAATGCTTGAGCTCCACCGTCGCTTTCTTCACCTTCGGCACCGTTTCCTCCAGCTCCCCCTCCGAACAGTGTGACATCACCGATGTCTATCTGTCTGTAGATCTCAGGTAGAATCTGTAGGAAGTCCCTGGCGAAAGCCTGCGGTGAATAGTCCCGTGCGGCCTCGAGTGTCTTCTTGATACCCTCGGCCTGAGCACTTGTGACTTTCAGAATCTGTCCAGCCTCAGCCTCAGCGACTGCGGTTATTTTCTCGGCCTCAGCGTGAGCCTCTTGCATTATCCGCTGTGCTTGGACCTCAACCTCTTCCTTGATCTTTCGTTGCTTCTCAGCCTCAGCATCAAGTTTGGCGACCTCCAAGTCCTTAGCAGCCTCGACCTCAGCTTGTTGCTTCTCGTATTTCTTCTGCATCAAATCTTTCTGAAGCGCAATCTCGAGAACACTCTGCTCACGTTGCTTCTCAGCCTCTTGGATGTCCCTGAGCTGTGATTGCTCTTGTACACCAATCAGCTTGTCACGTGCAATCTCTTGCTCACGAAGAACTCTACTTTTCTCAATGTCTCTTGTGCCAGTTGCCTGATCAGCCTCAATTAGGGCAATTTGGGCCAAACGGTGCATCTCTGCCTCACGAGGCTTTGACATATCCCTAAGGAACGCATCATTGACCACAACGACATCGATAAGCTCAACTGTTACTATCTTAAGACCCCACTCACTGACGATATCAATGAGTTCCTTCTTGATAGCCTCAATGATAAGCTGCCTTTCTTCAAGAATCTCTTCTACTGCAAGTTGTGCACACGCTGTACGAATGACGGACTCGATGATAGCTGTCAGTCTACTTGGTATCTCTTTCCAAGTCACGTTGTTAATAGTAGCAATAGCATTTTCAGCTTGCCACTGAAGTACAGCACTCAATCGAATCTTCTGTTTCTCTTTTGAGAGTACTGACTCAGCCGAGATGTTCAGCTGCTGTACAGTTCTGTCAACTGCGAGAATGCGATCGAAGAAAGGGATTCGAATGACCATACCACCTTCGCCCTGCTTGATGGCTTTACCCCGTCTCAAGTGGACATAGAAGATGTTCGGGTCAAAAATCCGTACGTACTTCCTAACATAGATTGTTAGCAAGAGTATGATCACAATGAACAATAGACCAATGGAGAGTGCGAGGTTGCTCGCGAACCAGTCCATTATATTTGCCTGCATTTGTTTTCCTTCTCACACACATGTTTTCGTACGCCCTCGTCTGTTTCACTCCCTGCTTGGTGAATCTTTGTTCCACTAAGATACATATTTGTGAACCCCAGTGTCACAGTTTCTCTCCAGAGCAGTTGGTGGCCATCCTATGAGCGCACTTGTTTAACCTTTAGCGCGAGGAATTATAAACCTGCGCAGGGAAAACCTACTTTTCGATTGATTTTTCCTCTTTCTTCTTCCCACTCTGTTTCTGAAGCCACTTCACAACATCTCTTCGTGGGTCAACATAGACGAATTTACTATCAGCTGATACGATGAAGAGATCAGTCCCCTTCTGGAAGACTACTCCTTTCTGGAATGGTCTTGCATGGAATCGCCTGAGACCCATCTCCGTTTCCAATCTGACCTCGCCAAACCCATCATTGATTGTTGAAACTGCCTCCACTTCACGACCGACTACATGTCTAGGTTCTATCATGAATCCAGACTCTACGAATGCTTTTCTAAGAACTGTCCTCACAGCATAGACCATTACTACTACACCTATGAGATGCATCGCAATCTTACCAACTAATGGAAACATGATTCCTTCATAGTATAGCAATGAGCCTAGGAATCCGAATGTAACGAGGGAAGTACCAATTGTGACCCCCATCGGTGCCCCTCTTTCGGTTTCAAAGAATCCAGATTTGTCATCTGGAACATCATGGTCTACATCCAGATCATGGTCATGCTCGACATGATGGTCCACATCGTGCTCAACATCATGGTCTAGATCGTGTTCTAGATCGTGGTCAATGTCTCCATGATCAACATCATGATCGAGGTCGTGATCCAAGTCATGCTCTACATCTGGATGGTCAACATCATATCCGTGCTCGATGTCATGATCAAAATCATGTCCTACATCATGATCAAGGTCATGTTCTACTTCATGTCCAATGTCATGGTCTACGTCATGATCAATATCATGGTCAACATCATGGTCGATGTCATGATCCACATCATGCTCATAATCGTGGTCAACATCGTGATCCACATCATGTTCAATATGTCCATGGTCGGATATCGCAGCGAAAATCCTACCTATTGCAAATAACCCAAACGTATAGAACAGTCCAGCA
>JASFEF010000155.1:0-6937 GCA_050124975.1 Candidatus Thorarchaeota archaeon | reverse complement strand
GACAGTGAGTACTTGACTACGAATCACCCTGAAGTATGATGGGATGTATACGACAGCGATTGCCAAAGCCATGTTTACCACACCGGGCCCAAGCATTGCGGCGATGGCAATTGCAAGTACAAGTCCAGGAAATGCGAAAATGCTGTCCATGACCAAGGACACTACCTTGTCTGTATTCCCTCCTCTGTAAGACGCTCCAAGACCTAATGGAACGCCAATGGAAAAACATACGACAACTGATAACACAGCAACCTGTAGCATGATCCCTCCACCAGTAATGGTCCTACTTAGTAGGTCCTGTCCAAGTGCTGTTGTACCCAGCGGAAAAGTTGGAGATGGAGCACCACCGTAAGGTCCAACATCTAAGTCTCTAGGGTCATAGGGGACAATCCACCACGAAACTGCAGTCATATAGACCATTGCGAAGACAATCAAGAGTCCCGCGATGGTCACATATCCTGGGGATCCCCGTTCTTGCAATATGGGATATCCGTCATAAAGTAGAATCACTATGACGCCTAGGATAGTACCTCCTAGCACTAGTGCTCCGGACAAAGCCCCCTCACTCTCTGGAACCCAGAAGAATCCAAGCAGGGCAGAAACTAGACCAAGTATGAGGAACACCACAACAATATACAACCATCCTCTCCTTGGGGTAATCTGATCATGATACAATTTGTACCTGCGATATGCACTTGCAATTAGGATGATGAACGCGCATAGAATGGTGAATCCGACAACCCAGATTCCAATTCCACTATTGGATCGAAGTGCGAGTCCAATAAAGGAAACAATGACAGCAAGCGAAGCAATTAGCGCAATTGCCAGACCGATAAGGAACCTTCGTGATTTTTCCTTCCAGTCCCCTGTAGTCGGAATGAGGAAGTAGAAGACACCACTTATTGCTTTGGTTTGTTGATTCATTCTTCTATCACCTCAGAGTCTAATGCGCGGGTCAAGATACGCATACAAAATGTCAAGGAATAGAGTCACAATGGACACAAGAATTCCAAAGAAAACCACAACTCCTTGTATAGCAGTATAGTCCCTATGTGCAATTCGTTGGACAAGGTATGTTCCTAATCCCGGCCAACTGAATGTCGTTTCAGTTAGTACAGCTCCAGCAAGTAGAGCTGCAAACTGTAGGCCTATCATTGTAAGAATAGGCAAGAAAGCATTCTTCAGTGCATATGTGTAGGTGATTTTGCTGGATGAGAGACCCCGTGCTTCTGCAGCAACAACAAAGTCCTGACGAATTGTTTCAAGCATGTTTGTTCGAGTGAGTCGAATGAATATCCCACATAGGATTGTGCCTAGTGAAATTGTTGGCAGTATCAAATACCGGAAAGCTACAATAAGGGCTGTTAGATTTCCAGTCAGTAAAGCATCTATTGTATACATTCCAGTAATTGTCGCAGGCTCATCGTAGCGTGGACTGAAACGAGTCCCTGTGGGCAACCAACCTAGATATACTGAGAAGATGATTTGGAGAATCATACCTAAGAAGAACACAGGAATTGCATAGGTGACAATACCAAACATTCTGATTCCATGGTCCTGTACACTGTCATACTTCTTTGCAGATCTGACACCTAGAGCGACTCCAAGAATCACTGCATAGAGCATTGAGTAGATAGTTAACTCAAGTGTGGCTGGGAATCTGATTGCTATGTGATCGCTGATTGGGGTAAAGTCCTGCATGGACAACCCGAAGTCACCAAAAGGAAGTCCCCCCAAGTATTCGAAATATTGTTGAAGGAGAGGCACATCCAACCCAAGCGTTTCACGGAACTGCGCAAGTACTTCTGGGTCTACATTTCTCTCAAAGTGGAGAAGAGCAGGGTCTCCTGGAAGAATTCGTACAATGATAAAAACAAATGTGAGTAGTAACATTATCATTGGGATGGTCAATAAGACTCGGCTAACCACATATGACTTCAGGGACATTTCATTCACCATCTCATTTTAGTTAGCCAATACAGAATATGGCTAGTCTTAAGCTCTTCGACGTAAGTAATAACACATTAGGTTTTGAAAAAAGAGAAAGAGAAGGGCAGGCGATTCTGCCTGCCAAATCTCTTGATTTGTTTGAACTGTATGACTACTCAATGTATAGGAGCCAATGGCGCCAACTCACAGTGATGTCGAGAACAATACCTGCAACGTTTGGCCTCGCAACAGCAACTGTGCTGCTCTGCCAGAGAGGAATCACTGAGCACTCTTCGGCTTGTAGTTCCTGAAGTGCATGATAAGCAGCCTCTCTAGCTGCATCAGTTGTTGCACTGCGTCCTTCCACCCAAAGGTTGTATTGATCAATACCACCCTGTGGATAGGTGCTGTTGTAACCCAAGTTGAGCCAGCTTGCGAATGGTAGGAACTCGTAGTTATCTGGGTCAATGAAGTCTGGGTACCAGCCGTAGATGAAAACAGGCATGGTTCCTTCATTCCTTGCCAACCTGTAACTCGGCCATTCAAGACCTGATAAGGTTACATCGATAACTCCACTTGCCTCCCAATCATCTTCGTAAACGAGTGCTTGCTCTTGACTCTGTGGGTAGTGTCCTGAGCTCTCATAATACAGGTTCAATTCAAGCGGATGTGTTTCATTATAGCCAAATGGTGCTAGCATATCTGCTGTGTATGAGTAGTTAGCACTACCATACACTTCGAATGTTGGTAGGTGATATGCCATTCCTTCAGGTACCATGCTGAATAGCGGATCAAATGTTCCAAGGAACACTGCCTCGGTAACATGAGACCTGTTTAGTGCGGCTACGATACCTCTACGGATGTTAGTTTCATTGTAGGGGTAGATATCTTGATTGAAGCATAGATACTGGATCTGTGCGCCAATACCTTCGTGAACTGTCACATCAGTATTATCTCTGAATGCTTCGACCTGTGTTGCAGTGAGATGACGATAAGCAACATCAATCTCAAGTGAGGTCATTGCAGAAGCAAGAGCTGTATCTGACGCATACATCTTGATTACGATTGTATCAGTCTTTGGTAGACCTTCGGCTGCGTTCCAGTAGTTTTCATTCTTTACGAGTCGGATTTCTTCATCACTACCTCCAACACGAGTCCATTCATCTAGGAGATATGGACCTAGTGCATTTGGAGTGAGTGGATCCCCGTCGGTGTTGTATGTTACAAGTTCATCCATTGGAGCAACTAGTCTGTCAACCATAAATGATGCTTGACAAGCCATTAGCTGCAAGAACGGTGCGAATGGGATCTGTAGATAGAATCTGACAACGAACTCACTTACGATTGTTACATTATCAATGATACCACCTTCCCCAGCATAACCCATGTTAAGCTGTGGACCGTCAAGTTCGAAGAGACCGTCACCTGTGAGGTTACAGTTTCTGTCAAATGTGTACTTGACATCAGTAGCGTTGAACTCTCGACCATCAGGGAATAAGACATCCTGACGTAGGGTGAAGTCCCAAATTGTGCCACCCCCAGTTGCTTCCCATTCCGTTGCTAGTGCAGGGTTTATGTCATCCGCCCCAGCTTCTGAGCCGGGTTCTATTTCCACTAAACCTGAGCTTAGTGAAGCGATCATTTCCCAACCAAAGTAGTCGTACGACTGGGCCATGTCTAGACTAGACTCTACTGAGTCAGTAGTCCCCATGATAATTATTGACTCCGCCGGAGGGGTCGGAGCAAAGAATAGTATATACCCAGCAGCACCGCCTACAATGACTATGATGACCACTATAGCGATTATCTGGTTTCTTTCCAAGTGTTACATTCCTCCTCCTTCACCTTGCGATTTTTTGAATCACAAACGAAAGAAGTATTACAAAGAGACGCAGTTCTGTATATAAGTGAGTACCTCTGCGTATAGCATGTGAGCTAGCGAACACAAGAGATGGCGCTGATTCTAACCATCTGTCATTTTGTAAGTGAAGAAAGAAGATGCTGCAATGGGGGCAAAGCGCCCCCTATTCAGCTGGTTGTACTAAATTTCTTCAAAGTCCTCTTTAGAAGCCCCGCACATTGGACATACCCAGTCGTCCGGGATATCAGCGAACTTTGTGCCAGCAGCAATGCCACTGTCAGGATCGCCAACATCTTCATCGTAGACCCAACCGCATACCATACACTCGAATTTTGCCATATCAGTGTCACCGGTTTTTTCCTATCTTCTGCGGATAAATTATCCGCGCGAAGGTCTTAGCTGTAGTGGATAAAAGGCTTCGGATAGGAGGGAATGAGTGAGTGAACGGCGTTAAGTGTCACTCACTCTCATACTCGTCCTTATCAGGCTCCTCTTCGGCTGAAACGTAGTACTCCTCTAAGACTTCTTCCTCATCTGACACATCTTGAAGATCTTCAGCTTCTTCGTCTTCAGGAACTAGAAGGACATCCTCCTCTTCTTCCGGTTCATCAATCACTACCGGCTCATCCTCAGTGACTACTGGTTCCTCTTCCTCGACAGCTGGTTCTTCTTCAGGGATTGGTTCCGCATCTTTAACGGCTTTCCTCGATATGTAGAGGTAGCGCAGGACCATGATGAACGCAATGAATGGGAACAACAGTAGTTTGATGACATCAGAAACGATACCCTGCATACTTGGATCAACTATGATGGCTGTGAAGACAGAATCAACAAACATGAAGCCTGAAGCCATGAAGTAAGTCAGGGTCGTTGCAAACTCTCTCGAGAGTTTGAATCTGGTGTCCGCGTCAGCTCTACTAGCGAGTGTCCTACCTATACCGCTCATTGTGTAAAGGATGAATGCAACAGAGATTGCGATACTGACTAAGTCCAATGCCGGATCAAATCCCTTGAGCACATTGTAGATGAAGTAAGCAGAGTAAAGTGAAATGAAAAGACCAAGAACTGAAATCCCACTCGCAGTTGACTTGTTCCGCTCTGCAACAAGAATTAGTCCGTTTAGGAAATTGAAACCGAGTGCAAGCAACCCTCCAAAGATCGCCCATACAATTGGCACTAACGGGGGTGTGAAAAGGAACAAACCAACGATCACTGCACCGATAACCACTGCATAGTTGAAGATGTAAATGGCACCGTAAAGGAGTCCAATCAGCAGGGAACGTTTACCCATGTCCACACTCTGGGCAAAACCTAGGGAGGTCCTTGTAGCAAAGTACGACTGGAACACAATCCATCCTAAGAATGCTATACCGACGAATACTATCATGAAGAGTCCGAAAGTAAACCATACCATTCCGATTAGTACAAAGACGCTGATGACTCCCCAGATGATGGTGTAAACGAAGGATTTCATGTATGACTCATCACTAGCTACAAAACGAGATAGTCCGAGCATAGACATGAAAGCTGCCAACATAAAGTAGATTGGAAATACTCCTCCCGTAAAGACCAACGGGTCAAGAATATCAAAAATCGCACCAAGACTTTCCCAGATTGTTATGATCACCGCTCCAACAAAGAACACGAGTGTGAACCATCGCATTCTCTTACTCGCAAAGAATAGTTTTAGACCTTCAATGAAATTGGTTAGCATTGGTATTTCCAAATGATTCTCCTCCTAAATTGCAATCCGCATATGATACAATCACTATTTATTTCTGAGCACGTGAAGGATTTCTTCCTCTAGAGTCTCTTTGACGGTTGGTTTTTCAATTAGTGTCCCTACCAAGTTCCCTTCTGCATCGTAGAAGTTGAACCAGGGAATCGCAGTCACTCCCCATTCATTGACTTCAGGAGGCGACGGTGGAACCGCCCATTGACGGTCTGGATCCAGTGGAGCAGTCTTGATTTTGTTAAAGACAAGAACTTCTAGTCCCAATTGCTCTTCTAACTGTTGTATAACGGGCATTGCTCTCTTGCAGTCACCGCACCATGCAGCTGAAAAGACGACAACCGTGAGTTCCTGGAGAGTTTCACGTAGTTTGTCGACCACATCAGTTTTGAGTTTGTAAGTGTTATACACTTCAAGGAATTTCTCCTTGTCTTTGCCTTTGAGTCCATCTATGTAATCACGAACATTTGTAGTTCGTGATCTGAGTTCATTGAGGTCGACCATGTTCATACCTCAAAGGGATGTCCTTCTAAAAGGCTTCGATTCATCCGTCTACGTAAGCCTGATAAGACACCATGGCCAACAAAGAACCGTTCATCTTGGGAACGGTGAGCATTGTGTCTGTTGAACTTTACAAAGCCATTATCGTTGGACCCCCTAATGTAGGGAAGTCAAGTTTAGTTCGACGATACCAGAGCGACGAGTTCAGAGAAACACACACTGCGACAATTGGTGCTGACCTAAGTGCTGCCACTTTCGAGTTTCCTGAGGGTCGAGTCGTTCTCACGATTGCAGACATCGGAGGACAAGAAACCTTCGCTGGACTTCGAAACCAATTCTACCAAGGGGCGCATCATCTTATCATGGTCTATGATGTCACTGATCGCGCAACCTTTGAACGCATCACAGACCTCCATGAAGCATTGACAGAGAAGATCTGTATCCAGCGTGAGGACTTTCTTGGTGGCTCACTTGTGGCTAACAAGTCAGACATGAAGGAACAGGCAGAGGTCACAACTCAAGATGGTCAACTGCTGGCGGACCTCCTTACTCTCAAGTTCTTCGAGACCTCGGCTAAGACAGGGCTGAACGTGAGTGAGCTCTTCCACTATGCCGCAGCTGAGTCACGACGCCTGCACAGAAGGGTATGAACACTCTGACCATTCTATTGAGTTGCAGCTGTCATTTTGCAATCACGTATTCTCATCGTTGGGATGATTGTTGGAGTTCTCACTTCCCACCAGAATATCTGTGTCCGATCGTTGCCCAATGCATCGATATTTTTGAACATCCGCATTGTGTTGTCACTGATACGCATGTTCTTGATAGGTTTTAATTCTCCATTTTCAACCAAAAACATCGCATCCCTTGGAATTGTAGAGAAATCGCCGACCTGTTGGTTTTGGAATCGAGTG